>JABMPJ010000030.1 GCA_013203785.1 Lentisphaerota bacterium | reverse complement strand
TCCGGGGCCCTCCAGTCCACGGAAAACCGTCAGAGTCCATCATGGCGGGACGCGCTCTGTCGCGTCCGGCTACCCAGTGGATGCCATAATGAGAATTCCTGAGTGGAATGCCACTAAGCCTGCCTATCCGTGCGCACTCGTGCCCCGCCTCAC
Source organism: Lentisphaerota bacterium (assembly GCA_013203785.1). Lineage (GTDB taxonomy): Bacteria > Verrucomicrobiota > Kiritimatiellia > UBA8416 > JABMPJ01 > JABMPJ01. Next base: position 16,518 of record JABMPJ010000030.1, on the reverse strand, counting down.
CCGCTCCCACGGGCGGAAGAAGTGCCTCCGTCCGTTGGTGCCCGATCTCGTTAGTGTCTACACGGAAAGCTCCGCGAGATAGACCGTCCTTCTTCTGCTCATTACGAAAGAAGGCGTTGTTTCAAAACTATTTTCAAGTTATTTGCGGATGCTATGGAGCTTCGCGTCAACCTGTAACTGTCATAACGACAACATATTGAGATGTGTATAGGAGCACTCACTTGTGCCCTACTAGGGATTCTCCCGTATTGACAGAATTCCACCCCCCACTTACTGTGCCGCTTCAAAGTTGGAGTGGATAGGTGACTGTAAATCCGTTGAAAAAAAAGACTGTGATCGTGGTCGCACCGCTGGTATTCGGCCTGATTCTGGTGTCTCTGGTCCTGGTTTCCAGGCGGACCAGAGATGATGAACAGGAGGCGCCAGCGGTTCCTTTACCGGAGATGACGGTCGAGAAAGGGCAAAGTGGAGCGTCCGGCGAGCAGCCATCGGTAGAAACGGCTTTGCCCCCCCCCCCCTGAGCAAGGTCACGCTACGGTTGTCCATGTGCGCAAGCCCTTGGAACTCCCATCCTCTCCCCTCATCACGACCCGCCTTGCATCCCTCATCGGCGCGGATGCTGAAGGGTATCTCTCCCGCATGGATGTCCTGCGCAGGACTCGTCACGACCTCTCCACCGCCGAGATCTCAGCCCTCTACCAATTCATGGATGGCTATGCGCCGCCCCGTGACATCAATGCAGAGGAGTACCACGCCTTGCGCAACGAGCTGCTCAACCTGCTACGCGACCAAACGCCCTTCCCTCAGCACCTCGCCACAAACCTGATGATCATGTACCACGATCAACGGCATGGGTCCGTCTGGCGTGATTACTGCATCCAGCATCTCGCCCAGACCTATTCAGAGACCAGTTCCGCTAAACAGCCCGCCGTAAGAGGCACGCTGTGGGAGGCGACTGCGGAGACCGGCAGCACCATTGCGGGCACCGCCCTTATCGGCCTGGCCCGCAACGTTGACCATCCCGATTTCAGCCGTGACCAGATTGCCCGCAAGGCGCTTCAGTACGCCACCGATTCAGCAATGGACGACATGACCCGCTTGACGGCCATCCAAGTGTGCGTGCTCCTGAACGATCGCGGCGTCCTTTCTGTCTCCCGCGAATTAGCTGCCTCCAATGTGCTCGTCCCGCTTCGCATGTCGGCCATAGCCGCCATCGGCTCGTTGGGTGACCCCTCCGACCGCAATCTCTTGAGTCAGTATGCCGCCGCATCGGATGTGCGCCTGCGCACGGCCGCTATTTCAGCCCTGAAACGACTCCCTGACGGAGGATAATCCCATGAATAGCCAGTATCATGACAGCCATCTCTGTAGAAACCCTCGGACGAAGTCACTGCTCCTGCTTCTTGGAATAGTGCTCCTGTCTGCCGCTGTAATCGTCTCGATCGTCGTCGCTTCAGGAACCGACACCGACATGGATGGCATACCCGACTCATGGGAGGAGTTCTTCGGTCTCAACCCCACCAATAGCTCGGACGCATCGGCCAACTATGACGCCGACGCCCTTTCCAATCTCGAGGAGTACCAACTCCTGACCGATCCTTGGACCTCAGATACCGACCGCGACGGCTGGATCGACGGGGCACCTGACTCCAACTCACTCTCCAGAGCGTGGTACGGCTGGGGTGACCCCTACTTGACCTCAAGTAACGATTACACGTACACATGGCCGCTATGGGCCATATCCGCAGCTAAAACCGGTGGGGAGTGGGACACAAATGCTCCCTCATGGGTGGTCGCAGCCTCCACCACCGGTGCCACCTGTCGACTCTACATGGATTTCGACCGTGAGCTTCTGACGAACCGTGTCGTGCTCAAGCTCGTTTACAGCGACACCATCGACTCAACTCTTTACGTCGATCTTCTGGATGCCGAAGACGTCACTGTTGCGTCCGACCTCTTCGGCGACCTCACTCAGGGCACCGAGCAGACGCTGGTCGCCAATCTTGACATTCCCCTCGACCAGTACACCAACGCTGTGGCCGTTCAGCTTCGTCGTGGAATAGGGCAGATTCAAATCCACTCTGCCCTCGCCTATATCGACCTGGACCTCGACGGCCTCGACAGTGACCAGGAAGCCCAGCTTGGCACCAGCGATAGCTTCACCGACTCCGACGGCGATACTCTGGGAGACTACGCCGAGGTCTTCAGCTACTCCACGGACCCGACAGACAGCGACAGCGATAACGACTCGCTTTCAGACGGGTTTGAACTCAATTTTCAGCCTTCAGCACTCAACCCTCTCTCCCCCGACTCCGACGCCGATGGCATGCGCGACGCCGATGAATTGGGCTACGGCAAGGATCCCACCACCTCCAATACCTACAGCCGCATACCCTTCATCGAGAACTTCGAATCCAATACCGTAACGCTTGGCGATATCAACGGGCAGAACGGCTGGGAGAGCGCTCCCGCTGGCATCATCGTAGTTCAGACGAATGTCTACCAGGAAGACGAACGGGCTCTGCACATTCAGCCGGGCACCGACAACGACGCATGGGTTCGAAACCTCTTTGCTGCCCCGACCGGCTCAGTCATCTGGGCCGACATGCAGTTCCAGACCGAGAGCGCATCGAGCCCCACGGGGCAAGTGAGCGGTGCCGTCTGCATGTACTTCACCGATGGATACGTCTGCGCCTACGATGGCCTCCAGCCCTCCGGCTCTGAATGGCTGAAGCTGACCAACATGGCACCCGTACCGAACGGCGAGTGGGTTCGCTTGACCGCGAGCGCCGACTACCAAGAGCAGACATGGCTCGTCTGCGTGAACGATCATTTAGTCGCATCCGGCCTTGGATTCGCCACCGCGCAGGACGTATTCAGTGCCCTGGTCTTCGAGAAAGGGGAAAGCTTCGTTGACGGCGTGCACATCACCACCACCATGCCCGAAGGGCTCTTCTTTGACACCGATAGCCTGCCCGAGGATTGGGAAATCGAGCACTTCGGGGATATGTCTGCTGAGGACGGTGGCGATGCCGACTCGGACGGCCTAAGCAACCTTCAGGAATACCAGGCGGGCACTGACCCCAATGTCGCCGACAGCGATAACGACGGCGTCGATGACGCCACCGAACTGGCCTACGGCTACAGTCCCGCTTCCTCAAATGTCTTCCAGACACTTCCGTTCTCCGAAGGCTTCGAGACGAACACCACCACGCTTGGGGATCTCAACGGTCAGAACGGCTGGGCTGCTGCGCCCACCGACGGAACGGTCGTCACCACAAACTTCCATGCCGAGGGCGAAAGAGCCGCCGCCATCTGTGGGCTGAGTGACGAGGCAAACCCGGCGCACGCCTCGCACCTGTTCAACTCCGCCGAGGCCGACTTCATATGGTCCGACCTTTACATGATCGTTAGCGACGCCGGGCTTCCCGAAACCGTAACCAACGCCGTCGCCATGGTCGGCTTCACGCAGAACGGCTACCTCGCCGTATACGACGGCTCACTTTCCTCGAACTGTTGGCGCGTCCTAACAGGCAGTGCACAGCAGGAAGACGGAAGCTGGGCACGCCTCACGATCGGAGCCGATTACGCTTCCCAGACCTGGCGGATCTGCCTGAACGGCGAACTCGCCGCCGCCGATCTGGGGTTCGCCGCGCCCCTCCCCAATTTCACCGCCCTGTCCATTAAGGGCCAGAAAGGCGGCGTGGACGGTATCACCATCTCCACCAACGCCCCGTCCGATATCGATGCGGATGGTGATGGCATGACGACCGCCGAAGAGGAGGCTGCGGGCACCAATCCGCTTCTCTCCGATAGCGATAACGATGGTATGGACGATGTTGACGAGCTTCGCTGGGGGCATTCTGCCACCACGTCCAATCTCTACTTCCGCATTGACGCCGCCTCTGGCACCAATAGCTGGAAGACCGGTTTTGAGCCCGAAGAAGGCTACCAGACCGGCTCCCTCGACGGACAGCAGGGCTGGCACGCCAGCTCCAACGTCACGATCGTCGCTACCCAGGCGTATGCCGGGGTCCAATCCGCCAAGATCCCCCCGTCCGAGTCTGGCCAAGCCGAACAGATGTACGCCGATATCGGTTCCGCTGGCCATCAACAGGTATGGGTCAGCATGGTGCTGCAGATGGAGCAGGGCAACCGTGAGGACTTGAATCCGAGCAACATATCCTCCGTCGTCTTCATGGAGGACAACCGCCTCCACGCTTATGACGGATCCATCACCAATTGGGTTGCCTCCGAACGCACTTTCGAGCCCGATTCGAATAGTTGGTGCCGCCTTGACTTCGGTCTCGACTACAGCAACCACACCTATCTCGTCTGCGTCAACGGCGGCCTCGCCGTCGACGGATTGCAGTTTCAGGACCTTACCATCCGGAGCCTCGCCCAGATCAAGATCATGTCTGCCAGCGGAAAAGATACTTTTGTAGACGACATCTGCCTTTCCGCCGCCGAACCCGCTGCCGCCCTTGACTTCGATGGCGACGGCCTCTCTAACGCCGAGGAATACACACTTGGCACAGATCCGCGCCTACTCGACAGCGATGGAGACGGACTCGGTGATTACGACGAAGTCAACACCTACAACACCGACCCCGCCGATACCGATACCGACGATGACGGCGCTGAGGACGGCTGGGAGATAGCCAACGGGTTCGATCCCGACGATGCCTCCGACGGTGCGCTAGATCCCGACGAAGACGGACTCAGTAATGCAGGTGAGTTCGTCGCGGGAACCGATCCTGCCGATGCCGATACGGACGACGATACGCTCTTGGACGGGGCCGAGGTCCATACCCATGGCACCAGCCCGCTTTCCGCAGATACAGACAACGACGGAATGGACGATGCATGGGAAGTAGCGCACGAATGCACCAACCCGCTCGTGGACGACGCGTCCTCCGATCCCGACGGCGATCGCCTGACCAACATGGGGGAGTACAGCGCCGGAACCGACCCCTGCGACGCGGATACAGACGGCGACGGTATGGATGACTTCCTCGAAGTCACGCAGACACACAGCGATCCGCTTGTCGTCGATTTTGACGGAACAACCACGCTGCTCGCATCCATCGACGGCAGTGCCGTAATGAACGCCATCGGGACGTGGACCGTTGAGGGAACCGCAATCTATGCAAGAGAACGCAGCGGCAGTCTCGACTACGCTCTGACCATAGCCTCAAACGGCAGCTATGCCGTCGAAGTCGATGTGACGCAGCACAACCCGCTCACCTCCCGCAACAGCTTCGATCTGACGCTCTCGTTGGACGGAATCTACTGTGGACGTCAGACGGTTGTAGCACCGCACGGCACGGTAAATACCGGAACCTTCTTCCTTCCACAGGCGATAGCGGGCACTCACACGCTCGGACTGCGCTGGCGCAATCTCCTGCCCAACACCTTCCTGCAGGTCAACGCCCTCCGGCTCTATGCTCTGGGTGGCCCGGACAGTAACACCAATGGCACTGCCGATTGGATAGACAACCGTTTGGACAATGTCTCCTCACTGGATGTAATTGGAGAGACGAGTCTTGTCTCACCTGTCTGCATTGAGGGCGACAGCCTGTTCAACGCCATGCTCTCGATCGGGGCCTCTTACGAACCCGAAGGCCAACCACAGACCATCAGTGTCCGTCATGGTATCGGTGATGGCTGGTTCGCCGATGTCCATCTCTCTCCGACGAATGCGACCATCATTGATGTGACCGATCAGGAGGGTGAAGTCCAGTTTACCAACACGGTGACATGGACTGCGCTGAATCTCCTCGATACCGAGTACACCAACTTCATGCTCCGCACCGGGGACGCCCTTGCACTGACCGCCATCCCAACGAGTGAAGTTAGTGGAACCGTCTCCATCAACATTGATCTGGATGGCAACGACCTGACGAACGCCGTCACCGACATCAATACGCCCTGGCCGTTTGAATTCGGGGACGCAGGCGACTACATCATCTCAGCCACATTCTCAAACGCCACGGTCGTGACCAATGCCACGCTACCGGTAAGGGCTGTATACGGTCGCTTCAACGGAGATCCGCTATGCGTGATTGGTGACGAACGCACTTGGGACTGTCCGGATGTTCCCGAAGAGGCGGTGATTGAACACGATGTGGAGTTGAACGTCATGGCGGAGGCACTCGCAGGCGGCGGAGCTAGTTTCACGCTCATGAATCCGTATGATATTCCATTCTATCTTACGGCGCGGCTTGGTCAGGACGGTCCGATTATGGATAGCGCCGAGGCGGCGACGGCATACACAGACAATGGCACCTATTGGCGTGTCATTGAGGTCTATGCGGATGGTAGCCGCATGGTCGAGGTGAAGTTGTATGTGGGATATCTGGCTCCTGACGCAGAGGTCAGGATACATATCTTCAAAGGCGGGGTCACGTTTGACGATGGCACCCTTAATCGCGTTATCGTCGCAGGTGATCTTGATGAATTGGGCGTGGCGACTTTCCGCCTGATCCAGTCGGGTACCTCGTCGGGGTCGGTCTGTCATACAACCAAGGTCTATCAGGACGGCATGTATATCGGCGGCTTATAGGGGCATGAAATAGTCTCGCTTGAGAATCTGACAATACCAATGAGAATGGCGGGAAGATCCCGCCTGAGGAGTGGAGTATGAATCGTTCGGGTTTTACACTTTTTCTGTTTCTTGTCGTCGGCGCGGCTGTCCTTGCCCTGGCGGGAGGAGGGGATCCCGCCTCCAACGCCCCGTGTGTCGACAACAGCTCGGATTCGAGTTGTGAGTGTCCGTTGCCAGATGGAGGCGACAACGGGTGCGTCCGGGTCAGGATGGCCGTGGGCGAATTGCCCGCATGGGCCTCGCTTGAGAAGCCCTTTTTCCAAGTCCTGAGTGAGGATCCTAGCCCTAGTCTGTACACACCTGCAGCGCTGACCTTCTCATCCGGTTATGCCATCCATGAACTCGCCTACGGACAGACTTCCGGCGGAGTCCCTCGGGACGTGATAATCTCCGAGAATCGCGGCTTGCGGGTGCGTTACCGTTTCGCAGATGGCGATCCCATCGCCCCCCCCGTATTCGGTGATGAAGATATCCTCCGGTCACGCCTCATTATGGTGGATGCCGAAGGCTGGAGCGTCACCAACGAGCCCGCCTACTATGACCTGTACCCGGGAGATGGCGATCTATACAGGTTTTCCGCTTCACCTTTAGCCGACGACTATCTACAGATGGTTTTCTACCGCTCCGTAACCGGAAGGGAGGAGAGCTACGCCGATATCGGCGTCGAGATCATTCGTGATGAGAACGGGCTTTTTCGGCAAATCTTTGTGCCCCGCTACCTGTGCGATGTTGTCACTACCACCAATGAGAGCTTCAGTGTTCTCTACTACCCCAGGGAATCCGTGGGACCCAAGGATCCCGGGACAGGTCTCTATGCGCCCATGCAGGGAGTGGATCCGATTACGGTCTGGACGTTTACAAATCCGGTGCCGGGAACCGTTAATCAGCTCTGGGTCACTAAAACAGCGGGAGACAGCACGGATGAGTACCGCTATTCGTACGATGCTGGGGTCGAGGACTGGGTGCTCACGCATGGCGGAGAAGCCCCAATCAAGACCAACGAAAAGACATCGCTGTGGAACGATTCTCGGACTATTCGTCAACGGTCACAGCGGATTCTGGATGCTGACGGCAACGTCGTACGGCGGAATAGCGAAACGATTAAGTACTCGGGGTCATGGGCCGGTGTCACCGAAGCGATCAAAGGTGACCCCAACGGGGACCTCAAAACGACATTTACCTATGACGCCAGTGGTAACACCAAGACCAAAGAGGACGCGAACGGTGAGTGGACTCGTTACACATACAATGGTGACAACCTAATCACCTCCATGACCCGGCCCTGGGGCAACCAGGCCATCACCGTCTCCGACGCCGTGGCCGATCTGACCGGTTACAGCTACACGGTCCTGACCAACACGGACACCGTGGCCACCGGGGACCGTCGCCCGCGCACCATTACGCGCCAAGTCGGTGGCCAAGTCGTCTCGAAAGAGTTTCATGTCTACCTTACCGATCCTGCCGCCGGATACCAGGATATCGTCGAATACGCTGCGACTCCCGATGCGGATTACGGCGACGTCGGCAACAGTCGCAAGCTTGAGACCTACTACGGTACCAATGCCGCAGCCCATGCGATCGGACGGCTCGCCTCCGTTCAGCGGGCTGACGGTCGTCTCGATCTCTATGCCTACGACTACGGGGTCTACCATGATTTCGGAGCCCCCTCGTCGCATTGGTTCGAAGTCAGCTCCACCGGTTCTGCCTGGCGAGTAACGGTGGATCATGTCGCCGCAACAGCGACCAACGGCATCCCTTTCACGTCCATCCGGAGCGTAGCGGTCAGCGACGCGTACGGGCAGGAAGTCCTCAACGAAACCTATGTGCTTGATGATGCATCAAATTACGCCCGTATTGATTGGGAAGTGCGTTCCTTTGATGACATGTACCATGCGACCACCGTCTGGCACGCCAACGGTACCGAAGAGAGTGCATCCTGGTCGGGTTGCTGCGGCAAAGAGTACACCAAAGATGCCTCTGGCGTCGAAATGTTCTACGGCTACGACGAGCTCGACTTCCCCGAGTACGTGACGAAGGAAGGCGCTGGCGGTGCCGATGATCTCGTCACCAGCTACACGACGGATGTCATGGGTAGCCGTTTGAGCACCACCATATCCGGCGGAGCCCTCTCATTGATGACCAGCTCCAATGCCTATGACCTCGCCGGGCGTCTCGTCACGTCCATTGACGCAGCCGGAATAGGGACAACCTACAGCTACCCCGGCGGTGGACGGACGAGCGTTGTGTCCCGCGCAGACCTGACGAACGTTACAGTCCGCTACAACGACGGCCGCACGCACTACACCGAGCAGAACGGCGTCCGCAAGCAGACCTACGAGTATGGCGTGAATGCTGGTGGATCGCAGTGGACCAAGACCTACACCGGCCCGGATGGAACAGCGTCCGCGATGTGGAACAAGGCCACCACCGACATGCTGGGTCGCACCATCCAACAGGAGCGCCCGGGCTTTGGCGGCGGAACCATCACCAACACCTACGAGTACAACACCCTCAGCCAGCTCGTGAAGACCAGCTCCCCCGGCTCCGCCGACACCCTCTACGCCTACGATCAACTCGGCAACCAGACCACCAGCTGCCTCGACATCGACAACAACGGCATGATCGACCTCGCCGGCCCCGACCGCGTAGCCTCCTTCGACACGTCCTACAATTGGCTCGCCAACCAAAGCCTTGGCGACGGTTGGTGGCGCGTGAACACCTCGATCCTCTACCCAGAGAGCGGCAGCGCCGCCCCCGTAACCAACAGCATCTCACGCATGCAACTCACAGGGCTGGGAGGGTCCGCGTCCTCGCGGACCGTCTCCATCGACATCCACGGCAACGAAACGGTCCAAACGACTGCAGTGGACCGAGACGACAAAACCGTCACACAGACCGTGGACACTTGGGATTCCGAAACCAATGCGGTCCGCTCAACCGTCAACGGGCTCATCGCCGTCAACATAACCAAAACCGGTCTGGCCTACACCTATAGCTACGACGCCCTCGAAAGGCGCACCGGCGTGACCGATCCGCGTACCGGCGAGGCCGTAACCGCCTATAACAGCAAAGCCCAGGTCGTCTACACCGAAGACACCGCATCCAACCGCACCAGCTATGCCTACGATCCCGATACCGGCCGTCGCACGGCGGTCACCAACGCTTTGGGCGAAGCGACCTACTATCACTACAGCCCCGAAGGCCAACTCCTCGCCACCTGGGGCAACGTCTACCCCATAGCCTACGAATACGATGAATTCGACCGCATGAGCGCCATGTACACCTATCGCGGCACAAACGAGATTTTAGCCTTTCAGGATTTCAACCTGTCAGCTTTTGACCAAACCGCATGGCAATACGACGAAGCCACCGGCCTCTTGACGAACAAAGTCTACGCCGACGGAAACGGCACGGCCTACACCCATACGCCCGAAGGTCGGCTCGCAACTCGAACATGGGCCAGAGGTGATATCACATCCTATGGTTACGACGACTGCTGCGGAGCGCTGACCAACATTAGCTATTCGGACAGTTCGACCCCTACCATTGGCTTTACCTACGACCGGCTCGGACGGCAGGTGACCATCACCGATGCACTCGGGACCAGAGAGTTTACCTACAACGACGCTTTGCAGCTTGCCACGGAAACGAACGTGTTGGGATCGATGACTCGAATATATGACGATCAAGGCAGAACGGCGGGCTTCAGTGTTGGACAGGACTACGAAGTCGGATACGCATTCGACGACTGGGGCCGCTTCTCATCGGTCTCCTCATCCGTGCAATCGGTGTCATCCGTGGTGAACTACCCCTACGAGCCCAACAGCGACCTTCTCGCTGGCTACACCCTCACCCCGGGAGGGTCAGCGTCCTCGCTGACCGCGGCCCGCACCTACGAACCCACTCGCAACCTGATAACAAGCATCAGCAATCTCTGGGACAGCACCCCCATCAGCATCTTCGCTTACGAGAACGACAAACTGGGCCGCAGGACAGAGCGCATAGACACATCAACGTTGTCCGCACTCTCCACAAATGAGTTTGCGTACAACACTCGATCAGAGCTAACATCAGCCCTGATGGCAACCAACACATACGGCTACGCATACGATCCGATCGGCAATCGCCGCACCGCCGTCTCAGATGTCGCGTTGGTCGTCTCGACCAATAGTTACCTCGCCAACGAGCTGAACCAATACACCAACATTGTAGCGTCGGGCGTCCCGCCCGAATCCCCCACCTATGATGCCGACGGGAACATGCTGACCCACGACGGATGGACGTTCTCCTGGAACGGCGAGAACAGACTTATCAATGCCTCCAACTCAACCCACACAATCTCATACTCGTATGACTACATGGGAAGGCGGTTTGAGAAGGTGGTTGACGATGGTTCAAGCGTCACAACGAACACGTTCCTGTATGACGGGTGGAATCTGATCTCGGAGGTCTCGGATGATGGATCTTCCGTCAGTACGAACCACTGCGTCTGGGGGGTGGATCTCTCCGGCAGCATGCAGGGCGCGGGTGGGATAGGCGGCCTGCTAACCGCCGATCTGAATGGTACAAACGTCTTCTACTGCGACGACGCGAACGGGAACGTTACCGACTTGGTTGACACAAACGGCAACAGTGTTGCCCATTACGAGCACGGCCCCTTCGGGCAAACCACTGCGAAGACGGGCACGCTTGCGGATGACAATCCCTTCCGGTTCTCTACAAAGTATCTCGATGACGAGACTGGGTTGGCCTACTACGGCCATAGATACTACGACCCAGAGTTGGGACGGTGGCCAAGCAGGGATCCGATTGAAGAGGAGGCTTTTGTAAGGGTGCGTGCGGCCCTCGGAGTTGAGATACAGGAGGCAAGTCGTTTTACGTCCCTCCCTCCGGAGGGCTCACGACAAATTGAGAGCATAAACATCAATGAAGAATTGCCTCAGTCCGCGCTTGAACTCAGAAATCGAGTCAATGTTGGTGGTATGGATCGTACGGGATTCATGTTTATGGGGTTAAAGACGGAAGACGGCGGCACTCTCTATAACTTTGCGCTGAATGACCCTCAGAACGTCGTCGATCCTTTGGGCGACTTTATCAGTTTCGGTGCTAGCGGTTGCGCAATTAGTATATGCGCGGCAAGTGGTTGCTTGGGTAGCGGATGCGGGGCCAGCGGATGCTTAGGAAGCGGGTGTGGAGGGAGTGGTTGTTTGGGCAGCGCTTGTGGAGCAAGCGGCTGCGGAGGCAGTGCGTGCGCAGGAAGTGGTTGTGTTGGAAGCGCATGCGGGGGCAGTGTTTGCGGGGGCAGCGCATGTGCGGTTAGCTTGTGCGCAGGAAGTGGTTGTGTGGGAAGTGCATGCGGGGTCAGCGGATGCGCAGGAAGCGTTTGCGCAGGGAGTGGCTGTGTTGTGAGTGGTTGTGTAGGTAGCCTTTGCGTGGGAAGTGGCTGTGCAGGGAGTGCTTGTGTAGGAAGTGCTTGCGGTGTGAGTGGCTGTGCAGGGAGTGCTTGCGGCGTAAGTGCGTGCTTAGGATCAACGTGTGGTGCGAGTGGCTGCGTGGGGAGCACATGTGCAGCCAGTGGCTGCACTGGTAGTAGTTGTGGCTCAAGCGGGTGTTCTGGCAGTGCCTGTTCTGACCAGTGCTGCACGACATCACTCGATGGCGATATTCTACGGAGTTTGGATTTCAATTCGGACTCCAATCGGTTAGAGATCATGATAGCGGTCGCTCCATCCGGGCCGAATTTTATGGAAATACATTTTGCTGGTGGCGTGGTCGAAAAGAAACCGCTGAAGAATGTCTCTTTGAATAGAATTGTGGTGGAGGGCTCACACACGATACGACGAGATTCTGTGCAACTGAGTGCGCACTCCATCAACATTTACATTGAGGATTCTGCCGAAGGTGGGCGATCATGACTACCGCACAATTCGTCGGTGTTGCGGGAGGCCTTCTTGGATTGACCGGTGGAATTGTCGGCGCATATTTTTCCATCAAGAATACAAATGGGCCCAAAGAAAGAGCGTTTGTGGCAAAGGGTTCTGTTGTAGCGCTGCTGACTGTGCTGCTCGTTGCTGGCCTGATGATATTTCTTCCCAAACCCTCTGGTGCGTTAATGTGGATTCCCTTCGGCCTTCTGATGTTTCCGGCGATCAAGTACTGGAATCGGAAGCAAGAGAACATCCGGCAGGAAGAATTGCAGGGCGGAGCTGAGCGGCAATGAGTTGTGATGATCCGTCCCTCTCAAACTCGGAACTTCTCGGAGAAAGTCACCTCATAGTTGATCTCGCTTGGCTCGTCGGTCTTCTTCTTATTGTTGATGGGGGTGGATTCTTTGGGACTCTCGTCGGACGATTTCTAGGTGCTGTACTGTGTGCATCTGTGCTTTGGTTATTTCCCGTTCGGTGTCCGTCCGTTTCGAAGTCTGCTATTATAGCTGCTTTCTTCCTTGTTTTTCTCTATGTGTCAAACGTGGTCGTTGTTCTCGGACTTGCTGTTGCCTTCGCGCTTTGCTGCTGGCGAACTGGACGCGGCTATCGACCATTGGCACTGGCAACAACATCCCTCTTTGCGTTGCGCTCGATATGTTTTTTTGTTCCGGAGCTTCATAGTGGTTTAGCGGTTGGTTGTTATCGCCTTACGGACTGGTTATCATCATTGACTCCGCTACCATGCCGACTGGGCCCGACCTATATGGGTTTGGACGCCATCATTCTCTGTTCTGCATACGCTGTCGGTGTTGTTCGATCTATCTCGAACCCTTCGGCTGTTCTCGCGGCCATGACCGCGTTTACCACGGGGCTCCTGGCAAGCCTTCTTTCTGTTGTCCTCCATTCATGCCTTCCGTCAATCGTTGCCTGGTTTCATCGTCACATCCCGTTCGGCTCGGTGGCTGCGCATCGCCATGTGGAGTTTTCAGTCTTGATGACGTTTGTACCGTTGTGCATCCCATTCATCGTCGTCCCCTTGTTCTGTGCGCTTCGGGCATTGACGCCCAAAAAGAATCAAGAGAGCGAAAAGGGAAGCGACTTTCTTTCTTATCCGCGACAATGGCCTGTTCTTTATTTATCCACGGTACTCATTGCCCTCGTTCTGTGTTTGCTTCAGCAAGAACGCTGGTCTTTTGCCAAGGACCGCAAGAAACAAGTCTGCTTTGTTGATGCCGGATTGATGGATTTTCGCCTTCCTGCTTTTGGGCGTACTGGTCATGCCAATGTCGGGATGTTCGGGCTGTTTGAGAAATGCCTGAAAGAAACAGGGCGGACAGTCACGCATATCCCGTCATTGTCTGTACTCGACACCGCCAAGCCTCAGCCCGATGTGCTTGTCATGATCAACCCGACCGGTGTTGTAGAACAGGCAGCGCACAAGCTCCATGAGTATCTTGCGGAAGGAGGTTCTCTGCTCTTGCTGGGAGATCATACCGATATTGCGGGTACTCAAGCGTCTCTCAATCATATTCTCACCCCCTTGGGTGCTTCTTTTCGCTTCGACTCCGGTTTTCCTGCGGGTCGAGCTTGGCCTCTTCGCTACGGGCTTCCACTCCATAGACTCACCGTACCCTTGGACTTTATGAATCAAGGTTTGCAGTGGAGTACTGGCGCTACGCTTGATCTGGGAACTGTTTGGTTTCCGCTGTTGATTGGTAAATATGTGTTCTCAGATGTCGGCAATCGTTTGAATGCTGAGAATGCCTTCTTGGGCGACTATAGATACCAACCAGGGGAACTTCTCGGCGATGTGATTCTGGCTGCGGAACGATCTATTGGTAATGGCAGAATCATTGTCTTTGGTGATACTACGAGCTTCCAAAATCTGGCTGTCGTTCGGACATGGCCGTTCCTTGATCGTCTTATAGCTCATTTGGCCGGTCGTTCCCATGCTCAGGGTCTATTGGTGATGGTGGTTTCGGTTTGCGTTATGCTGCCGCTGGTGATTCTTCTGTTTGGGAATCGCCAATGGCGATTGATGGCCGTATCGATAATCGTTCTTGCGACTATAGTGTCAGAACTTCTTGCTCGTAGACCGTGGCAGGTGAAGATCCCAAACTTGCCCGTGGCCCTTGTGGACGTTGATCACGCCAATCGTCTGCATCTTGACCACTGGCGAAATGATTCCATCGATGGACTTCTGGTGAACCTCGTCCGCAATGGTTTCTGGCCGGTGCTGTCGAGTGACCAAGATATCGAACACATCAAGCGACCTGTTGCTGAGATCATCATTGATCCGCGTAAACCTTGGCGAGTGTCTGAGCTTGCGAATTGGGAACGTGATCTCGCGGCCGGACGCACGTTACTATTCGCCATCGGATATCCCGTTGAGCCGTCACTGCAGCGATGGTTGCTTAGACAAGGCCTTAGAATCAACTCGGAACCATTGGGCCCGATTCCACTCAGCGGCCGAGAGGCTTATGAGAAGTTTAAACAGCGTAGTCGTACACCGCAGTTTTCCGAGGCTTGGGGTGTAGATTTTCAGAATGCGGCATGGGTTTCACGATACACCTGGGAAGGTAGGCATATCGTCTGTGAGCGATCAGTGGGTCCTGGCAGCCTCATTGTCATTGCCGATCCACTGTTCTTGCTGGACAGAACGCTTGAAGCTGAAAAGGAGGCTTGGCCGGGCAATATCCAGCTTCTTAGCTCGCTTCTCCGGAATAGATGTGGAGATGTGGACCGATGAAAACTGGTTCGACAAAGCAGGATGGGAACATTGCAATAAGTCTACCGGGTCGGCTCCCGTTATCATGTATCGTTGTGTTCCTCTGGGTGGCTGCGTACAACATGTACACTGGCCGCGTGATGCTTGTTGGTTATCCCGCATGGGGCACTCTTGCTTTATTGGCTCTTGTTCTCATCGCTCTGCCGCGCCGATCTGACTGGTCTTACTGGCGGCAGTGGCGTTCTCGGTTCGCATGGTGTACCGCAGTGTCGCTGGCCCTCCTAGCCATGCTAACACTCAGCGAGAGGACGATCTTCATTCAGCATGACGTTCCTTCTTTTCTTGTTCGCATCGTAGCTTCCTTGACGACGCTTCTTCGATTTGAAGCGATCCCTGCATCGGGAGAGGTTGCCATCTGGACCGATTTGGGGTGGCGGCGCATCGCCTGTCACGCCGAATCGTTCGGTGTGGAGTATGGGCTCGCCGCTCTTTTGTGGTGTGTCTGCTTCTGTGCTCTTCTCCGTTCGCCATTGCGGCGCCTGCGTTTCGCTGTGACAGTGGTTTGTATTCTTCTTGCCTACCAATGCCTTCGTTTCACCCTTGCAGCGGTTCTTTATGCTGAAACGAGTTGGTCAGGCATACTCTGGAATCCAATTGTCATGTGTCTATCGCAGTTACCTCTCGCTGCTATTCTGAACCGAGTTGGAGTTAAATACACTGCACGGTGCAACGCTTCGGAGGCACAACCGCAAAGAATCGCACTCTCCAGGATGGAGAAATACGCGAACCCTCTTGGCTTTGCTGCCCTGTCTGCGGGTCTTGCTCTTCTTGTAATTGCCTTTTGGTATAAGCCTCTTGGGGTTCAGCAGTTTGGACGTGTATTGATTGATGATGCTCATTCTAACTGGGAATGGAGCACGCCATTTGAGCGGCATTCATTCGGCGAAAAAGCCACATATGGATACGGCTCTCTGAGGGCACTTCTTCAGCGGTATTGGCCTACGGATGTCAATGAGTCAACCTCACTTGATAGCATCGACTTGTCACTCTATCAGGTTGTCATTTTGAAGACGCCAACGAAGCCCTATACGCCAAGTGAGATTGATGCCGTTCTTGAATTTATTCATGCAGGTGGTGGTGTGTGGATGATAGGCGATCACGACAACCTTTTCGGGATGGGGCAGTATTTGAACAGTATGTAAGCGTCTAGCCAACCCCATCTATGCAGCCGTTGGCGCTGTCGTGTAATCTCCTGC
>JABMPJ010000029.1 GCA_013203785.1 Lentisphaerota bacterium | reverse complement strand
TAATCGTAATCCGAGTACGATTACGAGTAGGATTACGATTATGACGAATGGCGAATCCTTCGGATCCACTGCCCTGCACCAAATCGCAGTTATGCGCCCCTTTAGTGGGGGCACCCATGTTTCAGCTTGATTGGCACCAACGTTGCATGTTTGAATCGGAACGTGTCCCCTGTGCTCCGGGCAAAGATTCACCGGAGGGGGGACATCAATCGAATGAAAAGCGGAAAGACCGCACGGAGACACCAGATCATGCATACAAATAGACCTCGTTGTTTCGCACTCATGGGCTTGGCTGCGGCTACTGTCCTTATGGTTGGATGCGGGAACAAACCCGCAGACGCACGCCGTCCAGCCGACACGCCCCCGCCCAAGGCTGTCAAAGCGGGTAGTTCGCAGGGCGTACAGGTGGCCGTCGTAGAGGGCGCCGATATGCTCTTCACGCTCGACATGGCCGCCATGCGAGAGACACCGATCATGCAGGCCATCAAGGCGAGGCGCGAAGCAGACGGCAAGACGGCCCCCGGCAAGATGGGCGAGGATGAGTGGGTCAGAATTCAGGAGGTCACGGGTCTCACCGAGAAGGACTTCCTCACGGTGTTGCTTTCGGCCGATCTCGATACCATCGATTTGGACAACCCCAAACCGAGCCAGGAGATCAACGGGGCGATGGGGTCCTGCGCCATCGCGCTCGCCAAATCACTCCCCTTCCCTAAACTGTATGAGTGCATGGGCATTCTCTCGTCGCGCTCCAAAGGAGCCAAGTTGGAGGAGATTGAGATCGCGGGTCGACCCGTGGCACGCGTGTTGCCGACCAGCCCGAAGGAGCCGGTCGTCCATACCGCCGTATCACGCGGAGGGAATACCCTCTTGATTGCCTTCAATGCCGCGGCCATGGAGGGCATGCTGGCACGTGACAACGCCAACGAAGCGGGCACCCCCGACCCGAAGCTGACCGAACTGGGCACCAAGGTGGAAAACGGCACGCAGGTGCGCCTGCTGGTCCTCGCCTCAGACGGCATGCGCAAACGGATCCAGGCCAAGATTGATTCCTTCAAGGACCCGAACCCACAGGAGCACCAGACCAAGGCGGGTATGATGGTGACCTTCTTCAGCCCGATCCGCAACATCAAGAACTTCGTCATGGGAGCCAAGGCGGGCGAAGCATTGGACGTGATTCTCTCTGGGGATCTGGCCAACGCCTCCGAGGCCCAGCAGTGCGCCCACCTGCTACAGTCCTTCATCGTGCCGATGATCGGCAAGAGCATCGAGAGCATCGATCCCGAGAACAAGCTACAGGTCGATGACTCGCTGATGGCTGACAACAAGGAAGCCACCTTGTTGTTCACGCTGAAGGTAACCGCGCAGGATGTGATCCATTGGCAACAGCCGGGAAGCTAAGGCAACGCATGGCCAGGATCGAGATCTTCTATTCGCAGCTCTGCGGGGCCTGTCACGATGCGATGGATTATTTCACCACGCGCGGCACCCCGTTCGACTCCTTCGAGGTGAAATGGCAGGATGGTGACTGGCTCGACGATGAGAATGGCCGCCGGTTCAAAGACCACTTCGGCGACGCGGATTTTGTGCCGCAACTCATGATTGGAAACCGGCATGTCAAGGGGTGGAAGGAGCTGTCCGCCCTGATCGAAAGCGGAGAGATCGAGGTACTCCTGGCATAGCATGCCAGACCGAGGACATATGAACGCGATGCGGATAGGTTTTGCGGCGTGTATTCTACTGCTGGCAACGATGCCGTCGGTAGCCGTCCGCGAACAACCCACCGAGGCGGCTAGCGCCGAAGCTCAGCGCAAGCCCCAGGACGGGGTGCGTCCGGAAGACGTCATGATCGACAGCGACATCGTGGGCGATGTATGGGACACCGTTTCCCCCGCCGACACGATCGGCATCACCTCGGCCGATATCGACATCCTGCCCGCCATAACCTCCGCTATCTCGTCCGCCCAGCTGCTCCAGGAGAAGGGGCTCTATCGTCCACCCCAACCGGAGTCCACCACCCCCAAGCGGCTACCGACCCAGCGCTGGAGGCCCGCAGTACCCATTCAAACCCTTTTCTATCTGGGTCTCGCCATCGTCATTGTGGCCGTGCTCTTCCTGAAGGCACGCCCATAGATTAAGGAGGGCCTGCCGTGGATATTCTGTTTGCCTGTCCGGCCTGCGAGAAACACTGTTGTGTGGGCGCTGCGGCGGTGGGACAGCACTTCGCCTGTCCCGACTGCGGAGAACCGCTACAGGCACCTGAACCGGCCATCGTCTTCCCCTGCCCCGCCTGCGCCACGCTCTACGCTACGCCCGCATCGCTGAGTGGAGCCTCTTTCCTCTGCCCGGCCTGCCGTGAGGCCATGGTGATCCCTGGCGACTGCGCGCTCATCTGCCCTTCCTGCGCGGTCACCTTGGAGGTGAACGAGGACTTTTATCACGAGATTGAGGGCCGAGGTCTCGAGTGCCCCGCGTGCGGAGCCACCCTCCCCGTGCCGACCCGTCCACGGAGGGCCAAGGCGACACCCTCCGGAGCCGCCCCGCATCCACCCGGCTTCGGGCACAAGACCCTGCGGCTGGACAACATTTTGGAGAGCATCCCGCTGGCCGACCAGCTGCGCAAGGGGTTGTGTCCCTTCTGTGGACATGAAGTCGAGCAGTACAGCGATAGAAGCTACACCTGCTCACACTGCTCGCGCCAGATCAACCTGACGGCACCGACGATCAGGCGAGGGGAAATCCTGAAGGATTGACCGCCAGGCGCATGGCCAACCCTCTTTCTTTTTTCTCCTATTGACCTCCACGAGTCGGCCCCTTATAGTCGTGCGCTTCCAACTTCGACGGGAGAGGTCTATCTATATGCTGCCACCGGGGCCGCAGACAGGTAATGAGGATTTACAGAGTCACCAGCAGATACATAAGGGGATACCAATGATCGTTCCTACCAAGTCACTCTTCAGTCACGCGTATGGCAAGTACGCCGTGGGTGCCTACAACATCAATAATGCAGAGCAGATTATGGGTCTGTTCCGCGGCAATATGGACAGCAAGGCCCCGTTCATCGTCCAGCTCTCCAAAGGCGCTCGCAGCTACACCAGCAAGGTTCTGCTCGAAGCGATGATTCGCGCCGCCGAAGAGATTTTTCCCGACGCCATTTTTGCGGTGCATCTTGATCATGGTGATGAGCAGACCTGCTATGACTGCGTCGAGAGTGGGTTCTACAGCTCGGTCATGATCGATGCCAGCGCCGAAGATTTCGACGAGAATATCGCCATCACCAAGCGGGTCGTAGATGCCGCCCATGCCAAAGGCATCTCGGTCGAGGCCGAGCTCGGCAAACTGGGCGGCGTTGAAGAGCACGTCTCGGTCGACGAGTCCGATGCCAAGCTGACGGACCCGAAGCAGGTGCAGGAATTCGTTGAGCGCAGTGGCTGCGATAGCCTGGCCTGCGCGATCGGTACCAGCCACGGCGCCTACAAGTTCACCGGCGGCCAGGGACTTCATTTTGAGGTGATCGAAGAGATCGCCCGCCGGCTGCCCGGCTTTCCGATGGTGATGCACGGTTCAAGCTCGGTCCCACAGGACGAGGTTGAGCGTATCAACGCGGCCGGCGGCAAAATGAAGGGTGCCAAAGGCGTGGACGAGGCCCAGATCACACGCGCCTCGACGATGGGTGTCACCAAGGTCAACATCGATACCGATGGCCGCCTGGTATGGTGCCGCGTGCACCGCGAGTGCTTCCGCGACGATCCAGAAGTCTTTGACCTGCGGCCGGCCGGAAAGGTTTTCATGGCGGAATACGCAAAATACATCGTGCACAAGAGTGACGTTCTGGGCAGCGCGGGTCAGCTCGATTCGCTGCGGGCCAGCCTCTAGCCACACCCACACTATTCTTATGGCCTTGCGAGAGAGGCCAGCCAAGGAGACGAACCCATGTCCGAGAAGAATATGGTTATGGTCGATGGCAATGCCGCCGCCGCCACCGTAGCACACGCTGTCAGCGAAATCTGCGCTATCTATCCTATTACACCCTCATCGCCCATGGGCGAGTTGGCCGACGAGCTGAGCGCCACCGGGGCCAAGAACCTGTGGGGCACCGTCCCGGAGGTGGTTGAGCTACAGTCCGAGGGTGGCGCCAGCGGCGCGGTCCACGGCGCCCTGACCACCGGGACGCTGACCACCACCTTCACCGCGTCGCAGGGCCTGCTTCTTATGATCCCCAACATGTATAAGATCGCCGGTGAGCTCACCAGCACGGTCTTCCATGTATCCGCCCGTTCGCTGGCCGCCCAGGGGCTCTCGATCTTTGGTGATCACTCGGACGTGATGGCTGTGCGTCAGACCGGGTTCGCGATGTTGGGCTCGGCCAGCGTCCAGGAGATCAACGACCTGGCCCTCGTGGCGCATGCCGCCACACTCGCCTCGCGCCTCCCGTTTATCCACTTCTTCGACGGTTTCCGCACCTCACACGAGATTCAGAAGATCGACGGGGTCACACGTGACGTGATGCGCGCCATGATCGATGACGACAAGGTGCTCGCTCACCGCGCCCGCGGCATGAGCCCGGATCGCCCGGTGATCCGCGGCACGGCCCAGAATCCGGATGTCTACTTCCAAGGCCGCGAAACGGTCAACACATTCTACGAGGACGCCCCTGGGATCGTTCAGGCGGCCATGGACAAGCTGGCGACGCTGACCGGCCGCGCCTATCACCTCTTCGATTACATGGGTGCCGACGATGCCGAGCGCGTCATCGTCATCATGGGCTCGGGCGCCGATACGGTCCATGAGACCGTCGAGCACATGCTCAAACAGGGCGAAAAGGTCGGCGTCCTGAAAGTTCGCCTCTACCGCCCCTTCGACACCAAAGCGTTTGCCGAAGCGCTGCCCGCCTCGGTCACGTCCGTCGCCGTGCTGGATCGCACCAAGGAGCCCGGCTCAATCGGTGAGCCGCTCTACCAGGACATCCGCACCGCACTGGGTGAATCGATCGAAAACGGCTGGCTCTCGCTGCAGGGCGGCTACCCCAAAGTCGTCGGTGGCCGCTACGGTCTCGGATCCAAAGAGTTCACACCGGCCATGGTCAAGGCAGTCTTCGACAATCTGGCCGCCGAGGCCCCGCGCAACCATTTCATGATTGGCATCAACGACGATGTCACCGGCACGAGCCTGAGCTGGGATGACGGATGGCAAGTCGAGGCCGATGCCCGCTTCGAGTGCATGTTCTACGGCCTCGGTTCAGACGGCACCGTAGGGGCCAATAAGAACTCGATCAAGATCATCGGCTCCGATACGGACAATTACGCCCAAGGCTACTTCGTTTACGACTCGAAAAAGGCGGGTGCCATCACGACATCGCACCTGCGCTTTGGCCCCGAGCTGATTCGCAGTCCCTACCTCTGCACCAAGGCCAATTTTGTGGCCTGTCACAACTTCTCATTTCTCGAGAAATACGACATGTTGGCCAACGCCAAAGAGGGAGCCGTCTTCCTCCTGGCAAGCCCCTACGGTGCCGATGAGGTCTGGCAGCACCTGCCCGATGAAATCGCCCAGCAAATCATCGACAAGAAGATCACCTTCTATGTGATCGACGCACTACCACTGGCCCGTGAGCTGGGCTTGGGGGCGCGCATCAACACCATCATGCAGACCTGCTTTTTTGCCATTTCCGGTATTCTTCCGACCGAGAAGGCGATCGAGTCGCTCAAGAAGGCCATTAAGAAGAGCTACGGCAAGAAGGGCGACGAGATCGTCCAGATGAACTACCGTGCCGTCGACGCCGCCGTGGGCGCACTGAAGCAAGTCACCGTGCCGACCGCCCCGGCTGGCAACCTGACGATGCCGCCGCCGATCCATGACAAGAGTGCCCCCGCATTCGTCAATGAGGTGACCGGTGTCATCATGAGCCAGCATGGAGATTTGCTGCCCGTGAGCGCCATGCCCGTTGATGGAACCTGGCCGACCGGCACGACGCGCTACGAAAAACGCAACATCGCGACCGAGATTCCCGTTTGGGATCCGACCCTCTGCATCCAGTGCGGACAGTGTTCGCTGGTGTGCCCACATGCCGCGATCCGCACCAATGTCTATGACCCCGCCGCCCTGGCAGGGGCACCGGCGACCTTCCAGAGTGTCGATGCCAAGGGCAAGGAGTTTGCCGGCATGAAATATACGGTCCAGGTCGCCCCCGAAGACTGTACCGGCTGTGGGGCCTGCGTGCAGCGCTGCCCAGGACGTGAGCGCGATAAAGAGACCAAACAGGAAACCGGCAAGCAGGCGATCCTGATGGCGGATCAGATCCCGCTGCGTGAAAAGGAAGCCGCCAACTTCGATTTCTTCCTCTCGCTGCCGTTCCTCGATCCCAAGGACTTCAACCGCAACTCGGTCAAGGGTAGCCAGCTATGCGAGCCGCTCTTCGAGTTCTCCGGCGCCTGCGCCGGTTGCGGCGAAACGGCCTACGTCAAGCTCCTCTCGCAACTGTTTGGCGATCGCGCCCTGATAGCCAATGCGACCGGCTGCTCTTCAATCTACGGCGGAAATCTGCCGACGACCCCCTACTGCAAGCGCGAGGATGGGCGCGGCCCGGCTTGGTCGAACTCCCTCTTCGAGGACAATGCCGAGTTCGGCTTCGGCATGCGCCTGACGGTCGACCGCCTGACCACCTTTGCCGGGGAACTCGTCCAGCGCCTGCTCTCCGGTGAGACGGACTGTAAGACACCAGCCAAAGCGCTACTCGAGGCCGTCGTCGGCAATGACCAGTCGACCCAGGAAGCGATCGAAGCCCAACGCGATCGCGTCGCTGCCTTGAAGGCCGCCCTCGCGGATTGCGACTGTAGCGACTGCCGCCAGCTCCTCTCCGTGGCCGACTACCTCGTCACGAAGTCGGTATGGATCGTCGGTGGCGATGGATGGGCCTACGATATTGGCTACGGTGGCCTGGACCACGTCCTCGCCTCCGGCCGCAACGTCAACGTTCTGGTGCTGGACACCGAAGTCTACTCCAATACAGGTGGACAGGCCTCCAAGGCTACACCGCTGGGCGCGGTCGCCAAGTTTGCCGCCGCTGGCAAGCCGGTCGGCAAGAAGGATCTGGGCATGATTTCGATGACCTACGGCAACATCTATGTCGCCACGGTCTCATTGGGTGCCAACGCCAACCAGGTTGTGAAAGCCTTTGTCGAGGCCGAGGCCTATGAGGGGCCCTCTCTCATCATTGCCTACTCGCACTGTATCGCGCACGGCATCGATATGGCCAACGGGCTCGAAAACCAAAAAGAGATTGTGGCGTGCGGACGCTTCCCACTCTACCGCTACAACCCCGAGCGGGCGGCCAAAGGCGAAAATCCGCTCAAGCTCGACAGCAAGGCCCCGACCATGGCCTTCAGCGAGCAAGCGCTTAAAGAGAACCGTTTCCGTATTTTGACGAAGACGCAACCGGAACAATCCAAGGCACTCATGGCCGCAGCCGATAAGCAGGCACTGGCCAAGTTTGACTTGCTTAGCAAGTTAGCCGGACTGCAGCCCTGCGGGAACTAACGGGGCGGTTGACGCCGTTTGACAATTATAGAGAGCTGTGCAACGAAATTCGTGACACTGCTTTGGCTGTTTGATAGTGTGTGCCGCCGAAATTCAGAACTAGGACATAACAACGATGAGCGAAGAACTTCAGAGTCTACTGGAACGGATCGAAAAAGACGGCGTGGCCAAGGCCGATGCACAGGCAGAGGCTATTGTTACGGCCGCCCAGACCAAGGCCGCGCAGCTCGTCAAAGATGCTGAAGCCAAGGCCGCTGAGCTGCTGGCCACGGCCGAAATTGAGAGCCAGGCTTTCGAGGTACGCTCATCCAAGGCGCTCGACCAGGCCGCCCGCGATGTCATCCTTTCGGTCGAACGCGAAGTGGCTGCCATTTTCGCGCGTATCGCTGGGACGGAAGTCGCACAGGCCCTCGACAACGAGACCGTCCGCACCAGCGTGGCCACATTGATCGAGAGCTACACCAAGGCAGACGCCTCCGGCTCACGCCTGGCCATCACATTGAGCGACGCACAGCGCGCCGATGTCACGGCCTACCTCTCCGGCAAGTTTCAGTCCGAGCTGGCCAACGGGCTCACGATTGAGAGCAGCTCCGCGATCGCCTCCGGCTTCAAGGTCGCGGTGACCGATAAAGAAGTTGAACACGATTTTACGGGTGAGGCCGTTGCCGAGGCCCTCGGCACGCTGCTGCGTGCAGATCTGGCTGCTATCGTAAAGGGTGCCGCCGCCTGATGTACTACTACTTTGCCTCCACACTCCCCATGCTGATGCCCGATCACCCCCCCCCCTTCTCGGTGGCTGACTTTCGGGAGCGATGCGTAGACCACCTCACAGCGGGTGACATGGCGGCAATGAATGGGATGCTTGACCAGCAACCGCCCCAGGAGCCGCATCCCTTTGTGCGTGACTGGCAGTGCGCTGATGGCCAACTGCGCAACGTTCTGGTCCGCACGCGGGCCGAGCGGATGCACAAAGAGCCAACGGCCTACCTACGCGAGATCGGGGGCTCCGACACCACCCTTGAAAATGCCGTGAGCGAGGCCTATAGCCGCCCCAACCCCCTTGAGCGCGAGAAGGCGCTGGATCAGATTCGCTGGGAGTGCATCGAGGAGCTGGCAGGACTTGACCCCTTTACCGGGCGGGCCATTCTGGCATACGGCCTGCAACTCAGCATCCTGGAACGATGGGCCCGAATGGACAAGGAGGCCGGCTCCGCCGCGGTGGAGACACTGCTGCAGCGCGATGCGGCTGAAGAGGAACACAAATAATGAGTCAGACATCTGGAACCATTGTTGGCGTCAACGGGAACATGATCACCGTTGAATTCGAAGGGGCCGTCGGTCAGAACGAGGTCGGGTACGCCTGCCTGGGCGACCTGCGTCTCATGTGCGAGATCGTCCGTATCCGGGGCAATCGCTCCGACATGCAAGTCTTTGAAGATACCTCCGGTCTCTCCGTTGGAGATCCGGTCGATTTCACGGGCGAGCTGCTCTCGGTTGAATTGGGACCGGGCCTCCTGACCCAGATTTACGACGGCTTGCAGAACCCCCTACCCCAACTGGCCGAGCAGTGCGGCTTCTTTCTGCAGCGCGGCACCTATTTCAATGCCCTCGACCGGGAGGCGACCTGGGCCTTCACACCCACCGCCGCCGTAGGCGACAAGGTGACCGCTGGCGAGGAACTCGGCTCCGTCCCCGAAGGGATCTTCAAGCATCGCATCATGGTTCCCTTCCGTGTGAGCGGAACCTGTACGGTTGAATCCGTCGCCGCCGCAGGCGGCTTTACGATTGAGGAGTCGATCGCGACGCTGAAGGATGAGCACGGCAACACCTTTGACGTCACGATGCTTCAGCGGTGGCCGGTCAAGGTCCCCATTCTGGCCTACCGTGAACGTCTGCGCCCGACCGAGCCGCTTGTCACCAAGATTCGCATCATCGACACCTTCTTCCCGGTCGCTCGTGGCGGAACCTACTGCATTCCGGGTCCGTTTGGCGCGGGCAAGACCGTGCTCCAGCAGCTCACCAGTCGCCATGCCGATGTCGACATCGTGGTTGTGGCCGCCTGCGGTGAGCGCGCCGGTGAGGTCGTCGAGACCCTGCGCGAATTCCCCGAACTGAGCGATCCACGTACAGGCAAGTCGCTGATGGATCGTACCATCATCATCTGCAACACCAGTTCCATGCCCGTCGCCGCCCGCGAGGCCTCGGTCTACACCGGCGTCACACTGGCGACCTACTACCGCCAGATGGGGCTGAACGTGCTCATGCTGGCCGACTCGACCTCGCGCTGGGCGCAGGCCCTGCGCGAAACCTCCGGCCGCCTTGAGGAAATTCCGGGCGAGGAAGCCTTTCCGGCCTATCTCGAATCCGTAATCGCCTCCTTCTACGAACGCGGCGGCGTGGTCACGCTCAAGGACGGCAGCACCGGCTCGGTCACGATTGGCGGGACGGTGAGTCCGGCCGGTGGTAACTTTGACGAACCCGTTACGCAGGGCACCCTCAAGGTGGTCGGGGCCTTCCACGGTCTCTCCCGCGCCCGCTCCGATGCGCGCCGCTATCCGGCTATCGATCCACTCGAGAGCTGGAGCAAATACGAAAGCGTCGTGGACGCCGAGTCGGTTGAAGTTGGTCGCGAGATTCTACGACGCGGCAACGATATTGGTCAGATGATGAAGGTGGTCGGCGAGGAAGGCACCTCGCAGGACGACTTCGTGCTCTATCTCAAGTCCGAGTATATCGACGGCACCTACCTGCAACAGGACGCCTTCGACCCGGTTGACGGTGCCACAGCCGCCGAGCGCCAACACTATGTCTACGGGGTTATGACCGGCTTCCTCAAAGCCAGCCTGCAGCTTGAAGATAAAGGTGCGGCGCGCCGTTTCTTCCACCAATTGACACAGACAACGCGCGACTGGAACCGCGCCGAGATGGGTTCAGAGGAATTTAAAGAGATCCAGGGTCGCCTGGAGCAGATGGTTGCGGAGGTCACGGTCAATGCATAAGGTCTATCATCACGTTCATAACATTGCGGGCAATGTGATCAACATCCGGGCCGAGGGGGTTCGCTATCGCGAGCTGGCCGAGGTCACCTCGCGCAACGGCAGCTCTCTCGCCCAGGTGATTCGTCTGAAGGACGATGAAGTCTCTCTCCAGGTCTTCGCGGGCTCACGCGGCGTGGCCACGGACGCCCAAGTGCGCTTCTTGGGGCACGCCATGCAGGTGCCCTTCTCGGAAGCCTTGCTCGGCCGCATCTTCACCGGCGCGGCCAATCCGCGCGACAACGGCCCCGTCCTGACCGACAACCTGATTGACATCGGCGGGCCCTCGGTCAACCCCGCCAAGCGCATTATTCCAACGAACATGGTGCGTACCGGTATTCCCATGATCGACGTCTTCAATACGCTGGTCGAGTCACAGAAGCTCCCCATTTTTGCCCGCGCTGGTGAGCCCTATAACGCCCTCCTGGCGCGTATCGCACTGCAGGCCGAAGTCGATGTGATCGTCCTGGGCGGCATGGGCCTCAAGCACGATGACTACCTCTATTTCCGTGACACGCTCGAAGAGAGCGGTGCGCTCTCGCGTACCTGCATGTTCGTACACACCGCCTCCGACCCCATTGTGGAGTGTCTGCTCGTACCGGACATTAGCCTGGCCGTGGCAGAGCAGTTCGCCCTTGAGGGCAAGCGCGTACTCGTGCTGTTGACCGATATGACCAGCTTTGCGGATGCCATGAAGGAGATCGCCATCACCATGGAACAGATCCCCTCCAACCGCGGCTATCCCGGCGATCTCTACAGTCAGCTCGCCTCGCGCTACGAGAAGGCGGTCGACTTTGAGGGGTCCGGCTCCATCACGATCCTGGCCGCCACCACCATGCCGGGCGATGACGTGACCCATCCGGTACCCGACAACACCGGCTATATCACCGAAGGTCAGTTCTACCTCCGCAACGGCCGTATCGAGCCCTTCGGTTCGCTCAGCCGACTCAAGCAGCAAGTCAATGGGGATACCCGCGCTGACCACCGTTCGATCATGAACACCTTGATCCAGCTCTACGCCGGTTACCGCGAGACGCTCGAGAAGCAGTCCATGGGCTTCCGTATGAGTGACTGGGATGACAAGCTCCTCAAGTACGGTGACCGCTTTGAAAAAGAGATGATGGATCTCTCGGTCAACATCCCGCTTGAGCAAGCCCTCGACCTTGGATGGACCATTCTGGCGGACTGTTTTGAGCCGATGGAAACGGGAATCCAGAGCAACCTTGTTGAGAACTTCTGGCCTAAGACGGAAGTCGGAGATCAGAAGTCGGAGGTCGGAGGGGATGCGCCGGCAACTGAGGATGATGCCCCTGAGCCCGAACTTGAAACAGCCGAAGCCTAACCCCTAGCACCTAACACCTTCTTCACATGGCTAAGATCAAACATACCAAGAATGAGCTCAAGGCGCAGAACGAGGCGTTGAAGCGTTTCCAGCGCTTTCTGCCGATGCTCATTCTCAAGAAACAGCAGCTCCAAGCTGAAATTCAGGGCATCGATGCGGCCATCCTTGAGCAAACCACCGCCGAGGAAGTGCAGCGCGCCCATCTGGCGGCCTGGGTAGAGCTCTTTGCCGAGCCCGTCAACCTGGACAACATTGTTACGATCGACAACATTGCCACGAGTGAAGACAACATCGCGGGTGTGGCCATTCCTGTTCTCAAAGACATAAGCATGACACGGGCCGACTACGACCTGTTTGCGACGCCCACCTGGGTAGATGACGCGGCCGACATGGTACAGCAGCTCACCGAGATTCGCATCGCGCGTGAGATTCTTGAGGAGCAGCGCCGCCGCATTGTGGAAGAACTGCGCGTCACCAGCCAGCGCGTCAACCTCTTTGAGAAGGTGAAGATTCCGGAGTGCAAAGAGAACATCCGGATCATCAAGATTTTCCTGGGCGATGAACAGACCGCCGCGGTGGCACGCGGTAAGATCGCCAAGAAACGTTCGGACAACGCATGATCGTAGGAATGAAAAAAGTGACCCTCCTCTGTATGGAGGATGACCGGTCCGCATCGCTCAACGCCCTGAGTGAGCTGGGGGTGCTGCATATCACGCCCGTCACACCCCTGCTAGGCGCTGAACTCGATAGCTCTCGTAGCGAGCTACGCGACGCCCAGCTGACCCATATTTCCCTACAGACCTACCAGAAGCAGACCGTCGCGGCCGATACCCACCTGAGCGCCGAGGAGCTGGCCGATCCCCTCGCCACGGGCTATGCCCTGCTCCGCCGCAAGCAGCAGCTGACCAACAGCGTCGATGCCCTGCGCAAGGAGCAGTTGCTCCTCGAGCCCTACGGCGATTTTGAGCCCGATACCATCACAACCCTGCTAGAGCGAAACATCACCGTTAAGCTCTACCACACCGCCAGCAAAAAACCGATAGAAGCACCCGAGAACACCCTCTTGCACATCATACGGGCCGATTCACGTGGACAGTATTTCGCCATCGTCGGACAAAGCAATTTCACCTTTGAGGGCGCTGAGCTCCCGCTACCCACGCGCTCTTTGGCTGCGGTCCTGGCTGAACACGACACCTTGAACCAGGAGTTGGGCGAGATTGAGAACCAGCTGATCACCTTGAGCCACGAGGAAACCGCCATTCAGGCCCGCCTGGCCGTGCTTGAGAACCGCGCCGCCTACGTCACAGCACGCGAAGGCATGGGCGCCGCCAACCGCTTGAGCTACCTACAGGGCTTCTGCCCCGTCGATCTCGTCTCTGCCCTGCAAGAATCAGCCGGAGCACAGGGATGGGGTCTGGTGATCGATGATCCCGCAGAGGACGACCAGGTGCCGACCCTGATCAGGAATCCGGCCTGGATCCGCCCGATTGACTGTGTCTTCACCATGCTCGATATTCTGCCGGGCTATCGTGAAGTGGACATTCGATCAGTATTCCTCCTCTTCTTTGCCCTCTTCTTTGCAATCCTGGTCGGCGATGCGGGCTACGGTGCCATCTTCCTGGCCATTGCGATCTTCCTCCGAATCAAGAACAAGCAGGCCCCGCGCGAGCCCTTCCGCTTGGCTATATTCCTCAGCCTCTGCACGATCGTGTGGGGTGCGATCACGGGGAACTATTTCGGCATTTTGCATCTCCCCGCACCGCTGCGCGGCTTCGAGATTCCCTGGATGAAGGACGACCACAACCTGATGGCGTTCTCCTTCCTCGTGGGCGCCATCCACCTGACCATCGCGCACCTCTGGTCAGCGCTGAGGCAGATCAAGAGTACGCGTGCCATCGCTCAGCTGGGTTGGATAGGCCTGACGTGGGTCATGTACTTTCTGGCCAGCAGCATGATTCTCGGATCCGAACTCCCGGCCTGGTCTATGGGGCTCTTCTGGGGCTGCTTGCTGATCCTGATCCTCTTCATGACACCCGTCAAACACCTCAAAACCGAGTGGGCCGATCACGTCATGCTGCCCTTCGACATCATTGGGAACTTTGCCGACCTCGTCTCTTACGTGCGTCTCTTCGCTGTGGGAAGCGCCGGTCTGGCCGTGGCGATTGCGTTCAACGAGCTTGCCGTTGGCACGGGTATCGACAGCGTGGGCGGGGCTATCAAGGCCTCGATCATCCTCTTCTTGGGCCACGCCCTCAACATCATTCTCTGTCTCATGAGCATCCTGGTGCACGGTGTCCGGTTGAACACCTTGGAGTTTTCGGGTCACATCGGTCTGGAATGGGCCGGGTTCAAGTATGAGCCTTTCGCCATTCGCAGGACGGCAGGGCAAGAAGTGTCGCGTTAGAAATCGAGTAATCAACAAAAGGGGAGGGTCATCATGTTCTTCGAATCAACATCACCAGAGGTCGTTTCTGCCCTGGGTAAGGCGGGTGCCGCCTTTGCAATCTGTTTTGCCGCTATGGGATCCGCGGCCGGTACGGGTATGGCCGGCATGGCCGCCGTCGTGGCCTGGAAGAAGTGCTATGCACAGAAGAAGCTTGCGCCGTTCATGCTCGTCGCTTTTGTCGGCGCGCCACTGACGCAGACGATTTACGGGATGATCGTCATGGGCAAGATTCTGAAGGCCGCCGAAGCCGGTGCCATGTACCACAACCTTTTGCTGGGCGGTTTGGCTGCGGGTGTGGCGATCGGACTCTCCGCCCTGATGCAGGGCCGCGCAGGCGCAGGTGCCTCGGATGCACTCGCTGAGACCGGTAAGGGCTTCGTGAATTATCTGATGGCACTGGGTGTCATTGAAACGGTCGCCCTCTTCGTCATGGTCTTCATCACCAAGGCGGTTTCCTAGCCCATTCCATAGGGGCCCCACGGGGCCCCGGATTGAATCACCCTATGGATCCGGAAGTCCAGACACAGGTCATCGCCTCGCTCGGCAAGCTTGCGGCCGCGCTGTCGCTATGCATTACGGCCATGGGTTCCACCATGGGCACGGGCATAGCCGGCATGGCGGCGGCGGGTGCGTGGAAGAGCTGCTACGTGCGCAACCGAATCGCGCCCTTCATGCTGGTGGCCTTCGTCGGACTCCCACTCACGCAGACGATCTACGGCATGATCGTCATGAACGCCACACTGCGTTCGATTGAAGCGAATCCGACGGGCATCGTCCTCCCCATCGGAGGCCTCATCGCCGGGACAGCCATGGGGCTCACCTCGTGGCTGAAGGGCCGCGCCGGGGCCACGGCCGCGATAGCCCTGGCCGAAACAGGTAAGGGCTTTGTGAACTACCTGATGGTCCTGGGTGTCGTCGAAACCGTTTCGCTCTTCGTGATGGTTTTTGTCGCCAAGGCGGTTACCTGATTCCGAGAGGATCGGGGAATTGGAATCGGCCGCTCAAGGCGTCCGGCGCTTGCCCCCGAAGGGGTAACCCGCTATAGTTCCTGCTTTCCCTTACCGGGAAAGTATGAGCGGCCAGAATTATGACTGAATACGTGCTCCTCATCATTGGTGCCGTCTTGGTCAACAACTTCGTGTTGACCCGCTTCCTGGGTATCTGCCCCTTCTTAGGCGTGTCTAAAAAATTGCCGACCGCGCTCGGCATGTGTGGCGCCGTTGTCTTCGTCATGACGGCGGCCGCGCTGGTGACGTGGCCTCTACAACATCTGGTGCTCGAGCCACTGGGACTGGCCTATCTTCAGACCATCGCCTTCATTCTCGTGATTGCCTCCTTTGTGCAGCTCGTCGATATCGCGATGAAGAAGTTCGTCCCGCCGCTGCATGCCGCACTGGGCATCTTTCTGCCCCTCATCACGACCAACTGCGCCGTGCTGGGTGTCTCCGTCCTCAACGTTCAGCTCCAGTACGGATTCCTCAAGGCGGTGGTCTTCGGGTTTGCCGCATCGCTGGGATTCTCACTGGCCCTGATCATCTTCACCGGGCTGCGCGAGAAGATTGACCGCGCCAATCCGCCCAAGGCTTTCCAGGGCGTCGCGATCGCGCTGGTGACGGCCGGCCTGCTCAGCCTGGCATTCATGGGATTTGCGGGGCTCGTGAAATGACGCCCATTCTTGCCACCAGCTTGACCATTGGCGGGGCCGGATTGGCCTGTAGCGGACTGCTCGCCCTTGCGGCCAGGTTTCTCTCCGTCGAAGAGGACCCGCGCGTCGAGGAGGTTACCAATATTCTGCCGGGCGCCAACTGCGGTGGATGCGGATTCGCGGGCTGTGCGAACTACGCCGAAGCGATCATCGTCGATAACGCGGCCATCAATCTCTGTGCGCCGGGCGGCGCGGACGTTCTAAAGAGCCTGGCCGACATGCTGGGCCAGACCGCCCAGGCCGCCGAGCACAAGGTGGCGATCGTACTCTGCAACGGTGACACAGCGAACGCGCCGCGCAAATTCGAGTACAACGGCGTGGCCGACTGTCACGCCGCCCACGCCATCGGCGGGGGCGATAAGCTGTGTTCCTATGGCTGTTTGGGCTACGCCAGCTGTGCCCGTGTCTGTCCCGTCGGTGCGATCGAGATGACCGGCGGCATAGCCAAGGTGCATCCCGATCTCTGTATCAGCTGTACCGCCTGTGTAAAGGCCTGTCCACGTCAACTCATCAAGATGGTCCCTTCCGCCCGCACGATCCATGTCCTGTGCAGTTCCAAGGACAAAGGCCCCGCGGTCAAGAAGGCCTGCAAGGTCGGCTGTATCGGATGTACCCTCTGCACGAAACAGGTCGACGATGAGCAGATCAAGATGGAGGGCTTCCTCGCCGTCGTGGATTACGCGAAGCCACTCGACAGTGACGCCCCCATCGAGAAATGCCCCACCCACTGCATTGTGAGGACATGATGGGCGCTACGATAGCCACCTTTCGTTCACCCGGCGGCATCCATCCAGCCTACCACAAGGATCTGGCAGCCGAGCAGGCCATCAGAGAGATGCCTCTTCCTTCCGCGCTGATCGTCTCGATGTCACAGCATCTTGGCAAGCCAGCCATACCGACGGTTAAGAAGGGCGACAGCGTCCTGCGCGGTCAAGTGATCGGGAGCCCCGCCGGCTTCATCTCGGCGGCCGTCCATGCGCCCACGTCGGGCACCGTCAAGCTCGTGGCCGCGACACCAACCGCGTCTGGCCCGCGCGCCGACGCGATCACAATCGATCCCGATGGCGAGGACACCTGGATCGATGGCATCACGCCCTGCCCGGATTGGCGCCAGCTCGAGAAGGCTGACATCGTCAACCGTATTGCCGCCGGCGGCATCAGCGGCATGGGAGGGGCCGGGTTCCCCACGCACGTTAAGGTCAGTCCGCCACCCGAGACCTTGATTGATACCCTCATTCTGAACGGGGCCGAGTGTGAGCCCTACCTGACGGCCGACTACCGGCTCATGCTTGAGCACGCCGCGCAGATCTGGGAGGGTGCCCTCATCATTGCCCGCGCACTGGATGCACACACTATTCGGGTCGCGATCGAAGACAACAAGCCCGCTGCCATTGCCGCGATGCAGGCGGCGATCCCGGCCGAGGCTGGCGATGCCGCCGTCGTGGCCCTCAAGACCGAATATCCCCAGGGCGCCGAGAAGCAGCAAATCTTTGCCGTAACCGGCCGCACGGTGCCGGCAGGCGGGCTCCCCTTGAGTGTGGGCGTCGTGGTAGAGAACGTGGGAACCACGCTCGCGGTCTGGGATGCCGTCGTGAACGGACGCCCCCTGACCGAGCGCGTTACGACCGTCACCGGCGGGTCCATCGTACAGCCCGCCAACGTCAGGGCCCGCCTCGGCACGACCTATGCCGACTTGGTCGCTTTCTGTGGCGGCACCACCGGCCCGGTCGCCAAGATCATTTCGGGCGGCCCCATGATGGGCTTTGCTCAGGCCGATACCAGTGTGGCCACGACCAAGACGACCTCCGGCCTTCTCCTGCTAGGTCCCGACGCCGTGCACGCTTATGAGTCGCAGCCCTGCGTCAGCTGCGGCCGCTGCGTGGGGGTCTGTCCCATGAACCTGATGCCTAACGAGCTGAGTCAATTTCTGGAGGCGGAGGATTACGAAGCCGCCGAAGCCTACAACGTCATGGACTGCATGGAGTGCGGCTGCTGCGCCTTCGAGTGTCCGGCCCATCGTCCCCTCGTCCAGCATATGCGCCGCGGCAAAGCGCAGGTTATGCTCAACCGACGAAAGCAATAGCCCGAGATCAGAGGTCCCTCCGTCGCCCTTCGGGCTATGGAGGGCAAGCGGAAGACGGAGGTAGGAGAGCGTGTGGAACGTATAGATTTATGAGTGATTTGACCATAGTTAGTTCTTCGCCGCATGCGCATTCGGGCACGTCCGTGCAACGGATTATGCTGGATGTGATCGTGGCCATGCTTCCCGCCTTGGCGGCAGCGATCTATTTTTTTGGCTGGGATGCCGTCCGTTTGGTGAGCGCCTGTGTGCTGGCTTGTGTCGCAGCCGAAGCCGTGGCGCGCAAATGGATGGGCCGCGATCTCGGGGTGTATGATTTGAGCGCGGTCATCACCGGCATGCTGCTGGCCTTTAACCTGCCGCCCAGTCTGCCGACGTGGATGGCCGTGGTGGGCTCGGTCTTCGCCATCGTCATCGCCAAACAGCTTTTTGGCGGCATCGGTTACAACCCCTTTAACCCCGCCTTGGCCGGCCGTGTGATGCTACTCATCTCCTTCCCGGTCTTCATGACCAGCTGGTCGCAATGGGTGATCCCCGCCCCAATCGGAATCGATGCCGTGACCACCGCCACCCCGCTGGGCCTGGTCAAAACCGCAGTACTCAGTGGGGGTGCCCTCCCCTTCACCTTCAACAGCAGCACCGCTCTGCAACTCTTCCTGGGCAACCAGAACGGCTGTATCGGCGAGGTGTCGGCCGCCGCCTTGCTCCTGGGAGGACTCTATCTCCTCTGGCGGCGCTGCATCAGCTGGCACATCCCCGGAGCCTATCTGGGCACGGTCGCTATTTTCTCCGGTATTCTCTGGCTGCTTAATCCAGAGCAGAACCTTTCGCCCCTTTTCCATGTGCTCGCGGGCGGCCTGATGCTGGGCGCCCTCTTCATGGCCACCGATATGGTGACCTCTCCTGTCACGAAACGCGGTATGTTGGTCTTCGGGGCCGGCTGCGGCGTCCTAACCATGCTGATCCGTAAATGGGGTGGCTATCCCGAAGGCGTCAGCTTTGCCATCATTCTGATGAATGCCATCACCCCCCTGATCAACCGTGCCACACGTCCGCGTGTCTTCGGTGGCGTCAAGAGCGGGAAGAAGACGTCATGAAGGAATCGATTAAACTGGTGGTGGTCCTGACGATCATCTGCACCATTGCAGGGGCGCTCTTGGCCGTTGTTAAGGACGTCACCTCGGAGTCAATGCAGGCCGCTGCGCAGAAGGAGAAGAACGACGCCATTAAGAAAGTCCTCCCCACCTGCGACAATGATCCGGTTGCGGATGCCATCGCCCTGGATGTCAACGGCATCGTTTGGACATTCTTTGTCGCGCGCGATAGCAACGGATTTCTCGGCGCCGCTTTTGAATCGACCTCGTCCAAGGGGTACGGCGGCGACATCGCCATCATGGTGGGCGTCAACGCCAATGGCACCGTCCAAGCGGTCGAGGTGCTCTCCCACAAGGAGACGCCTGGCTTGGGTGCCTGGATCTCCGGCGAGGCGTTCCGCAGTCAGTTCGTCGGCCGATCCATTGCCGATACGAGCTGGGCCGTTGCCAAAGATGGGGGCGACATCGACCAGATTACGGCCGCCACGATCTCGTCGCGCGCCGTGACTGAGGCGGTTAAGGCAGGCCTCGACATCTACACCGCTCATCCGAAGTCATTCTCCCACATCTCAGCGAAAGGTGCGCCGCAGTGAAGTTTTGGAAAGAGCTAGTAAAGGGCCTCTGGAAAGAGAACCCCATCTTTCGCCTCGTCCTCGGCATGTGCCCCGCTCTGGCCGTCACCACGTCGGTCGAGAATAGTTTGGGCATGGGTCTGGCGGCAACCTTTGTGCTGATCTGTTCCAATGCGGTCACATCCCTCCTCCGCAACCTGATTCCCGCCAAGGTTCGTATTCCCTGCTTCATCGTTGTAATCGCGACGTTTGTTACGATTGTCGACATGCTCATGGACGGGTTCGCGCACGAGCTGCACAAGAGCCTCGGCATCTTTATCCCGCTGATCGTGGTCAACTGCATCATTCTTGGCCGCGCCGAAGCCTTCGCCTCACGCCATCCGCTCTGGCTCTCCATCGCCGACGGCATCGGCATGGGGGCGGGCTTCACGCTCGGCCTGGTCGTACTCGGTGCCACGCGTGAACTTCTCGGTGCCGGCTCGATTACGATTTGGGGCCACCTCAAATGGACACTGGTCGGCTATGAGCCCATGATCCTCATGATCCTGGCACCAGGTGGCTTCATTGCGCTGGGCTGCCTACTGGGAGGGATGAACCACCTTCAGGCCCGCGCCGCCAAGCGCAGGGGCACCATCTTCAGCCCCCCGGCACACCTCGACTGCCGCAGCTGCACGATGTGCACGTTCGGCAAATAGGCAGCATCCACGCTTGCCAAGCACTTCGCACCCAAGAGGGCGCAACAGGCCTCACAACTCCCTGGTATGCGCACCCTTGGACCGCGGCGGTCCTGGATGTGACTGGTTGCGCAGGAGACCCACCGGGAACATGAAGATGCGCATAGGCCAGACGCCCCATATGTGAGCCAACACCGTGACCGCAGTGGAGCTGGCGGTCTCACGAATCGCCGCCGCCATGGGAATGCAGCCGATGCGTGCCAGAAAACTGATCAAAAAGACGAGATGGTAGTTGATCCATATCCGGCCGCCGAACTCCCAGCTCATACCCTCACAGCTACGCAGGAGCCAGCCGCCTGCGATCGCGGCCAGCCCACCGACGATGCCCGACAGGGCCAATGTGGCAGCAACAAACATGGGGCGATTCTCGCGAGGGGCCATCTTGAGCTTGTAACCCGTCATGGCGATGTAGTAGCCCGCGTTCAACATACTATCGAAGAAGAAGGCGATCGTTAGAACGAGGGGCCCCCACGGCTGGGATACGAACAGGAAGACGACCACAATCAAGGGTTTGAGTGCGACACAGATCAGGAGAATTGGCCGATGGCCATGGCGGTCCGCCATCCGGCCCCAGAAACGCGCTACAAAGAAGCTACCTAGCCCGATAACGCACCACATCAAGCTGGCCTGCCATCGCGGGATAAGGAGTACTTTGAGCACGTAGATCTGCATAAAAGCGGCGGCCAGCATCGTTGCACCGCTGAACGAGCAGTTGAAAATGACAAAGGTTCGATACTCGCGATGGCGCAGAGGTTCCATGAAGAGCTCCCACGGACGCCGCATGCCGGTCCGTGAGTTGGGCGGCTCATCCACCCAATGGAAGAGTATAATGTCTACCACTCCGGCCACCACGCCGACCGTGGCCAGGAAGGGGAAGATGAGCGCGGAGGAGAGATGATTCGCGAGGTAGGCCACACCTGCCACCGCGAGGAAGGTGGCGGCCCAGGTTAGTTGAAGATAGCGATGCCGCTCAGCCCAATAACGATTGAGTATCCGCTCCGGAATCAAATCGCCCATCCACGAGAACCAGAGCGGGGTGGCAAAGTGCATCATGGCCGTGTGCATGGCCACACAGCCGATGAACACCAGAATGAGCAGCTCACGGGAGGCAGAGGGCAGGAGGGAAGGCAGCAGCGCGGCAGGAAGGTAGAGTAGTCTACCCCCGATCAGCATCACCATGAAGAGGGCCTTTCGACGGTGCAGCTTTCCGGCCAGAAAAGCACCCGCAAACTGGAGCGCCACCATAATCATGGGCAGCCCGCTCAACAGGCCGAAATGGAGATCCGACGCGCCCAGCTCCCTTACAAAATCTGTGGTCAGCGGCGACATCGTGCAGGGAATAAATATCATGGCCAAACAGCCGGCCAGTGTGACCGTGCGTAACTGTCGCCGCAATCTACAACGCGCCCTTATGGCAGGAGTTTGGTTGGGATTGGTAATCACGTGACGACTTCCGCTTGGCACCTCAGACAAAGGCGTACCATATGACAACCGCCACTCGATGCCAGCCCTAAATGCTAACAACTGGCTAAATGCGGGCGATCAACCGCCAAAAGAGAATCCAAACTAGTTACTCACATTGGTATTGTACTGGCGCGTTTTCCACCCTAGCCTTCCCCCCGATGCGATGCCCACCGTTCAGGAGCGCATGGTCCCGAAGCTCGGGGCCGGCGGAGTGCGAGCATCAGAGGAATAGATCATGGCGAACATACACGATAGCGGTACGACTATAAAATGGTATCGCACCCCGATCCCACGCGAGACACTTACGGAGCTTAATCGGCGCAGCGACCTCAAGGGAATGCTACAGTCGGGCGGGATACTGCTTCTCCTCGCCACCACAGGCACCGCCACGCTGTGGAGCGCCTTTGTCGGAGCGTGGGGCTGCACGCCTCTTCTGCTCTTTCTACATGGGGCCGTGGGCACCTTCAACATCAATGCCGTACACGAGCTCTGCCATAACAGCGTCTTCAAGAGCCCATGGCTCAACGCCTGTTTCCTTCGTATTTTTGGGTTTATCGGTTGGAGCGACTGGGTCCACTTTAATACGAGCCATGCCAACCACCATCGCTATACGCTCCATCCGCCCCGTGATGGGGAGGTCGTTCTCCCCATCCAATGGCTCTCCCGCAAGCAGTTCTGGCAGACGGCTATATGGACCCCGCTTGCCCCCTACAACGTTATCCGCAGCACATGGCGCAAGGCGCGCGGTCAGTGGGAGGACCCATGGACCCTCACACTTTTCCCGCCCGACCGACCCGAGCCACGCCGCAAGTTGATGCGCTGGAACCAATCGGTTCTCATCGGACACACCCTCATCATCGTGGGCTCGATTGTGGCGGCGGTGCTGACGCAGCGCTGGGCCTGGCTGCTGGTGCCCTACGTCGTATCCTTTAGCTTTACCTATGGAGGGTGGCTCTTCTATCTCTGCAACAACACGCAGCATGTTGGGCTGACCGACAAGGTTCCTGATTTCCGGCTCTGCTGCCGAAGCATGAAACTCCCCAGGATCGTCTCTTTTCTCTACTGGCACATGGAGTACCACACTGAGCACCACATGTACGCCGCCGTGCCCTGCTACAACCTGCGCCGACTGAGCCAGCTCGTCAGCCACGACCTACCGGTACCCAAGGGCTTGGTCGGGACGTGGCGCGAGATCGGCATGATCCTGGCGCGTCAGCAAGAGGAGCCCGACTACCAGTACCAGCATCCCCTTCCCGCATCCGCCGCGTCCGCCCTGATGGGCGACCGTGAGCACGAAGTAGCCGCTGGTGCGGCACAACCTGATCCAGGTGCCATCTGCGACGAATAGGCCCGATCTCGTTGATGTCACATTCTGCAAAATTGCTCGAGACCTTGGATTTGATGCGCCAGCACCTCTGACTCCTGAATTCTGACTCCTGCCTACTGCGCGCAGCGCAGAAAGCTTTCCCGCCACCACTCTTGACGTTGAGGAAACATCCTGATACCTTCCCCCGATTGTCAGTGCCGCTCAGACGCCCCTCGGGGCACCCCCGGAACGGCACACACGCTGGCAATCAGAGTCGGGGCGTAGCGCAGCCTGGTAGCGCGTTTGACTGGGGGTCAAAAGGTCGCGAGTTCAAATCTCGCCGCCCCGACCATTTTAGACATGTCCCTATGTAACCTTCGGACGAAGCCGGGTTCCCGGTGCGTTCCGCGCCGGTCACAACGCTTATTAAGCAAGGCAGGCGCGACGAGACGATCGAGTCGCTCCCCCGGATGTGGGGCTTGAGACGGCTATGCTTCGCACTGTTCTCACTCGCTGTTTTCACGCTTGTTGCGATTTTATGGATGGGCTAACTTACCCCCTCCACCCCCAAAGAAGGAAGAAGGAGATTGCGATGCTGCCACGTGAGATCGTTCGACGCTCAATCCATTTTGACGGGCCGACGCGCCTGCCATTCACAGGAAGTATGGGGGAGACAGACTTCTCCGGCGACACGGTAGCCATCTTTCCTGATGGTGGCTGCAAATGGTGGCTTGGGGGCGGGGGCCAAGACGAGTGGGGCTGCGAATGGGAGGTCAGCCCAGAGACCAACGACATGGGACAGGTTAAGAATATCGTATTGCCAGACCTGGCGGACCATGAGCAGGTGGTCCTCCCTGACGCCCTGAACCGGCAGCGCTATGCTGCATGGGAGACCGTTCTAGACCGCGCCGAAGAGGAGGGTAAGTATGTCGTCCTCTGCAATGGACCGCTCCTATTCGAGCGTGCGCACTTTCTGCACGGCTTCGCGGATACGTTGGTAGCCGCGATGGAGACCCCGGAACTTCTGGGGGCCTTTCTGCGCCATATTGCACGCTATCATCTGGAAACGGTTCGCGCCGTTCACGAACGGTTCCCTGGGCGGATTCACGGGTATCGCGGTACGGACGACTGGGGAACCCAGACCGCACCCCTGATCTCGCCGACTACCTTTGACGAAGTTTTTCAGCCGGTCTACGCCGAGATCTTCGGCGCGATACATGATGCGGGCATGGACGCATGGATGCACTCCTGCGGCCACAACCTGGCGTTGATTCCCTCTCTGATCGATGCCGGACTTAACGTAATCAACCTGCTTCAACCCACGATCTTTCCCATCTCAAGACTGAAGGAACTGAGCGGGCGCATCTGCTTTGAAATGGTAGGCGACATGCAGACAACGCTGCCACGGGGCGACCGCGCAGAGATCAGCAGAGAGATTGAGGAGATTCTCGCCGCCTGCTGTACCGAGACCGGTGGCCTGGTTGTGGAGAAGATGGACCGGATGTTTTTTGACGGCGACGGCATTGCACCGGAGCTTGCCCCATTCTGTGAGGCCGAATACCAGCGACGGGACCCATGGGTAGATCGCACCTAAGGGAAGCCGTAAGAGAGCCGCGAATAGGCGGCGACGGCCTTTCTAGGTCTCCGTGAAGTTCGCAGGACGTCCTTTGGAATCCGGCGGTTCAGTACCGAGACATCCGTGGATGCCGACAATAGAGCCTTCTAGCTTCCCAACCATAGCCATCACAGGATTGAAACTATGCCGAACACCAAAGGACAAATAGAGGCCGAAATCAGCGAGGCCATCATCAAGTTTGAACGGGAGTACATGGGCCGCGGCCCCGATGAGACGAAGACCTATATCATCGATGACATGATTCTGGTGCGCCTCAAGGGCGTGCTTACGCCCGCTGAGAAGCACCTCGCGAAGGCTGGCGAAAAGACCCAAGGCCGAAGCTTGATCAAGCAAGTTCGGATTGAGCTACTCGAAAAGGCCAAAGTACTTCTTGATACGATCATCCATGACATTACAGGCCACAACGTCAAGAGTCTTCACACCGATATCAGCACGTCTACGGGCGAACGGATCATCATTTTTACCCTAGACAGCGTGGTGGAGCTTCCCGACGAGCGGTAGGCCCCAGCCGATGCCATGCTCCTAACCAAGACGAGCTTCCAAGGCGTTCAACTGCTCCGTGATTTTCGCAGGCAACTTGTCACCGAATTTTGCCAAGTACTCCTTGGCGTCAGCCAGTGTTCCTCTGAAGAGGTCCGCATCAACCTTCATGAGCTCAGCCCACTCTTCGGCAGAGACATCCAGACCCTCGAGGCTGAGATCTCCGTCAATCGGCATCAATCCGATCGGGGTTTCGCGGGCATCCACCTTGCCATCCACACGATCACACATCCATTTCAGGACGCGGGAGTTCTCGCCGAAACCTGGCCACAGCCATTTTCCGTCGTCCGTCTTGCGGAACCAGTTGACGTAGAAGCAGCGCGGGGCCTTATCGCCAAGGGTCGCCCCCATATCGAACCAATGCTGCATGTAGTCGCCCGCGTGGTAGCCTATGAACGGCGTCATCGCGAAGGGGTCAAAACGGAGTTTGACATTCCCAAGGTCTAGGGCTGCCGCAGTCGGCTCGGAGGAAGCAGTTGCGCCCATGTAGATGCCCTGTTCGAAGTCGTAAGCTTCGTGGACGAGCGGCATGGTATTGGTGCGCTTGCCACCGAACACGAAGATATCGATCGGAACACCGGCGGGATCTTCCCATGCCTCACAGATCACCGGGCACTGAGCAGCGGGTGCCGTGAAGCGACTGTTCGGGTGGGCCCCCTTGATCTCCTTACCGTCGGTACCCACCATGCCGGGCTTCCAGGGCTGGTTCTTCCAGTCCGTACCGCCCGTGCACTCAACGCCCATGTCTTCCCACCATATATTGCCATCGTCAGTGACCACGCAGTTGGTGAAGATTGCGTTTTCCGTAATGGAGGCAAGCGCCATCGGGTTGGAGCTCTCGGACGTTCCCGGGGCAACGCCAAAGAATCCGGCTTCGGGGTTGATCGCGTAGAGGCGGCCATCCGGTCCAGGCTTCATCCAGGCAATGTCATCGCCAATGGTTTCGACCTTCCAGCCCGGCACCGTAGACTGAAGCATGGCCAGGTTGGTCTTGCCGCAGGCGGACGGGAAGGCCGCTGCGATGTGGTACTGCTTGCCCTCGGGGTTGGTGAAGCGGAGAATGAGCATGTGCTCAGCCATCCAGCCTTCACGGGCGGCCATGGCGGACGCGATACGCAGAGCCAGACACTTTTTGCCGAGTAGAGCGTTACCGCCGTAACCGGAACCGAAGGACCAGATCAGGTTCTCCTCTGGGAAGTGGGCGATATACTTCTTCTCGATCGGAGCACACGGCCAGCGGCAGTCTGCCTGGCCCTCTTCGAGCGGTGCACCCACAGAGTGCAGGCAGGGAATGAACTCGTCAGTTTTGTCAATGAGCTCAATAACCTTTGGGGAAACGCGGGTCATGATGTGCATGTTGACGACCACGTAGGGGGAGTCGCTGATTTCAATCGCGTTCTTTGCAATCGGAGAACCCACAGGTCCCATTGAGAAAGGAATCACGTACATGGTACGGCCCTTCATGCACCCCTTGTAGAGCTCACTCATGGTCGCTTTGAGTTCAGCCGGATCAATCCAGTTGTTGGTCGGCCCGGCATCCTCTTCCTTAAGGGACGCGATGTAGGTGCGGTTTTCGACACGGGCCACGTCAGAAGGGTCAGAGTTGAAGGCGAAGCTATTCGGGCGCTTCACTTCGTTGAGCTTGATGGCCATTCCGCTGGCGACCATTTCGCCCATGAGGCGATCGTACTCTTCGGTTGACCCATCGCACCAAACGACCTGGTCCGGTGTGCACATATCCTCCACCGATTTGACCCAAGCGAGTAGTTTTGCATTTTTTGAAACTATCATTGTGCTGCTCTTCCTTCTTTGTTTCGATGCGGATGTACCGCATTCTGTATTGCTGGCCGAGCGTTCCAAAGAACGGGTGTTCGCTCCTGTGGAGATTCTGCTGTGCCCTCATGTTGGCCTGGTATGCCCCACGTCATTCCTTACCTCTTCTCGAATAGCGAAAAAGCCAACGGCAATATGCCTTCATGACAAAGACAGTATACTGTTGGCTTACTGTGCGACGGCCGTTCTCAAGGCTTTCGCAAGAGTCTTCCTGAATGATCTCGGGCATAAGTAGCACCGGGCTTTACACGCGTCAAGCCAACAAAGAACGACCGCCAGCAATATGGGAGTTGCTTAGAACCCACGCGGCCCCTTTTTGCCCCGGTCAATCCACTTTCTGCTATTCGTCCACAACACGTAAAAGCGGTTGGAGCGGGGCTCGCCCCCCGCGTTGATCGACACATGCGACACCACGTCCTGGAAGTCTACGCGCGGCCCACAGAATAAAGGACCCATCTCAATCAGGCAGATTACGTCATAGGCCCCGATCCGCACAACCAGGTTGCTGTCAACTTACGGTTATCGAGAAGCAACAATGGGGCAGCAGCGTCCCGATTCGGCTTGCGTTTGATCGCGGGCTGGGGTTGTGTGTAGCCATGAACAGTTTCTGGTGTGCGGGGCATGAGTCGCTGACGCCCCACGTGACGTTGGTGACCGCAGCGTTCGAGTTTTCGTTGGATGTCTCGCCGACGTGGAAATCGTTTGTGCATGACGTCTGGACGGCCGACTACCTCCACAGCGGGCAGCAGCGGCAACGCGTCGGTAGCGCACGCGCCTTTGATCGCGTCGCGGGCGTGTTGTGCCTGTTTGCGCCCGATACGCTGTACCGCGAACAGCGATCGGAAGT
The DNA here is from genome assembly GCA_013203785.1 of Lentisphaerota bacterium. Classification (GTDB taxonomy): domain Bacteria; phylum Verrucomicrobiota; class Kiritimatiellia; order UBA8416; family JABMPJ01; genus JABMPJ01. The sequence continues at coordinate 12,964 of JABMPJ010000029.1, read as the reverse complement.
CACGCGTTCCTCGTATGTGCAGTTTCATGTAAGCGGCGCGGTCGAGGCGTCGTTGCGCCGACTGACCGCCCGCGCGGGGTGGGCCACGTTTGACGATCTGGATCGTAACCTTGAGAGGGATCTATCACACGTCAGCGTGGGCCTGGCCGGTGGGTCCAGTGATGTGCTCAAGGCCCATGCTGCATTTCTACTACTTCTGGGGCAGCTCATCGAGGCTCGCGAGGTTACCAACCGACGGTACACCATCAGCGACACGGAGGCCGCGACCCCGCGGCTGCGGCTGCGGAATCAGGTGGAACGCTATGTTGAGGCACACCTTGACGAGCGGATACTCCTGAGTGATCTGGCCCGACATCTTGGTATGGGGGTGTCCTCGCTGAGCCACTCCTACTCACGGACGGTCGGTGAATCACCCCAGGACACGGTAAGACGAATCAAACTGCGCACCGCCAGACAGCTCTTGCTGCGTGACGGCCTTTCCGTCAAGCAATGCGCCAGCAGACTTGGCTTCTCATCCGCGTTTGAGTTCTCCCGCATGTTCAAACGGTGTGAAGGCATGGCACCTCGACATTACGTCCAAGCCTTCCATAGTCGTGCCTGAAGTGGTATGCATTCGGCGCGACTGACCATTCCCGGAACGCCCTCTGTTGACCTACTATGACCTGCAATTGGCGTAATCGCATAAGCCGACTGGCCGCAGGGGCGCGCGGCAGATCGTATGCACAAGTGAGGGAAAGAGGCTATGGATCGGACCATTCAGATCGTGTGGGCGCGTGGGCCCGTTAGCGGTGATATTCGTGTGGCACACGGCCGACTGGCTTCTGTTGGGATTGACAGTGGCCGCGGCCGGGTGCAGGGGTGCCATTTTGAGGTGACCAGCGATACAGAGGTCCGCCTCCGGGTTAAGCTGTGCGCGGTGCGCGTGCAGCCCGGGTCGAGAGCGACCCGAGTAACAATTGGAGCAAGCCAAGCGCCGTTTTCCTTCTTCCTGCGCGATGTAACAACAGCCTGTCCGCTCTTTGTGCCAGCCTGTGGGGCGGTCGTGCTTCCGGCCCGCGACCGGAGGAGCTACGCCCTTGTAGCTAAGCAGATTGAAGAACGGGGGCTGACATCCTTGCCGCAACGCATTGAGGCGGCGGAAGAGGAATCGTTCGATGCGGCGGCCGCGCGCAATCGGAATCTGCAGTGTCCGACATGGTTGGGTGTGGGCCGGGACATGCGGATCTTCCGGCTCAGCCATCAACAATCCCTCATGGGGCCGGGCGAAGGAGACGAGGGATGTTGGGGATACATTGAGGCGGCGTGGCACAGTGTACGCACACATCTGCCCGAGACGGATGACAAACCGTATCAACTCACGTTCACATTGGGCCGTGGTGCTGCTTGTCGGATTGAGATGGACCGCCGAATTGAGGAGGGATGTCTCCCCATCCTGCGATCTTGTCAATACGATGGCGAGGTCACGTATCGTCTGACCTCATTTGCCACACTGGAGAAGCACACCCTGAGCGAGCGGCGCGTACGCGGGTCAGACTGGCGCGCGGCCTACGCAAACACGGCGGGCCAGATGCTCTCCAAAGCGGAGCTCTCGGAGTTGGCCCCCCTGGTTGCGGCCGAGACAGGAGGACGCCAAGAGGAGGTGATCTGTTGTGTTCAGGTGGAGGTCGTCAATGGCGGCGCGGTGCCCCGCTATGCATGGATGAGGGGGGCACGGATCAGGCAGAGCAAAGAGCACGCGTTTAATGGTGCGACGGGGTTCGCCGCGGTGGGTCCTGATCGCGTCTATGCGGTGCATCGACTCAATGGGCGCCCGCTACCCGATGAAGAGGTCGCTGTTCTGCTGCAGCCTGGAGAACGGGTGACCATCGACATACTGGTACCTCATCAGCCGATCTCTGATGGGCGCGCCCGGCAGTTGGCTCAGCTTGATATTGCCGCGCACCTCAAAGCGTGTCGCACTTACTGGCGCGGCAAGTTGCGGCGCGCAACACAGTTGCAGTTGCCCGAGAAAGCCATTCACGAACGGGTAAAAGCTGGGTTGCTACACTGTGATCTGGTCACGCTGGGAAGGAACGATGAGGAGGATACGCCGCTCCTGCCCACGATTGGGTGGTATGCACCGATCGGGTCTGAGAGCGCGCCCATCATTCAGTTCTTTGACTCAATGGGTTGGCACGATGAAGCCCGACGATCACTCGAGTTCTTTCTGGAACGACAGCAAACTAATGGCTTCATGCAGAACTTCGCCGACTATCAACTCGAGACCGGTCCGGTTCTGTGGTGCCTTGGCGAGCACTACCGTTATACGCGCGACAAGGCGTGGGTGCGGCGCATAAAGCCCAGAGTGCTCAAGGCGTGTGAGTATCTGCTGGCATGGCGCAACCGCAACAAGCGGGATGACCTTGTGGGGCGAGGGTATGGCCTGCAGGAGGGCAAGGTCGCAGACCCCAACGATTTTTTTCACTCCTACATGCTGAATGCCTACTCCTATCTTGGCATCGCCAGGGCAGCAGAGATGCTGGCCGATGTCGCGCCGACGGAGGGTCGACGATTGCAGCGGGAGGCAGCCGCCTACCGGCGTGACATTCGGCGCGCCTTCTACGAGTCGCTGGCGACATCGCCGGTGGTGCCGCTCGATGACGGATCCTGGGTGCCCTCTGCGCCACCGTGGACTGAGCATCCGGGCCCTGTGTCGCTCTTTGCCGAGGGAGGCAACTGGTTCACGCATGGAGCGTTCGGTGTTCGTGACACGTTGATTGGCGCGATGCACCTGGTGATTGGTGAAGTGTTGAAGCCGTCGGAATTGGGTGCTGACTTCCTGCTCACAATGAACCAACAGCTCTTTACGGTGGAGAACGCCGGGCTGTCCCAACCCTACTACTGTCGGCATGACTACATCCATTTGATGCGGGGCGAGGTGAAGGCCTACCTGAAGACCTACTACAACCAGCTCACCGCTCTTCAGGATCGCGACACCTACACGTTCTGGGAACACTACACTTACGTGGGCCAGCACAAGACACATGAAGAGGCGTGGTTCTTGATGCAGACCCGCTGGATGCTGTGGAAAGAGGATGGCGATTGTCTCTATCTATTACGCGCCATACCGCGCGCATGGATGGCGGCCGGTGAAACCGTGCATATTCAGGACGCGGCATCCTACTTCGGGCATTTTAGCCTGCGTGTCGATGTCAGCCGGGATGGGAACACGATCACGGCGCGAATCGACTGTCACGACGCACGACGGCCCCGCAAGATTGTGGTGCGTTTGCCGCATCCTTCCGAACGTCGGCCACACGCCGTCGAGGGCGGGCGGTACGACCCATCCGCGGAGGCGGTGCATGTAACGCCCTTCGACGGCACGTCTGAGATCGCATTGCATTTTACCGAGTGAGAGGGAGGAACCAGCCCCGGGCCTCGGCGTGAGACTCTCAGTCCTCGATGCCCCATGCGTTGCGAAGGTAGTCGATGTAGTGGGTCATCATTGGGGCGGGGATATTGGACGGCTGGTGATTTCCACAGGCCCATATCAGCCCCTTGCAGCGTTGCGCCAGTTCCGGAGAGCGGTCCATCGTTGCTTTGACCACATCCCTTGACGTGAAGGTCATGTCCCGGCAGTCCTCGGGCGTACTCCGTGTGATGCCACCCCCGTGACCAGTACCAGCTATCCCTCGATGGAAAGCAGGAGCTTCAGTCGGCCAGACAGATTCATGCCCATCTCGATCATGGCGTGGCCAGAAGGATGGATCAGATCCCCCGAAAGCCCCCCCATGCGGGTGAGTATTTCAGGCCCTTCGATCAGGTGTACATTGGGCAGGGGGCAGGCCCGAACAACATCCCGCAGCGCTTGACGATACTGATCGGGGGTGCCTCCATACTTGACGCTTGGGTCACCGATCCCAAAATCGCGAAAATACGGAAAGAGCGTAATGCAGGCGACAGGCCGGCTGGTGTCTGCGCCAGCCACCGTGTTGACCATGTATTCGACGCGTTCACGGAATTCAGGCATCGCGAATAGATGCATATTGACCGATAACGCGAGCGTGGCAATGTCCCAATCGGTCCGCTTGGCTATATAATCCGCAAAGGCTCTCTCGCAGACACAGGCACCCCCGACCCCCAGGTTGATCAGGTCGGCGCCCAGATGCCACGCCGTCTGCCCGACGTAGCTGAGGTGGGGAGCGTCACAGTCAAACCCATGGGTGATGCTGGTCCCGTAGGCCAGGTATCTGACGTCAGGCAGCGCCTCCGGTTGTGGTGGGCGGATGCCCGCGCCTTGAACCCCATGCAGAATCAACGGATCACGTCGAAACCCACCGAAGACGAGACGCTTTACACTGGGTGCAAACGGCAGGTCGCGCCACCACTGAGGGTCGAGCCGCAGTAGACGATCCGGGGTGCGGATGACAATCGTTTGGGGCTCCCTGTTGATGGTGTGACGTTCCCGGCTGTCAAACGTGCCGTGGAACACCACGAGCTCCGTCTCTCCCTCGGAGGAGAGCGTTACGCAGGTCTCTTCGGAGTCGCTCACAAAACGAATCTCACAGTTGTCAGGCTGCAGAAGACGCATCCGTGCCCCCTCATCCAACAGCTCTCGGACGTCCTCAGGCACGCGCTGCAGGCGCACGCCCTCCCCAGTCGGCTGGATAGCCTCCACATTGTGCAACTCAACGTTCTCGTAGATCATGATATCCTCTGAAACGCCACGCGCGTTACGCCACGGCAACTCCTATTTCCTGCTGGTCGGTTTCGCCTCTCTCTGGGAAGTGGTAATGTAGTGGAGCGGGTACCGCCCTGCAAGCTTCGCCATCAGACGTAAGCGTGGGGCGTGGAGCCCCAATGAATGGGCTTCATTATCTGGTCCTTCCGGCATTTCCGGGTCCTATTTTATTGACCTACGTTCACATACGCTCGCTACAGGTCTGATACGTGCCCGCCCAGTGGGAGGAGAAGAATAGTCCAGCAGATGCCCCTCCTCCTGCGGCCAAGCAAAAGGCTCCAAGGCGCCGGAATCTGACGGGGTAAGACCAAACCTGTGGTTGATTCGCGTTGGGCTATTCACCATCATCCCCCGTATGAAATACAATGTGAAACAGATGGATATGGCGGGCGAACTGACGGCGGACTGGGATGCAGATCGCTGGGTGGCTGTTGAGACATTGGCCTTAACGCATTTCCGGGATGAAGGTGGCGACCAACGTCCCGCCGTGCGGGCGCGGTTGGGGCATGGCGGCTCAACGCTTTGTGGAATATTCCATGTGAATGACCGCTATGTCCGTTCCGTACGAACGGGGTTCCAGGCTGACGTCTGCAACGATAGCTGTGTTGAATTCTTCTTTGAGCCAGCGGGCGATGGGGCCTATTTCAATTTCGAGTTCAGTGCCGGAGGAGCCATGCTCTGCCATTACGTACGCGACATTGGCCTGCCGCCTGAGCGCCCCAGAGATTTCATACCCCTCAGTGACGCAGAGTGTGAGCAGGTTCGCGTGGTATCCAGTCTGCCTCCGATTGTCGAGCCCGAGATCACCGAAGCTATGGTATGGACGCTGGCATACAGGATCCCCTTGTCAGCTCTGGAGCCCTATGCCGGCGAGCTGGGCCCTCTCCCAAATAAGACTTGGCGGGCGAATTTCTACAAATGCGGTAGCCAGACCTCGCACCCCCACTATGGATCGTGGATGCCGGTGTCGGAGAAGAACTTCCACATGCCGGAATGCTTTGGTGACATTGTGTTCGAGTAGAACGGAGCGGCAAGCGGGAATAGAATGTCCTATCAATACCCGCTGTATTAAGAAGCTCTGCCCGTTTCAGCCGGATAAAAGAGTGAGGGAATTTTCTTTCCGACGATCAAGTTCCACCCCATACTAAAGCAATGAGAGGTTCAGCATCAAGTGGACCCGTCGCCACCACCAACCGCTCTGTCAGATTGTGCTTCACATGAGAGAAGGCGACATGAGACCGCCCGTGAGAGCCACTTACAATGCCATCGGAATCGGCGATAGCCTCGGCCGCGGTATCGCACGCACAAAGTACCAACCTCAACAGGAATTTCTGCTGTGAACGTCCGTCAGCGAATCCACGCCAAGGTCTGCAGGCTGCAACGCTCTATACGAACATTGACCACTGTTGGGCCGCTCGGCGGCGCCCTGCAAAAGCGGGCGGAAGCCGCGGTGCGGCAGAGCGAAGTGACCTATCGGATGCTGTTCCAAGAGATGCAGAACGGCTTTGCCCACAACGAGATTATTTGCGACTCCCAGGGACGGCCGATCAACAGCCGCTATCTGGCCATCAACCCGGCTTTTGAGCGGATTACCGGCAAGAAGGCGGAGGATGTCGTGGGCAAAACACTCTTAGAGATCTTTCCCGGACTCGAGCCCGAGTGGATAGAGACGTTTGGCAAGGTCGCGCTAACCGGTGAACCGGCGCATTTTGAAATGACGGCGAGCGAATTGGGCGTTTGCTTCGAGGTGACCGCGTTTCGTCCCGCGCCAAACCAATACGCCTGCACGTTTTCCGACATCACTGAAAGCAAAAAGGCCGAGGCGGCCTTGGCGGAAGAAGTGGTCCGAAGAGGTATCCTGGTCGAGCAATCCAGTGACGGAATCGTTGTGATCGACCACGAAGGCAAGGTCTACGAGGCGAATCGACGCTACGCCGAGATGTTGGGCTATACGCCTGAGGAAATCCTGCAACTCCACGTGTGGGATTGGGACACCCAATTCACACGTGAGGAGTTGCTCGAGATGATCGGACAGGTGGACGCAGCGGGAGCCCACTTCGAAACCCTTCACCGCCGCAAGGACGGGACCTTCTACGACGTCGAGATCAGCACCAATGGGGCCATGTGCGGAGGCCAGAAACTGGTCTTCTGCGTATGCCGGGACATTACCGAGCGCAAGCAGGCGGCAGCGGAGCGCGAGGAACTACAGGCGCAGTTTACACAGGCCCAGAAGATGGATTCGGTGGGGCGACTGGCCGGCGGTGTGGCGCACGACTTCAATAACCTCCTCACGGGCATCCTGAACTACACTGAACTGTGCAGGGAGGCTATCGCACCGGAGCACCCCATTCGCGCATGGCTCGATGAGATCGCCTGTGACGCCGAGCGTTCAGTGCGGCTCACCCGCCAACTACTCGCTTTTGCCCGCAAGCAAGTCATAGCACCCACCGTTCTTGATATTAACGATAGCATCGCGAACATACTCACCCTTCTGAGGCGTCTCATCGGTGAGGACATCACCATCGCCTGGCGGCCGGGCTCCGACGTTTGGCCAGTAAAGATGGATTCATCTCAAATAGACCAGATCTTGGCCAACCTCACTGTAAACGCGCGCGACGCCATCGGTGGAGTGGGCTCACTCAGCATCGAAACCAGTAACACCACCTTCAATGATTCCTACTGCGCTGCGCATCCGGGTGCTCTGCGTGGGGACTACATGCAGCTAACGGTTATCGATAACGGCTGCGGTATGGATCGGGATACGGTTGAGCACATCTTCGAGCCGTTCTTCACCACCAAAGGTGTTGGCGAAGGTACAGGCTTGGGTATGGCCACCGTTTACGGCATCGTCAAGCAGAATGGCGGCTTCATCAACGTCTACAGTGAACCGGGTGAAGGGACGACCTTCGAGATCCACCTGCCCCGGTGTGCCGCCGCCGAATCCACCCAGCTGGTCACCACTATAGCGCCAGAACCACCGCGAGGCAACGAGACCATCCTCCTCGTTGAGGACGAGAAGTCGGTTCGTATCACGGCGCGCATCTTTCTTGAAGGCCTCGGCTACACCGTACTGGCGGCGGAAGATCCCGAACAAGCCCTGAGCCTGGCCGCGCAACACCTCGACAACATCGAACTCTTGATCACCGACGTCATCATGCCCGGCATGAGTGGACGCCACATGGCCCAACGGTTGTCGGACCTGCGCCCCACCATCAAACACATCTTTATCTCTGGCTTCACCGCCGACATCATCGCACAACAGGGCGTCCTCGAAGAGGGCGTGAATTTTCTGCCAAAGCCATTCGGGCGCGATGCGCTGGCACGGAAGGTTCGAGAGGTGCTAGACACATGAAGACTCTGTCAGCGCGGGAGTTATCCGATTTTCTGACAGCAGGCCTTCGATACCGTCCGGCGGGGGCTGATGCAATGCGGCAGCCACTCGCCCTCGTTCAGTCTGAGCGCGTCTACAGGTGCGGAAGACTGAGCCTCACCTGCTTCTGTCGGGCCGGGTCCGTTGACCGCGGGTAGAGGCCCTGATAGTGGTAGCGGTGGCCCTTGATCGGGTACGTATCGGGACCACTCCAGATGCCGATGACATTGCGACGGGGGATGTCGCTGCGGTTGGCCCCCCCTCCGTGGACGATGTTGACGTGAAAGAGCACAATCGATCCGGCGGGACATGTAACCAGCACGCGATCGCCAGCGGGCAGATCCTCTTCCGCAATATCCGTATCTTTGGGGTTTGAGGTCTCACCCACCAGCCGATGCGAACCCGGCAATACAACGGTGGCGCCATTGGCGGCGGTCATCGGGTCAAGGCATACCATCGCAGTGATGAGGTTGGACGTCGAGTGTTCGAGATACGGAAGGTCCCGATGCCAGCAGAACCGACTACTGACGCGCGGTGCCTTGACGATGCATTTGTAGTTGTGAAAGTGAAATTCGCTCGATTCAAACAGTGCCTCTAAAATATCGAGCAGCGGCGCGTAGAGAATGAATTCGCCGAACAGAGGCGCAAACCGTGGCAGCTCCATAATATTCCGTACGGCGTTGCCTACGTCGTCGGCAGACAGGTCGTTGAGCGCGGGGCGCTCTTTCATGTAGTCACGCTCAAAATTCACAAACCGTTTAAGCGCCGGCGGCAGGCTATCCGGATCGGCGGTGATGTCCTCGATACCGATACGTAGTCTGGCCAACGTGTCAGCATCCACCGCATCCTCGACGACCAAGTAGCCATCCCGTTCGTAATCCTCTTTCCATCTCTGTGGGTCATGTTTCATGTGTAGCTCCAATGTACGAGTTCAGTAAACACCCAGTTCCAGGGCCGTATCAATCATGGTCATGTAGTTGGCTTCGGTCTGCGGTGACAAAGGCACATTAATTGGCGCGGCGGTTGGCAACAGTACAAACCCGCCCCCCTCTTTGGCCTGATCCATCATGTCCCTCACCGTGTCGCGGACCTGCTGCGGGGCACCTTGCTCCAGCACCTTTAACTCCATATTGCCCCACACACTCACCTTGTTCTCCAGGCAGCGGCGTTTAGCGACGTACAGCTCGAGATCCCCATCGGGCGGTGGCTCGCAGGGGTCCGTACCATCGCATCCGGTCTCAAAGAACATATCAAGAACCGACGCGATTCGGCCGTGGCAGTGCAGGCGGACATAGCCGCCGCGTTCGTGGATACGCTCCGTCATGGCGCGCACGTGCGGCACCATGAACCGTTCAAACATGGCTGGCCGGGCGTAGGGGGGCGTCATGTACTCGGGCCCGCAGATGCGGTAGAGATCCACCACGGCCGCGTCGAGCTGGTTGGAGAGATTTTGTAGGACACGCTCCGCCAGAATATCCACGCACCGCGCAAAATGCTCCGTATCTTCATAGAGCCACATCGTGTAGTCCTGGAAGCCCATGAGGTGGGCCGCCATAAAGGCCGGGTCGCTCAGAGACGACATGATCAAACCATGCTCTCCAAGCTCTTCCTGCCGCGCCGTGAGATCAGTGGCGCTGTAGGTATACGGTTCGTAGGGCCCGCTTAGGGCGATATCAACATCGGCCATGCTCTTACACCAGTGCTCAATATTCCACGTCGTGTAGACCGACGGATCGTGCTCGTAGACCTGCCGAAGGTCTCCTTTGGGCATGTGAGCAATCTGAGTGACGCGCGTGCGCGTGCCATGTCTCTCTTCCTGCGTTTCGATCGGCATGCGATGCGCCGACTCAAACAGGCCCTCCGTACCGGGAGTCTCGTCGCCATTGATACGGGCATTCCAGTTGGTGATGGCGTCGGTGTTGTCGCGGATGTACTTCATCAGCGCCGCGTAACTCGGCTGTTGGCTGTACCAGTCGGCCTCGTTGCGGCCGGGCATTTCGTACGTATTGATCGGCACTCGATCAGGTATGCCGCACGTCAGAGCTGTAAGCAGGCGGCGCCGACCTGTCCAGGTATCCGTGAGGCTCGCGGGGCGCTCATCTGCATCTGCGGCGACCGGCAATGGGGTGCTCATAACGTTCAACTCCTTGCGTACCGTACTCGCGTCCGGCGGTGGATTCGTAGTACATTTTCTTCAATGGCAATAATATAGAATGGTCTGTATTCTATTGTCTTTAGAGATTCTGGAGAAATAGTTCGCAATTATCGTCATGAAGAAATCCGGACCACCCATTGTTTCCGCCCCCGTGATTGAGCGCATACTTCTGTGCGACCTGTACGAGAGAACGGATCCCGGGTACAGCGGCGAGGCATCTAGCCTGCCGGGGCATCTCATTCAACTACACGTTAGCGGCGGAACGCGCCACGAGGTCAACGGCAGGCAGTATGACATGGCCCCCGGCTCCCTGATCTGGTACCACGAAGATGAGTTGGTACGCATCAGGACCAGCCACGTGCCGTGGCGCTTCTACACGCTTAACTTCATCGCGACACAGTTAAGCCCGCCACCGTTCGAGGACCGTGTGCGCCAGGTCGGTGCCCCAGTGCGGCACCGTTTTGAGACGCTGCTGCAAACATGGCGTGATACATCCGTAACGCCTGCGGTCCGTGAGATGCGAGTGCAGGCTGATGTCCTCCGTTTACTGGCTGACCTGTCGACAGGACGCGGCACGCCGTTTGAGATGGACTCATCGGCCCGCCTCTGGTGGGAGCTGGAAACAGAACTGCGTCACGACCTCTCACGGCGTATCGATCTGACAACCATGGTCGCCCTCTCGGGGCGCAGTCCGGCCACCATCGCGCGTTCGTGTCGCGTCGCAGTGGATATGCCGCCGATGAAACGGATCAAGCAAGTGCGCCTCAGTCTCGCGCGAGGTCTGGTGGCACGCTCAGACCTGCAAATGACAGAGATCGCCTCACGCGTCGGCTACGGCCGTGTGCACGAGTTCAGTCGCGACTATAGCCGCCATTTCGGTGTGGCACCCTCGGCGGATCGCAAGAACGCCCTTGAGTAGGTTTGAGACCGGGTCAGTCCATGGCGTGCGAATTCCGGTCCACATGTTGAGAGGCGTTGCCTTCGTGCCGCGACTGCGTTACCATGAGCAGGTTTTTGGGAGATAAGGATAAGAGGAATAAGCATGAGCGAGATGGCTAAACTGGAAGTGGGCGGGCAGATCTACGAATTTCCCATTGTCGTAGGCAGCGAAGGCGAGCGGGGCATTGATATTTCGACGCTACGCGGGAAGACGGGACTGATCACGCTCGATGTTGGGTACGTGAATACGGGCTCATGCACAAGCAGTATCACGTATATCGACGGTGAAAAGGGCATTCTGCGATACCGTGGTATCCCGATTGAAGGTCTGGCCGAACACTCATCCTTTGTAGAGACCGCCTATCTCTTGGTTCACGGAAAACTCCCGTCGCCGAACCAGCTCGACCGGTTCTCAAAGTTGCTGACCGAGTTTTCGCTCATCCACGAAGATATGCTGCAGTTCTTCGCACACTTTCCGCCCGCTTCGCACCCCATGAATATTTTGGCGAGCATGGTCAACACGCTGGCCGCGTTCTACCCGCACGTTGACGCACAGTCAATGACCGAAGAAGTCGACATCACGGCCGCCCGCCTAATCTCGAAGATCCGGACGCTAGCCGCCGTCGCCTACAAAAAGTCCATCGGCGAACCCATGGTCTACCCCCGCCACGACCTGCGCTATTGTACGAACCTCCTGCACATGATGTTTACATCACCCGTGACCGCATACACCGCGGATGCGGATGTCGTGCGGGCCATTGACATGCTGTTCATTATGCATGCCGATCACGAACAGAACTGCTCGACCTCAGCCGTACGCCTGGTCGGCAGCTCGCAGGCCAATCTCTATGCCTCCATTTCCAGCGGCATTACCGCGCTGTGGGGGCCCCTGCACGGCGGGGCCAACCAAGCGGTGATGGAGATGCTCGAGCACATCCTGGCCGATGGCGGCAACGTGGAGAAATATATCGATATGGCCAAGGACAAGGACAACCCCTTCCGTCTCATGGGATTTGGCCACCGTGTATACAAGAACCACGATCCCCGCGCCAAACTACTCAAGAACATGTGCCGCAAACTGCTCAACAAAGGTCCAGGAAGTGATCCCCTCTTCGATATCGCCCTGAAGCTGGAGGAACGCGCCCTGGCCGATGACTATTTTGTCAGCCGCAAGCTCTTTCCCAACGTCGATTTCTACAGCGGCCTGATCTACCGCTCCATCGGCATTCCGACCAGCATGTTCACGGTGTTGTTCGCGATCGCCCGTACGCCCGGCTGGATTGCGCAGTGGAAAGAGATGGTCAGCGATCCGGACGGACGTATTGGCCGTCCACGCCAAATCTACACCGGCGAAGGCGCCCGCTGCTACATCCCGCTGCCAAAGCGTACAGGCGAGTCCACCGGAGCCTGAAGGCCCGCATCCCCAATGCCTAGGTAACATGTGGGTTGCCCCACTTAATGGTGTTGATCCTCCCGCTGGCATGCCAAGCCGTAGTCTCCGAGCGTGCTCGGAGCGAAGGCTGGCACCCCGGACAGGGCTCGAACCTGTGACCGTCGGATTAGAAATCCGATGCTCTATCCAACTGAGCTACCGGGGTATGGATCTGTCCATCAAGCAGTGGGAGCGTATGATAACAGCCTACGATGGTCAAGTGAGTGCCGCCTGATTCCAGGAATTCGCATGATGGCCACCTATCCATGCGGCCACGACAGAGCGTGGCCCTCCATGCCACGGAAAACCGTCAGAGTCCATCATGGAGGGACGCGCTCTGTCGCGTCC
>JABMPJ010000028.1 GCA_013203785.1 Lentisphaerota bacterium | reverse complement strand
GTGGGCCGGCCCCGGCAAATAATTGGCCGAGGACGGCCAACTCTACAGGGGAAGAGGACACGCTTTGAGCTCGTTGGGTGTTGACGTGAACACACGACGTTCAAACGGTTCTGGAGTAGAAGCGCACTACCGTGGCTGCGCGCCTCAAGCAGGAGTCATAATTCTGACTTCCTTTCGGGGGGGAACAGAAGCTTATGCCATCATCGCGTGCTATCTCCCATTGCGCCAGTCGACATTCAAATGCACTTTTCCGCACTGATCCGACAAGAACGGCTTGTACATGGAAACCGATTGTGAAAAGCTAAGCTGATCATCCCAGTCATCTTAATGCTGGGTGTAGGCGTGATGGCCAGACGCGGTCGGATTCTGCAGCAGAGTGGGGAACAAGCATTATGGAAATGTGTCTTCTAATCGTTTTCTTGAGCGGTGTGGCCGCGCTCGTTTATGCGTTTGCCCGTGCGAGGTGGATTTTTGCACAGCCTGTCGAGAATGAGACCCTTTCCCGTATCGGCGGTTACGTCGCAGATGGTGCGATGGCGTTTCTGGGACGCGAATACCGGGTTCTCTTTCCCTTTGTTCTGATCGTCGCCGCGGCTCTGGCTCTCGGCAACAAAGGGGCGCTACGGTGGGAATCCGTCGCGTTCGTGTTAGGCTCCTTCTGTTCGGCATGTGCAGGCTACATTGGTATGAAGGTGGCGACGGCAGCCAACATGCGCACGACCACCGCCGCACGTAAGGGACTGACAGCCGCACTGGGCGTGGCCTTCTCGGGCGGCTCGGTGATGGGAATGAGTGTTTCCGGTCTGGCGCTGATCGGGATCTGTGCGGTGTTCCTTGTGGCCTCGCGTCTGCTCGGCAGCGACAGCGCATCCATGGGAGGCCTCGTGCTTCCCGTGGTCTCAGGGTTCTCGCTTGGAGCTTCATCCATCGCACTGTTCGCTCGCGTGGGCGGCGGCATCTACACCAAGGCGGCCGATGTGGGTGCCGACCTCGTGGGCAAGGTGGAAGCAGGTATCCCTGAGGATGATCCGCGCAACCCGGCAACGATTGCGGATAACGTAGGCGATAACGTGGGTGACGTGGCCGGCATGGGTGCCGACCTGTTTGAATCATACGTCGGATGTTTGATCGGCTGCATGATTCTGGCGTTGAACCTCGATGCTTCCGAGCCCCTCAAACTCAGACTCGTGACGCTCCCCATGCTCCTGGCCTCAGCAGGCGTTGTAGCGAGCATCATCGGCATCCATTTCGTGCGTGCCAATCCCGGTGGGTCACCACAGAAGGCACTCAATTTGGGCTCCTTTATTGCGGCAGCCATCGCGGCGGCCGCGACCTACCCGATCTGCCGCTGGGTCATGGGTGGCGAGTTGATCGGTGATTCTGTGGGTGTCATGCACGTCTTCCTCGCCTCCGTGATCGGCCTGGGCGCCGGACTCACTATCGCCATGCTTACGGAATTTTTCACCGGTACGGGGAAACGGCCGGTACTTGCCATTCTTCGCTCATGTGAAACAGGAGCCGCCACGGCTCTGATTACGGGCATGGGCATGGGCATGCTCTCCACGGTCTTTCCCGTTCTGGTGATCTGTATTGCGATCATCTCGACCTATGCGCTGGCAGGCATGTTCGGCATCGGTATTGCTGCGCTGGGCATGCTGCTCACCTTGGGTATCCAGTTGGCCGTAGATGCCTACGGACCCATTGCCGACAACGCCGGTGGCCTGGCTGAAATGGCCGAGTTTCCGCCCGAAGTCCGGAAAATCACCGACGAGCTGGATGCCGTAGGCAACACCACGGCCGCCATCGGCAAAGGCTTTGCTATCGGCTCCGCCGCATTGACGGCCATCATTCTATTTGCGGCTTTCAAAGCAACCGTCGGTATTGAAGCCATCGAACTCACAGACCCCAAGGTTATAGTGGGGATTCTCTTTGGTGCCGCCGTTCCTTACCTTTTCTCGTCGATGGCCATGATGGCTGTCGGGCGAGCCGCATTCGCCATGATTCAGGAGGTGCGTCGCCAATTCCGGACCCTTCCGGGTGTGCTTGAGGGCACCACAGAACCTGAATATGCGAAGTGCATTGATATCAGCACCAAGGCCGCACTCAAGGAGATGATGCTCCCTGGGCTGCTTGCTGCGCTCACCCCCGTCGCCGTCGGATTTCTGGGCGGGATCGAGATGCTGGCGGGCACCCTCACGGGCGTCACCGCATCCGGCGTCGTGCTGGCCATTTTCATGTCGAACGCGGGCGGTGCATGGGACAATGCCAAGAAGATGGTGGAGGACGGGCATTGCGGAGGAAAGGGCTCGGAAGCCCACAAGGCGGCGATCGTAGGCGATACCGTAGGCGACCCCTTCAAGGATACGGCTGGTCCTTCGCTCAATATTCTGATCAAGTTAATGGCCATTGTGTCGCTCGTTATTGCGCCCATGCTAAAGATCTACTGGGGGAACTAAAGTGGACTACACCAAACACCTGTATCTGATTCTCTATCCAAATCCTAGCCTTGTCGCATCACAGTTGGCTCCGAAAGCCTTCGCCGACCATTACCAGATCGGCTCCACTCGCTTCTATAACGGCAAACTTATCTTTGCCGAGATTGACCCCGGCTTTCGTCACCCTTACTTCGAGCTTGAGTCCCTACTTAAGCAAGTTGTGGAGCACTCAGACGGCACGCCCAAGGCAACAAAATTCATCAAAAGCTACCGCGTTTTGGAACACATCGAACTGAGCGCGATACAACGCCTCTATCTGACCACACCGAGCGGCGAAATGCTGGGGTTGGATTCCGCCGATGAACCTAAACCAACTGAGCTCCATATTCGCGTACTGGCCGAGGTATGCCCGCTCTCCATGCTTGTTTTGACTCGGCTGAACAGTCGTGATTTTGGTGAATACATCACTGAGCCGAAGAATCCAAAAGGGGCGCCATCGCTCTTCTATACTCAGCTTGATTTGGATGAGGATGCGTTTCTGAAGGCTTTTGAACGGAATCCATTTATGCCGGCGCCATTTGAGTTTCTTCATCCCTCGAAGTTGCGCGACGCGATCATGGAAATGAAGTCAAACACAGCCAAGATAACCAAAGGGGTTGCTCTACGAGCGTCCATGGACAGGATCAGCTACAAACAGATACTCCACGGATACTGGTTTGCAAGACAGGGCGAATCAAAGTTCTTTGCCATGCCGCAGTTTCATGACATTGAGCGAACGAACTTCAGGTTCTGGCGCTCAATGTAAGCACCTTGGTTCGCGGGTGCCTCTGCTGATGCTGGATTGTTCTATGTGACCTTTTCGCATACACTCCTCCCACTATGAGTTTCTGGCGAGTCGGCTTGTTCTTCCTCTGTGGCATGGCGTTTGCCGTGGAAACACCACAGGCACGTGCACAGAGCCTAGCGATCCCCACCCAAGCCTGCCCGCATTGCAGCTCAGACACGGCCGGCGCACCAACCGTAAGCGCCGAGACTGAACCGGCATCAGATGGCGACATCTGCGAGTTCTGCGGCATGGTCAACTGCACCATGGGATGCAAGGCGGTCACGTTTGATTCGCAGTACCGCAAAATGGTGGTCATGCCGGGGTTGCCGGACTGGCTCTATTACGGCGGACTGGTGGCGGTGATCCTCGTCTCGTTCTTCTTCGCCGAAACCGTGGGCCGTCGCAGCAGCCGTGTGTCCAAGAAACGCCGCATCAATCTCTTCCAGGCGCCCTGGCTGAAGGGCTTGGTCCGCCAGCGCTGGTTCCCGATGGTCTTTCAATTGCCCACGACGATCCTCTTCATTCTGCTGATCTACGCCGGACTCGCAGGACACCAGGTCATCAACATCGTGCCCACCCTGACGTGGACCATCTGGTGGGCCGGCCTGATCTTTGTGGTGCTCTTTGCCGGGAAGATCTGGTGCGTCTTCTGTCCCTGGGATTTCGTGGCGACCTTGATCTCACGGCTGCGCTTCTGGGGTACAGGCCCCTCGCCTCTTAACCTGGGCCTGCGCTGGCCGCGCCGCCTGCGTAACGTCTGGCCCGCCCTGCTCCTCTTTATCGGACTGACGTGGCTCGAATTGGGATGCCACGTCACCAAATCCCCGCTCAAGACTGCGTATGTGGCCATCGGCATGATCGTGCTGGCTCTCGTTCCGGCCATCCTCTTCGACAAGAAATCCTTCTGTCGTTACGGCTGCTTTGTCGGTCGCATCTCGGGTATGTATGCCAACTTCGCCCCGGTCGAGGTGCGCGCAGCCAGTCCGGATGTCTGCGCCTCCTGCACCACGCATGACTGCCTGGTCGGCAATGAGAAGGGCAACCCCTGCCCCACGTCGCTCTGTCTGGCCACGCTACAGGACAACACCTACTGCACCATGTGCGGCGAGTGCGTCAAGAGCTGCCCCAAGGACAACGTCGCACTCAACCTGCGCCCCTTCGGCGAAGGTCTCTACAGCTACTCCAAGCCCAAGCGCGATGAGGCCTTTCTGGCTATCACGCTGCTCTCTCTGACCAGCTTTCACGGACTGACCATGACGCCCTTCTGGGAGAATGTAGCCGCCCCGCAAGGCACCATCCTGGGCTGGGTCGGTGGCCTGACCGGATTGGGTCATCTCGGTTCGTTCACGATCGGCATGGCGGTGGTATTGGCCGCGCCGTTGCTGCTCTATTACGCCTTCTGTAGGGCCGTTGCAGCTCTGGCCGCGCGGGCCACCACAACTGATCGGACGTGGACGACAATGGACGTCTTCGTTCAGTTCTCCTACGCCTTGCTCCCCATCGCCCTCTTCTACCACCTGGCCCACAACGGCATGCACCTCTTTATGGAGGGACAGAATGTGGTGACCTATCTCTCCGATCCTCTCGGCCGTGGATGGGATCTCTTGGGCACAGCGTCGCGCGCCTTCCCCCCGCTTCTGACCACCAACACGATCTGGATCGCACAGGTCCTGCTAGTCATCGTGGGCCACGTCTACGGCATCTCGGTAACACATCGCACCACCGAGCGACTCTTCGGAAAGGGCACGACCTCCTACCTGGTCGAAATACCGGTCCTGACAACGATGATCCTCTTCTCATTCTTCTCACTCTGGATCATGCACCTCGACATGAACATGCGCGGGACATTGTTTTAGGTGACCCCGCTGGTGCAGGGGCGGTTAATGGGTATCGGTTAGTGGTTAATGGGGGTATGGCCCTGTCATCCCGAGCCTGTCGAGGGATCTCCTACAGACCCACGGCGTCGCTCCTCCCATTGTGTTGAAGGAGCTTCCCCAAGGCCTAGTACGACCACCGCCATATCTGTCCATTGGGGATTCATGGCATTGATCAGTGCCTCTTTCTTGCTCCGCGACCATCCCTTGAGTTGTTTCTCGCGAGCAATTGCATCACGCACATCGTTGAAGCGTTCGTAGCAGACCAAACGATTTGTGTTGTAGCGTGTGCTGAAACCGGGAGTCTCTCCCCGTCGGTGCTCTGACACCCGTCGCACCAAGCTATTTGTTACTCCTATATACAACGTCGTTCGCCCTTTATTCGTCATCATATAGACAAAATACTCACTCACGTCACACCTTTGTCCCTCTACTGGAGATCCCTCGACAAGCTCGGGATGACAACAAACCATGACCACAGATACCGCAGGATTACCGGCCAATGACATGCCACGGAGTAGCTGGCAGCAGCTCAACGATCGGTCGCCGTTATCCAATAACCGTTAATATTCCCCAGCTCAAGCCCCTTCAGACCGGCCTTGCGGATAGTGGCGTCGATGGGGATTACCTCGACGGCTTTCTTGCGCACGGGACACCCCTCCTCACACATTCCGCAGCCGGTGCAATGCTCTTCGTGGAAGATCGGTTTAAGGCGGATCAGCTCCTGCGTGATGGCCTTACCTTTGCGCGGACAACACTGGTAGCAGACCTCGCACACCCCGCGGCCGCTATGGGAGAGACAGAGATCCTTATCCAGCACGGCCTTGCCCATCTTGACCTCCTCAACCGGAATATCCGCCAGGGCCCCGGTGGGGCAGACTGTGACACACGCCATGCAGAGCTCGCAGGCTTTCTGGCGCGGCAAGATATAGGGCGTATCCTGGTTCGGCCCTCGGTCGAACATCTGGATACAATCGGGATAACAGGCTTGGGCACAGGCCCCGCAGCGGATACACGCCTCCAGAAACTCCTCGTGAGGCAGGGCGCCGGGCGGACGAAGGTAGATGCCCACCTCCCCCTCCTGCCGCGGCAAGGCGCGTAGAACGGGCACGCCCAGGAGGCCGACCGTAGCCAGCGAGGCCACACCCAGTCCGTTCAGAAATTCACGACGCGTGCGCTTGTCATTCTTCATGATGACCCCTCTTTGACCGCCGCTTGCGCCCGTCGAAACGTCAGCGCATCTTCGGGACAGGCGGCGATGCAACGCAGGCAGTTGTCGCACTCCATACCGGGCGAGGCCCGGTCAGGGCGCAGGTCATAGGGACAGACCGGCCGGCAGGCCCCGCAGTTCGTACAGCGGTCGGCATGGTGCCGGATCCTGAGCAATCGTCCGGCGCCGAGCAGAGAATAGAGCGCGCCACCCGGACAGAGATGAGTACACCAGCCCCGCGGCAGCGCCAGCACCTCCACCAAAAGCAGCCCCAGAAGAAAGAGCCCCCCGAAGCGCAAGGCGTGATGGAAGAAGTAGTAGTCCAGCTCAAGGCTGAGAATCCTGGGTGGATAGATCCATGCCAACACGTAGCAGCCCGTCGCGGCCGCTATGGAGAGTCCAACACCAAGCAGGAGGTACTTCGTGAAACGTGGCAGTGTCGTGGTCGGTAGCGGGCACCCCAAACGCAGCAGCCCCCTGCGAAGCCACGATCCCCCTTCAAACAGCAGGGCCGCCGGGCAGAGGTATGAGCAGAAGACTCGCCCCACCCCCAGCGACAGCATAATCAACCAGGTTCCCGCAATGGCAAAGGAGAGGGTGAACGTGCGCGAGGCAAACAGGTTCTCCACGACCGCAAGCGTGTCGGCTACGGCCACGCGGCCCACGCGGGCGTACCACAGATTGCCTCGCAGGCCATTCAGGGCTTGATCGAGCCCCGTATGGGACGCCAACAGACGTTCATAGGGTGGCGCTTCAGGTGCAAAAGCATCCTGCAGTCGCCGTGACTCTCGCAAGCGGTCCCGCCGGAAGGCGCTATCACGGGCGGCCAGGACAATGAGGAGCAGCACGCCGATCTGAATGACGCGGCGTAACACGCGCATGGATGTGATCCCACTCTTCATTTTCCGGGCAGACTCCCAACCGGAACGAATCACTCATAAGATGGCTAGAACGTGAGGCCAGCCTCAAGAGAGAGACGGGTCACATCCGATCCGCGTGGATTGTCGGCACCCGACTCGGCTTTGTAGTCCGCGTACTTGGCAATCATGGTGAAGCGATCCGAGAACTTCTTCACGGCAACCAGATCGAGCTCCTGCCCGTAGTCGATCCCACCGACATCCGATTCAAAGCTGTGATAGACCACCGTGAACGTCGGGGCGATGCCCTTGGGACACGTGACCGACGCGTAGGCGTAGAGATCCTGTAGACCTTCGGCCGGCGTTACGAGAAAGAGATCGGCCCAGCCATTGAACTTGTGACCGGTCGCCAGAGGCGTACGGAAGCTGCTGCCGGAATCGCTCCCGAGCAGTTCAAATCCACCACCCACACCCACCATGGAAGACGCCGCGTTGATGTCCACCTTCACATAGTCCGCTTCGTAGTCCACACCGGCGGGCGAGGCTGAGTTGTCGGTCTGGCGCGCGTATTCAAAATCACCGCCCCAGGCGATCCCCTCTTTGTCGCCCAACTTGACCGCACAGCTCAGTCCCACCGTATCGCTGGAGTTGGCCGCACCCACGGCCCCATCACCCAGGTCGAGCAGATAGGCATAGGCCACCGCTGTCGCGGCGGAGCAGAGCTTGTAGCTCGCATTCACGAGATGCGAGTCCGAGTTGAATTTGGCGGCATTGGCGGCCGCCCCAGGAGGCGTGGATCCGTTCTCCTGACCGAAGATGCGGCGCACGCTGTCGATATAGGCGTAGGACAGCTTGAGTCCACCCATATCCTTGGTGCTCAACGTTACGGCATCATAGGTCTGCTCATTCTGTCGCCACCCCACATTGCCCACAAAGCGGGCGTTGTCGAGGATGATGCGTTGGCGACCGGCCTTGACCGTCGCACCCGTCATCGGACAGGTGTAGGCCAGAGTGGCCTGGTTGACTTCGGTTCCTTCGACATCGGCGATAACGGTGCGGTCCGTTCCCGCGGGCTCCAGCCCGGCCTGGTTATAGGAATCCGCGCTCAGGAGCGACGTCACATCTTCAAATTCGAGATAGGCCTGCAGCCCGTTGTAGGGAGCGGTCCCATATCCGAGACGCGTGCGGATTGTGAAGGCATTCGCATCGCCCGCCGTATCGGACGAACCATACTCATAGCGCAAACGCGCATCGACGGAGGGGCTCCCCCCGCTGATCGCATCCACCCAAGACACAGGCTCTGCGGCATGCACAGCCAGAGTGCCAATCAGAGTCAGGACTCCGGCCACGTGCCAGATCATCAGGTGTAGAGTTCCCATACGCATGACGTACCTCCTTGGGTTGCTAACTATTAGCCCTTTTGTGCCACAATGGTGCAAAAAACTCAACATGGATCTTTGACGCAACGCTATTCCCGACTGAGCAGGAGGCGCTCTTCTTCCTCGAGGATGCAGTCTAGCAGGGCGTCGGAGGAGGTGGCTTCGATAATGCTCTTGCGGATCTGCGGGCTGGTCAGGACGCGCGAAATACCGGCCATGGCCTGAACGCTGGAGCTGTATTTGTTGGAGGGCAAGATCAGTAGGATCACAATGTAGGTGGGGCGGCCGTCGATCGACTGGAAGTCGATCCCGTCTCGACTGACGCCCATGGCAGCGACGATGTCGTCGACGGAGTCCACGGCACCATGCGGAATGGCCACGCCGTGTTCCATGCCGGTACTGATCATCTGTTCGCGCTTCATGACGGCTTCGATCACGGAGCCACGGTTCGCCAGACTGATCTGGTGGTCGGAGACAAGCAGATCGATCATCTCTTCAATCGCGGCGGTCTTGTTACGCGCCTCAAGGCCAATCTTAATCGGGGCCTCACTTAGAAATTCGGATATCATCATTGGCGTTTCTTCTCCTTCTTCCTCTTGATTCGGCGCAAGCGAAAGAGATCTTCGCGCTCAATCTCTTCGAGGGCCTGTGAAATAGAGGCAATATCGCGATGGAGGTTCGGGATGACCACCTGGTCCAAGGCGTTGACGCGGCGGGATGTTTTACGAATCTCACTCCCCAGACGCGAGAGGCGCACCTGCAGGGGCGCGGCGTGCAGCAGGGCACCCAGAAGCTCGTGGAAATCGTTGGCCGCTTCCGTGGCCGAGGAGGAGAGCCCCGCCGAGCGCCACCCCTCTGTTGAGCGCGCGGCGTCGGCCTCGATGACCGGCAGGCGGACGCCCCAGAACGCCTGCTTCTTGTGTTGCACCTGGAGGGGGTCACGCGCCAGCATGGCCGTCGAACGCAGATAGGCGGTGCCGTCCATGGCCTCGGAGAGCGTCAGCGAGCGGGCGGCATGCTGCGCGTGCTCGGGAATCGCGCTGTACGCGTCGACCAATGGCCTGATGAGACTCATTAACTCCTTCATGAGTGCCTCGCGCTTACTCTTCAAGAGCTTGGCGCCCTGGCTCGCCAAGGCCACCTGGCCCTTGCGCGCGAGGAGATCCGATCGTGTGGCTCGACTTTGTTCCATAGCGGAATACCTAAAAGGAAGTTAGAATTCAGGAGTCAGAATTCAGAATGCTCTGAATATATGCCTCAAGAAGTTTACTGACCTCGGTTAGTAGTAAGTTTATTTCTGTCACATCACCGTATTCAAGATCTTTGGTAAGTATCAGGTAATAGCGACACTCTTCCAAGGAGCCTTGCGCAATATTGTAGAAGCGCAGCTTGTCTGCCCTTCCTCGCTTCCGAAAACCCTCGGCAATATTCGCTGCTATGGATACGGCAGCGCGACGAAATTGCGATGACAGGCCATAGAGTTCTGATTTCGGAAATGCCTGGGACAAGCGATAAACAGCAAGCACGAAGCGGTGCGCTTTCTGCCAAACCACCAAATCCTGAAATGTCTTGGCCGCCTCTCCCATTCTGACTCCTGTCTTCTGAATCCTGAATTCTTTCTACCCTCACCCCCCTTTCGCTTTCTCCAAATACGGTGACGGGTTGCCATCCGCCGCAAGCGGATTGAGGAATTCAGCGATCGTGTCTTTGCTGAGGCGCGTCAGCTCGGCTGCGGGAATCACCGACAGGATCTCCCAGCCTAGCGCGAGGGATTCCTCAATCGTACGCGCCTCGGTGCCCTGGCCGATCATGCGCTTGTCAAAGGCTTCGGAAAACTCCAGATACTTGCGATCGTACTCCGAGAGCGCCTCCTCGCCGATGATGGCCACGAGGCGCAATAGGTCACGCCCCCGGGCGTAGCAGGCATAGAGCTGGTTGGCCAACTCGCGGTGGTCCTTGCGCGTTTTGCCCTCTCCGATACCGCTGTTCATGAGGCGCGACAGACTGCTGAGCACGTCCACTGGCGGCTCGATACCGGCGCGGTGCAACTCGCGCTGTAGCACGATCTGCCCCTCCGTAATGTAGCCGGTCAGATCCGGAATCGGATGGGTGATGTCATCATTGGGCATGGTTAGAACCGGAATTTGAGTGACCGAGCCCTTCTTACCCTTGACCTGTCCGGCCCGTTCATAAATCGAGGCCAGATCGGTATACATATAGCCAGGATAGCCCCGCCGTCCCGGAATCTCTTCACGTGCGGCACCGACTTCGCGTAGGGCCTCACAGTAGTTGGTCATGTCGCTCAACAGGACCAGGACGTGATAGCCGTACTCAAACGCCAGCACCTCGGCCGTGGTCAGAGCACAACGCGGCGTCAGCAGCCGTTCGATTGTGGGGTCGTCGGCCAGGTTCATGAAGACAATCGTTCGGTCCAGACTCCCCTCCCGCGCAAATTCCGAGGTGAAGTAGCTGTAGTCACGCACCGTCAGGCCCATCGCACCAAAGACCACCACGAAGTCCCCTTCGGCATTGGGCACATCGGCATTGGCGATGATCTGCGAGACAATTTCATTGGCGGGCAGCCCTGAGCCGCTGAAAATCGGAAGTTTCTGACCCCGCACAAGCGTGTTAAAGAGGTCGATCGAGGTAATACCGGTCTGAATGAAGTCCGATGGCCGCGAGCGTGAGACCGGGTTGATCGGCATCCCTTCGATCGGGTACGATTTCTCGGCCACAAAGGGCGGGAGCCCATCACGCGGCAGGCCTGATCCAGTGAAGACGCGCCCGATCATGCGTGGGCCGACCGCAATGCGGGCGGCATCATCCGTCAGCACGACACGGGTCTTCACCACGTCCAGGCCCGACGTATCCTCCAGGACCTGGATCACCGCGTGCTCGCGTCCGGCTTCCAAAACCTGTCCCCGGCGGCGACCGCCGCCCGGATCCAGGATCTCGACAATTCCCCCCAGCGGATAGCGGTCGCCATCGCTCACAAAGATCAACGGGCCCGAAACGTACTTTACGGTGGCCGCTTCAACAGTCAAATGGGTGACATGGCGCTTTTTGAGTAGGCAGGGGACTCCCGTGATCTTAGGATG
>JABMPJ010000027.1 GCA_013203785.1 Lentisphaerota bacterium | reverse complement strand
CATCCTAAGATCACGGGAGTCCCCTGCCTACTCAAAAGTCGCCCTCCCACCCGGCGCAATAGGGGCGTTCTCCGAGGGGGTCGCTGTCCTCGGCGGCTGCAGCGTCGGTGGCTGGCTATATTCGTGCCCGATCAGTGCCTGAAGCTGCGCTGGCCGGTGTAGACCATGGCGACGTTAGCTTCGTTGCAGGCTTCGATGGATTCGAAGTCGCGCGCCGATCCTCCGGGCTGAACGACGGAGGTGATGCCCTCACGAATCCCGACCTCGACTCCGTCACGGAAGGGGAAGAAGGCGTCGGACACCATGCAACAGCCGCGCAGACCGCCCTTGGCTTCAGCCACATGGCTGTCTATGGCGGCGCGCTGATCGGCATCGGTAAGGGTGTTGTAGGGAATGCCGTGCTGCTCCCAGCAGAGGCGATCGGCCAGTTTACGATAGGCCTTGTCGCGTGCAATCTCGGCGACGCCGACACGGTCCTGCTCTCCGGTGCCGATACCGACCGTGACGCCGTCCTTGACGTAGAGCACTGAGTTGCTCGTCACCCCGGCTTCAACCAGCCAGCCGAACAGCATGTCGCTGCGCTCCTGTGCGGTGGGCTCACGATTGATGCGATACTCTTTGTCGCGGTAGGTCGTAACGGCAGGAAGAAAATCATCCACGCAACGGGCTTCAGGTTGGTAGGACCACTGCATGATCATGCCCCCATCGATCAGGCTCTTGACGTCAACGACCCGTTGCGTGGCAAAGTCCTGCAGACGGTTCATGTTGCCGATGCGCATGACACGCAGGTTCTTCTTGGTGGCAAAGAGGTCCATGACGCCGTCGGCGAACTCGGGGGCGATGACGACCTCGGAGTAGTTTTCGATGATCAGCTCGGCCGTGGCCTTATCCACTTCGCGGTTCAGGGCGATGGCACCACCAAAGGCGGCCAGGCGGTCGGCCATGTTGGCTTTGTGATAGGCCTCGCAGAGCGTGTCGGCCATGGCGGCACCACAGGGGTTGTTGTGTTTCATGATCACCGCCGCCGGTGTAGCGGTGAGGTAGCGCAAGATGTTCAGGGCGGCGTCCGCATCCGTAATATTGGTCTTGCCGGGGTGCTTGCCGGACTGGACCAACTCGGCATTTGAGGCCAGATACTGACCCGGCTGCACGGCGGTGACATCCCCCAGTGTCAGATTGCCGTTAACGAGGCGATAGAGGGCGGCCTCCTGCCCTGGGTTCTCGCCATAGCGCAGACCCTTGTCGATTCCATCGATCTGCCAGCTGGTCTTGTCGAAGGAGAGGGTCTGGCGCTCCTCGCCGTCAATGAAGCTAATCTCCATGTGGGGCGGAAAGTGGTCATCCATGATCGTACGATAGGCGGCTTTTAAGTCTGTCTGGCTCATAGCGTCCCCGGTTGAGTGGTGGCTAAATGGTTCAGGCGGCAGCCTAGCAAAGGAGGCGGACCAAAGACGACGAAAAAGGAGCATGCCTCTTGCGGCTGGGCGTCTGTGCGACTCGCTGCAAAGCAGCAGGTTCGATCACTGCACTGCTTTTCGTAATCGTAATCGTGCTCGGATTACAATTACGAGCAGGATTACGATTGTGATGAACACACTTGCAATGAATCGCAGATGCCTCTCTTGCCGCTTGAAGTTCCGTCCCATTCGGGCTTTAGTGTTGGCAATCAACACATCCCGTTCGGAAGTACGACGGAGCAGAGTCCTATCCCCTGAAGTGAGGCGAGGCGAGATGAACCGTGACAATAGAGAGCGTATTCGACAGCGCCTGAACACAATTATCTTTGGGGCCGATACTCCTTTGGGGCGGGGGTACGATCTGGTGCTCTTGGGCATTGTGGCGGTGAGCGTGCTGATGGTGATGCTCGACAGCGTCAGCTCGTTCCACGCCAGCTACGGTCGGTTCTTCTACGCCTGCGAGTGGGTGTTCACGCTCTTCTTTACGATCGAGTATCTGGTGCGGCTCTGGTGTGGTGAGAACGCGCTGCGCTACGCCTTTAGCTTTTTTGGCATCGTCGATTTTCTGGGGGTGGTTCCGACCTACCTGAGTCTGATCACCCGTGGCAGCCGCTATTTGGTGGCCATTCGCTTTCTGCGTGTGCTGCGCGTTTTCCGCGTTATGAAACTCTCCTCGTACGAGGGCGAGGTGCGCGCCATGGGAAATGTGCTGCGCGCCAGCGGGCGGCGCATCCTCGTCTTCCTCTTCTTTGTGATGACCATGGTCGTGGTATTGGGCTCACTCATGTATGTGGTGGAAGGAGAGGCCAATGGCTTTACCAGCATACCGATCAGTATCTATTGGGCGATCGTCACGCTCACGACCGTTGGGTACGGCGATATCTCCCCTGGAACCCCGTTGGGCCAAGCCGTGGCCGCCCTGCTGATGATCCTAGGCTACAGTATCATCGTGGTCCCCACAGGCATCGTCTCCGTCGCGGCGTCGCGGGAGAGTCAAACAGACTCACGGCGCTGTACGGGCTGCCGCAGAGCGGCCCACGACGGTGATGCCTCTCACTGCAAGTTCTGTGGCTCTCGCCTCGAATAGGCCCGCATCTGCCCCCTTGATCCCAACTATCGCTGTTCGAGCGCGGCGGCGGTCATGGCGAAGTAGTGCTCCGCAGGGACATACGCAGGGACGCTGTTACCAGTGCCTAGGGCATAGCCACCCTTCTCGGCGGCGCGCTCTAGCATCTGGCCGGCCCGCTTGTAGACCGCCGCCTCGGGTGATCGGATCACAAAATCCAAATCCAGGCCGCCCAGAATAGCGATTCGGTGGCCGTAGGTGTCGTAGGCGGTCTCCACCGGCATGATCGTATCCTCGTAGGAGTGTTTGGCGTCATAGCCTATGTCGTCGATAATGTCATCCATCAGCGTCACCAGGTTGCCACATGAATGCATGATGGCAGGCTTTCCTGTGGCGTGAGCTGCGGCAGCAATCTGGCGATGCCAGGGCACCACGTAGGCGCGCATGTCATCCGGTGCGATCATGGGCTGGGTTTTGTAGCCCCAGTCATCGTTGCCGATGATGGCACCGACGGCGTCGTGCTGCAGAAGAATCTTGTAGAAGGCGACCAGGCGCGTCCCGATGGCGTCGAAGATCTCTCGGGTCAGGGCGGGGTCATCCACCAGCAGGTAGCAGAGATTGTCGTAGCCCACCAGTGAGATCATGTTCTCGATCACGCCGCCAGGGCCATGACAGATGAGTTGCATGCCCTCGGGCCGCGCAGCGGCGGCGCGCTCGAGCGGCGTATAATCACAGAGATTGGGATCGGGCCAAGGATACTGCTCGAAGCTGGTGCGATCGGTGATACGGACGCCCTCGTTCTGTGAAATGGTCGCGGCATGCGCTTGCTCGGCGAGGGGAAAGCTAAAATCGGAGGCGCAGATTGTGGCGTAGTCGTAGCCAGCATTGCGAAAGGCATGGACGGTGTTTTCGGGGGTGCGCTCATCGTCGCCGGCCAGAAAGGCCTGGAGCTCAGCATTGAGAAAAAATTCGAAAAGGGTAGGGCGGTCCGGCACTTCGCGGCGAAGAACTTTCAGAAGCTGCCCAAAATCAGGATCCGCCTTTACGGGGCCCTTCCACCAATGTGATGTCTTCATTTTTGTTCTCCCTCCGTGTTGCATGGTTCTGTTAAAAGCTGACAGGCTGATTGCGTCCGAACACACTATTTATCAGGGAGTTACGGAACATTGGCCGTTCTCCCCCGTTTTCTCCACACTTAATCGCACACTTAAGCCCATTCTTAAACGCCTGAGGTTGCCCGGTTTTGGTAGACAGTCAATTCTCTTAGTGACTGACCAAGGCCCTTTCGGTTTGTGTTGTTACTGTAGTTGTCTTCTCTGCCTCTTGAAAGAAGATCTCTTCTGTGCCAGTTGGACTGATCCCCCCAGGT
>JABMPJ010000026.1 GCA_013203785.1 Lentisphaerota bacterium | reverse complement strand
CATCCTAAGATCACGGGAGTCCCCTGCCTACTCAAAAGTGCGACGCTCCGGATGGCGGATGAGAAGAACGCCTACGTTATGGTTGATCGCGCGACCTACCTGTTCAATCGGGAGAAGCTGCGCCTGCGGCCGATGGTCGAGGGTGACGAGGCACTGTTTAACCCCTACGGCATTATCGCGGTAAGTCCCTATAAGCATACCCATGCGAAATACGAACAGGCGATGGCGCTGATTGCCTGGGTAACGAGTCCAGTCTGCCAGGCCCTCATTCGTGACTACACGTGGGAGGGTCAGCCGCTCTATCACCCGGATGCGGCCGGGAGCATTCACTGATGGACTATATCTGGCAAGGCGTGCGTGACAGTCTGCGCATCATTGTCGGTCTGGATCCGGAGTTCCTGGGCACGGTACTTGTCTCGCTCAAAGTATCTTTCCTGGCCACGGCCCTGGCCACGTTGGCTGGTGTTCCGTTCGGCATGTGCGTGGCACAGCGGCGTTTCCCTGGGCGGCGCGCCATTATCACGCTGCTGAGCACGCTCATGTCTCTTCCTACCGTAGTGGTTGGGCTGATGGTCTACTCCTTTCTGTCGCGGCGCGGACCGCTGGGGGAATTGGGCCTGCTCTATACACCGGCGGCTATGGTGATAGGACAATTCATCCTCGCGTTCCCGATCATCGCTGGTCTCTCGGTTACCTCCGTGGTGGGCCTCGACAAACGGATTCGCGCCACGGCGCTCTCTCTGGGAGCGGACCGAAGACAGAGTTTCGTGATGTTTCTGCGCGAGGCGCGCTATGGAATCCTGGCAGCGGTCATGGCCGGATTTGGCCGGGTGTTCGCCGAGGTGGGTGTCTCCATGATGCTGGGCGGAAACATTCGGGGCTACACGCGCAACATTACCACCGCCATGGCACTCGAAACCAGCAAGGGCGAGTTCGCCTTTGGCATTGCTCTAGGGCTGGTGCTCCTGAGTGTCGCCCTCGTGGTCAATATTCTCTTCGGTCTCTTGCGGGAGCGCAGCCAATGAACGCCTACTACTTGAGCGACGTGGAACAGACCTGGGGCAGCTTCAGATTATGTGTGTCAGAGTGGGGCGTGCCGCGCGGCAAGATCTCAGCTGTGACGGGTCCGAACGGCTGCGGCAAGACGAGCCTGTTGCGCATTCTCTCGCTGGTCGACCGGCCAGCAGCGGGCCGCGTGGTCTGCGGGGACGAGGTGGTGGACTACGAAGACCGCCGTGCGTGGTTGCGACAGCGCCGCCGCATCGGCTATCTCATGCAGCAGCCCTACCTCTTCAACATGACCGTCAGTGACAACATTGCCTATGGTCTTCATCTGCGCCACGTCACGGGCGCGGAGGTGCGCCGCCGGGTACGGGCGGTGATGGCGCGCCTCGCCCTGGAACCGTTCGCCCACCGCAATGCCCACACGCTCTCGGGAGGGGAGGCGCAGCGGGTGGCTCTGGCGCGGACCCTGGTGTTGGATGTCGATGTCCTGCTACTGGATGAATGCACGGCCGGTATCGATCAGGAGTACGTTCACGCGGTAGAGAGCTGTATACGAGAGCTGAACACCCGTCATGGTACAACCGTGCTGTTCACAACGCACTCAGTGGAACAGGCTGAGCGTTTGGCCGATCACCACGTCACGCTGGTGGGGGGCGCGGTACGGGATGTGCTCGGCTAAGGCATATGATGCAGGGAGCCGGCGTTGGTCACGTTGGTGAAGCCCGCCTGTGCCAGTATGCGCGCGGCTGAGGCCGAGCGGGTGCCGGAGTGGCAATAGAGCACGATGGGACGGTCTTTGGTGCCCAGCTCGCCCAGTCGGCCAGCGAGACTACTGAGGGGAATGTTCACCGCGTTTTCATAGTGATCGCCGACAAATTCGGCCTCCGTGCGCACGTCGACCACGAGGGCCCCGGCGTCCAGCACTTCCTGAATCGTCTCTTTTGAGGCGCGCCCCAGCAGGAGGTGCTTCAAGACCAACACCATGCCAACGGCCACGATGATCCAGATCCAGTTCTTCATGTGATGCATCCTTTCCGCGTCCCCGCCGAGTGGACTGTCTGTGGGAAGAGACTACTCGCATGAATGCGTGCAGGTCAAGAATCAGGCGCGGCTTGGCTCACGCGATGGCGAGGCATTCCTCGATGGCGTCGAGGAAGTGGGTGGGGTCGCTCAGAGAGATGGTGCGGGTGGGCAGGCTTTTGCGGAAGGCGGCCCCATAGGGGCGGGTCATCAGGCGGCGATCGGTCACGATCACGACGCCGCGGTCGGTGCGGTGGCGGATCAGACGGCCGAAGCCCTGGCGGAAGCGGATGACGGCGTTGGGCAGGGAGTAGGTGCGGAAGGGGTCGCCCCCCGCGGCCTCGATCTGCTCGCAGCGGGCAACCTGAATCGGGTCGGTGAAGACCGCGAAGGGGAGTCGCGCGATGACCAGGCAGGAGAGGGTCTCGCCGACGACGTCGACCCCCTCCCAGAAAGAGTGTGTGCCCATCAGTACCGCTTCGAGGTCACGCTTGAAGAGGGATGTAATGTTCTCGCGCGAACCCGAAAGCCCTTGAGCCAGGATAGGGATGGCATCCTGCCCGAGCCCTTGCTGTAGTGCGACCGTGGTGGCCTTGAGCATGGTGTAGCTGGTAAAGAGTACCATGCCGCGCCCTCGCGTGCGGCGGAAGACCTTAGCCAGGAGGGCTCCCAGTTCTGTGGCGTAGTCCGCTGCGGCGTCGCCGGGATCGGGTAAAAACATCGGCACCAGCACGCGGCATTGCTGCTCATAATCGAATGGACTGCCGGCGTTGAGTTCGCGGCAGCGCTCAGGAGCTACGGAATCTAGTCCGAGCCGGCTCTTGAAGAAATCAAAACTCCCCTTCACGGTGAGGGTAGCCGAGGCCAGAACGACTGTCTCTTTCTGGGCGTAGAATGCCTCGGCCAGCTGCTTGCCGACTGTAATGGGTGCACCCCAGGCGCGCACGCCACCCATGCGTGGTGTGGTACGCTCGACCCAGTAGACATAGTCCTCCTGCCCGGCCGAAAGTACAAAATCGATATCCTGTAGGAAGTCTTTGAGGCGGATCGAGAGAGCGGTGAACTCCTGAATGTGGTCACTATGGAAAGGCAGACCGTCGCCATCGACCTCGCGCAGGAGATCGGACAGATTATCCGACCGCTCGCCGATGGCCCTCAATTCGTCATCCATCACAACGCGGGCACCCTCGATCGCATTCCAGACGGTGGACTCCCTGACGGCGGGCGTAATACGAAGCGAGGCGAGCGGGCGCTGGGGCTGGTCGAGCAGATCGACCATGACGTCAAATAGCTTCCGCGACGAGGTGTCGAGGGCCTCGATCAGATTGATCATCGCGTCCACATGGGTGCGGGCTTGCTGTCGTTGCTCCGTGGAGCCCTGAAAAGCCTCTGAGTCGAGATGACGGAGCATGGATGGCAAGAGACCCTTGCTCTTGTCCTTGCCCTTGTCCTTGCCTTGCGCCTTGCCGCGCTGGCGGCGCCGCAGAAGACGGCGCGTGATAAAGCGCAGCTTGAGGGCCGAGAGCTCGATCGAAAAATGGCGTGTGGCAGCCTCCTCGATGTTGTGGGCTTCGTCGAAGACGATATCGACATAGGGCGGTAGGGCCGAGGTGTTGATATTGATCTCGGCGAAGACGAGTGAGTGGTTGGCCACGATGATATCGGAGGCATGGGCCTTGGCGCGGGCGCGCCGCAGGAAGCAGCGGCGAAAGTGGGGGCAGCTGCGCCCCGGGCACTCTTCGGCTGAAGAGGCCAGACGGCCGCGGAGCTCGCTGGCGGTCGGCTGATCCAGAACGGAGCTTTCGGCAAAATCGCCCGTATCGGTGGCCGCCGCCCAGCCCAACACATGCAGCAGTTCCTCCTGTGCTCCATCCTCCAAATCAAGTTCAACGTCGACCTCCTTAAGGAGGTAAAGCAGCTTGCGGATACAGAGGTAGTTCATACGCCCCTTGATCAGAGCCGTGCTAAACTCCATATCGAGGGCTTCGCGCAGGAGGGGGAGGTCCTTCTCAAAAAGTTGTGACTGTAGGTTTTTTGTATTGGTGCTAATGACCACCGGCAATTGATTGGTGACGGCGCGCAGGACGGCTGGGATCAGATAGGCCAGACTCTTGCCGATACCGGTGCCTGCCTCGACGAGCAGGCAGTGCGATCCGTTGAAGGCATCGCACACCGCCGTGGCCATGGCGACCTGTCCGTCGCGATGTTCGTAACGGCCCATGTGCAGAGCGATCTCGCCTTGGGGACCCAGCATGGCGGCGGGGGCATCGCGGTTGATCGGTACCCGGTCGAGCTCGTCCGGGGTGGGACGCGGTCGAGCAAAGCGGTCTTCCTTGAATATTTCGGCTAGGCCGGAGCTATCACCCTCGGCTCCTGGTGCGTTCTCTTCTGAGGCGGCGGCAAAAAACGCGCGGATGGTCTCCGACTGGCTGGCCGCCAAGAGGCGATTGATCTCAGACCGGATGGGGGCGGGGAGGTGCCGAGCGCGCTCCGCCAAGGCGTGCCCGATGGTCTGGCCGGCGTCCTCGTCCGGCACCGTTGGTCCGATTCCCAGGTGGTCCCTGAGGGTATCCATCTCATGGTTCTGTAGGACCGGAAAACAGACCCGGCTGATCGTAGCGTAATCGGATGGTGTCATGGCGCTTGACATAGTGAGTGAAGATGACGGCTGGAGAGGCGTCCGTCAATCGTAACTGCTTGGCAGGCTCTGGTAAGCTGGAGGGGTGTCCTATTTTGTGACGATTTATGGCCATTTGTCCGTCGGCGGGCCCTTTAAACACATGTGAGATACCTGTATTTATGTTCTCAATACTGAAAAGTGACACCGGTCAAATGTGCGGCTTCTCAAAGAACAGGGCCTTTTGGCGGGTCTACTGGCCCGGAATCGGTGGATCAAAGTTCTATACTGCGGGTCTTGGCACGCCCTTTGCTTCTTATAGGGGGTATTATGAAGCGACGTACCTCAATCATACATCTCACAGCGGCCGCCCTCCTCCTGACTGGTCGTCTGGTTGTCGGTGCTCCGGCTTCGGCCACAATGGCGGAAAGGGCCGCTCGAGGGTGGCTGCGCAGCGATTCCCGCCCCCTGCACGCCGTCATGGCCAGCAAGCTTGGCGCCGCCCGCACCTTTCACAATGAGAGTGGTGATGCAATCTACCATGTGATCTCCCTATCGCCCTCAGGCTTCGTCGTTGTGTCCGCAGATGACCTGCTGGAGCCGATCGTCGCCTTTTCGGCTACGGGAACGTTTGATGCCAGCGAAGAGAGCCCGCTCTTCAGCCTTCTACAGCGCGATCTGGCGGGCCGGATCTTGGCTGTGCAGGGCAAGCAGAAGGAGAGGCTATCTGCCGGTGCCGCGCGCCAGATGAATCGGCTTGCGCTCGGCAACGTCAGTCGTTGGGGCCGGATTCTGGAGATGGCGGATGACGGCGGCATGCAGCGCATGCAACTGACCAGCGTCTCAGACGTACGAGTCGCCCCCCTCGTCCAGAGCACCTGGGGACAATCCACTGTGGCCGGTCTGACCTGCTACAACTACTATACTCCAAACAACTACCTGGCCGGATGTGTGGCCACCATGATGTCGCAGCTGATGCGCTATCATGAGTGGCCCGTTTCCGGTGTGGGTACTTCTTCCTACACGATCTGGGTTGACGGCGTGCCTAGTTCCGAGGCCCTGCGCGGTGGTGACGGCAGTGGTGGGGCCTACAACTGGGCGACTATGCCGTTGACGCCGGGCGGATCGATCACGCTGGCTGAGCGTCAGATGATCGGTTCGCTCGTGCATGACGCCGCCACATCGGTGGGCATGGATTTCACAGCCTCCGGTTCCGGCGCTTCGACCTGGGACGCGGCCAACCAACTCGTCAGCCGCTTTGGCTACAGCAAGGCGATCAAGGGCTACAATAGCGGTGGCAACATTGGCGCCGGGCTGACCGGCATGATCAACCCCAACTTGAACGCGGGCATGCCTGTCATGATCGCCATACGTCGCACCGGCGGCGGGCATGCCGTTGTGGTGGACGGCTACGGCTACCAGGGCGCGACACTATATCATCACGTCAACATGGGCTGGAGTGGATTGGACAACGCCTGGTACAACCTGCCCGACATCGATGCCTACTACCACTACACCAGCATTGACACCTGCGTGTACAACATCTTCACTCAGGGCGGTGGCGAGATTATCAGCGGCCGCGTAACCGACACCAACGGTGTGCCCGTTTCGGGACTCACGATATCGGCCGAGAACGGCGGTAGCCCGCTGACCGATGTGACCGATGCTAGCGGTCTCTACGCCATTGTTCATGCCCAGGCGAGCTCGACCTACACCGTCAGCGTCACTGATCTGGCCTACGCCCCGACCAACCGGTCGGTCCTGGTAGGCCTGTCGAGCCACTATGTAGCGGTCTCCGGTAACCGCGACGGGATTGATTTTGAACTAAAACCTGGCAATGCCAATCCGCCGGTGCTTAGCGGCGTGGTCAACAAGGCCGCCCAGGTTGGGACACTCCTGACCGTTGCGGTCTCGGCCTCGGACGCGGACGGGCCGGTGCCCGCCCTGAGTGCGCCAGTGAGGCCCGCTACGTCGCTGTTCACGGACAACACGGACGGCACCGGATCGCTGTCCTGGACTCCGCAGGTTTCCGACATAGGCGATCACCCCCTGCGCGTCGTGGCGACGGATGGGGTATACAGTGATAGCCGGGATGCCAGCATTCATGTTTCGTCGTTTGCCTTGACTAGCCCCCTGCATTCGACCGTTATGCGGGCAGGTGATACGGTGGAGGTTTCCTGGACCGGCGCATGGGCGTTAGAGGCCGCCGACCTCAGTATCTGGAAGAACGGCGCCTGGGTCGGAGACTTGACCAACGGCGTCCTGAGTCCCACTGAGGATATGAGCGTGGCGATCACGCTCCCGGGTGATTTGAAACCAGGGGATTACTACGACATTCGCGTGACGGACAGCTCGGCACCGCAGGATTTTGCCCAATCAGAGCTCTTGTCGCTGCGGGGAGGTGGCCTGACGTGGCTGCTCTTGCTGCTAGACTGAGAGCTGGACATAACGGGCGAGCCGGAGCTTAACGGATCATGCATCTGAGACTCTCACTCTTTGTGGCTGTCACGTTGGCCGTTACGGAGGTATGGGGGGCGGCTCAAACCAACCGAGTGTCCGACGGGCTGCTCGCGCTCTACACCTTCGAAGAGGGCGGCGGCGATACGGTAGTGGATTTGTCCGGGATCGATCCGGCCCTGGACCTCGCCATCCAGAATACCAACAACACGATCTGGCTGCCATCAGGTGGACTCCTGGTCAAGGATACAACCATCGGTTCGAGCGGCGCGGCCAGCAACCTCGTGACGGCGTGCGCGACCTCGGGCCAGTTTTCGGTTGAGTTCTGGCTCAAGCCGGCCAGTCTGCTGCAGGGCGATCCCATCGCGGGCAACCGCTCACTCATCTTCACGCTCTCCCCCAATGAGTCGTCGCGCAACGTCTCGATCGAGCAACAGGGCCAGCTCTACGTGACGCGCCTGCGCACGACTTCGACCGCCCAAGACGGTACGCCTGGTGTGCAGGGCTTCGCCAGCCTGAGTCTGACCCACTTGGTCGTGACGTATGACGGTGGGGGTGTCATGCGGCTCTACGTGAACGGCACCGCGACTGGCACGCAGAGTGTGGGGGGAGGCCTGACGACATGGGATGCAGCCTACCCATTGGTGTTGGCCAACGAGGCCACAGGTGGGGCGGATTGGTTTGGTGACTTCCACTTGGTGGCCTTGTACAACCGCGCCCTATCACTCGGCGAGGTAGAGCAGAACTTCGCGGTCGGCACGCACGACGGCAGCGATACGCCACCGCTCATTGTGCAACAGCCTGAGGGCGTGAGTGTCGTGGAACCACAGAGCGCCCTCTTCAGCGTGGCTGCCGGTGGAACGCAGCCTCTCTCCTACCAATGGCGTCGTGACGGGGCGTCTCTGGCTGGTGAGACGGGGAACAGCTACCTCATCAATCCCACGGTTGCCGCGGATGATGGCGCGGCATTCGATGTAGTCATCAGCAACACGTATGGCGTGGTGACCAGTGCGGTCGCGGTATTGAACGTGGCGGCGTACGTACCGACCCCGGCTCAGATTAATGCCAGCCCCACCAACACGGCCGTCACGGCCGGCCAGGCCGCCACGTTTACGGTCCAAGCCTCGGGTGATGCGCCGCTGCAGTACCAGTGGCGCCGTGAAGGCAATCCAATTGCCAGCGCCAACCAGAGCTACTACGTCGTGAACGGACCCACCACCAACGACAGTGGCGCCGCCTTTGATGTGGTGGTCAGCAACGCCTACGGCGTGGCCACCAGCGCGGTTGCCGTGTTGACGGTGATCCCCTATATCCCGCCCCCGCCCACGATCACCCAACAGCCCGTGAGTATCTCCGTGAACGAGCCGCAACCGGCCACCTTCAGCGTTACCGCCCTGGGCGATGAGCCGCTCACCTACCAGTGGATCCAGAGGCGTACCAACGGTACGCAGGTCGTCGGGGGAATGGCGGCCGAATGGTCGGTTGACCCGACCCACGCGACCGACAACGGCTCCGATATCTATGTCGTGCTCAGCAACGTGGCCGGCGTGGTGACCAGCCAGGTGGTCCTCCTGACGGTGGCGCCCGATCTTCCTGATCCGCCACTCATTCTGACTCAGCCGGTCGATGTCACTGTGCTCGAGCCGGCCTCCGCCGCGTTCAGTGTGCAGGCCTCTGGTGATGCCCCCCTGACCTACCAGTGGCGTCGCGGCACCAACCTGCTGGCTGATGCGACCAACACGTTTTACGTGCTGCTTTCGACGGGTGCCGCACTGGATGACGGGGCCACGTTTGACGTGATTATCAGTAACGCGGTAGGTGTCGTGACCAGCGATGTGGCCACGCTGACCGTCAACGTACCACCCAACCCGCAGGCACCCTCAGTGGATGTGCCCCCGGGCGATGCGAACGTACAGGAGCCAGCCGCAGTCAGCTTCTCAGTCCTGGCCTCCGGCGAGGCACCGCTGCACTACCAGTGGCGCCGTGGCGGAACCCCTATTGGGGGCGCCACGTCATCGTCCTATGTCATGAGCACGACCTCGTTCGCCACCGACAACGGGGCAACGTTTGACGTTGTGGTCACCAATGTGATTGGCTCGACCACCAGCCAGGTTGCGCTCTTGACCGTAACCGTCAAACCCCCACCCGTCCCGCCACAGATCATCGTGAATCCGCCCAATGTTTCCGTGACGGCACCGTCGCCTGCTGGCTTTTCGCTGCTCGCCAGCGGCGATGCGCCGCTCTTCTACCAGTGGCGTCGCAGCGGAACCAATATTCTGGGTGCGACGCAATCGGCGCACGTGCACACGTCAACCGTGATAGGGGACGACGGTGCCCTGTTTGATTGCATCGTGAGCAACGCGGCTGGGTCTGTAACCAGTGCCGTGGCGCTACTCACCGTCGAGCTTGCTAATCTGGCATCGCCCCAGCTGGGTGACGTGGCTGACCGGAGTGCGTTGACAGGCACGCTCTTGACCATCGCGCTCACAGCAGTCGATCCGGATGGCCCGTTCCCCGCTCTGAGCGCGCCCGTCATGCCGCCGGGAGCCTCCTTTGTCGACTACAGCGATGGCACAGGCCTTTTCAGTTGGACGCCCCAGGGATCAGACATTGGCAGCAACATGGTCCGTTTTATTGCCAGCGATGGCGTCTTCTCTAATGTTGTGGACAGCATCATCACGGTCTCATCGCTCGTCGTCACCGGCCCCACGGCCGATTGGGTCTTTCGCGCGTCTGAGACCGTTTGGGTCACCTGGACTGGGCCCGCTCCCGCCGGGGCCGTGGATATAGGCCTGTGGAAGGGCGTCCAATGGATCGCAGAGCTGGCTACGAACGTCCCCAGCCCGGCCAATGACATGGCGTATCCTCTGCCGCTGCCGGCGGCCCTCGCTCCAGGCAAGTACCGCATGCGGGTCAGGGTGACGGGTGCGCCGGATGATTTCTCGTATTCACCAGTCTTCAGGGTGGTCGCCCCGGGGCTGCCCTGGGTGTCGCTCCTCTTGTGAGGATTCTGATCAAAATCTCAGAGCCACGTGGGATGATCGATCTTTACATGTCGAGCGAATATTGCTACGTTCAGTCGAGCTTTTTACAGGAGTAGGTGTGCTAAAAAGGAACCTTAACAGGGCGTGTTCTGTTGCGGCAGTACTGGTCGCGGTGGGGGCGTTCTCGGGCCTCGGAGCGGCTGAACCCGCGCTATCCCATCGTGGCTTGGCATCCCTGGATGGGACGCCGATTCGTGTATGTGCGATCATCGAGTCGCGGGATAGCGGGGTTTTGAGGGCTGGCTTCATTGATGACCACACCGGTCGCAGCTTTGTACTGGGGGAGGGTGCGTTTATCTACGGGTACAAGCTCACCCGTATTGATAAAGCTGAGGAGAAGATCACGCTGGTGGGCCAGGACAAGAGCGTCGTCCTCTTCTTGTCAGAGGGGCATGTGAAGAAGGCGGCGACATCGGCGAGCGCACCGGCACCCGCGCGACCAGCGCCACCGGCTGTAGAGATGAAGCCGACGCTGTTCAAAAACCCGGAGCTGGAAAGTAAGATTCGCGGCGATGTCACGAAGACGGCTAAACCTCCTCCTGGATTTGAGGCGCTCGCCGCCCAGTGATGGCTTGGCAGCGACGAGTATGGTGATGTTACGCACACAACTTGGAATAGTGTTGATTGCAGTAGCGGCCCTCACCCCGCTCATGGCTTCGGAGATACTGCTGGGCGGAGCGGCTGTCTCGCCTGTAAGTCCGACCAACAGGCCTTTCTCTCTTTCGGTATCCAACTGTACGTTTGAGTCCGTTCTGGAGCAGATTGGAGGAAAAATCGGGGCCAAGGTTGTGAACGATGCCGATTGGCTGAACGCTATGATGGTCAGCGAGCTGGCGGTTACAAATGCGATCCTGCCGGATGTCTGCAATCGGCTGTTTGGTGCCCTGCCGTACACGATTAGAGAGGAGGTAGCTGGAACCAACGGCGCGCGGGTCATACTAGGCGTTGTGTTGCCCGTCCCCGGACCTGCACCGCGTATGCCATCCCCTGAAGAGCGTGATGAGGTGTATTCGAGTTTTGGGGACAAGGCCGCGTTCAAATCACTAAAATCGAGCCGCGTCGAGGTCTTTCCCGGTCATTCGGCTGAGGAACTCCGTCTCAAATTTGAGAGCCGCCCATCGCTATCAAATCAATCCGAGTTCATTCCGGGCGTGACGGCTCACACAGGGACGAATCAGGCTGTTTCCCCTCAAGAAGCTGAGAGCAGCGAGGTTTTCCCCGGTTTTACAAGGCATGAGCTGGAGAACCGCTTCAAAGATAAATGATGCGAATATATTTGATGACTCAACGGCGATCGGTTGGTATATTACCTGCTTATTAATTGGGTGGCTGTAGATGTCGCGGCCCCGTTACGGAGATTTGAGAATGAGCAAGAGTGAAACACATGTCGGATGGCGTCGCGCGGCGTTGTTTGCCTTGATCTTAGTGATCGGGCTTGCCGGTGGGGCATCTGCCGCACCCGGATGGGCTGTGTGCGACGTCGCGTGGGCGGGTTGCGGAGGCAATGGTGTCTATATCGTGCTGGTGAATCCAACGTTTTCGAATACTCTGGGTGCCATATTCCCCGCGAACAGCATCATGGTGTCCACTCCCGCCGACACGACGATGGCGAACAGGTATCTGGTGACAGCGCTGAGTGCCGTCAGCAGCCGCCGCAAAGTGCTTGTATATGTCGAGCCAAAGTCTTTCTCCGTGATAGGCGGCATGTACGTGGTTGCGGCATATGCATCAGATTTATAGACAGTGTTATAGGTTTTGGTAGGTTAGGATCAGTGAACAAAAAACAGGAGGCATAGGATGAAGAAGTGGTTTGTCGGAGTGGCGCTGGTGTTGTTTCTCACAGCGGGAGTAGTGTGTGTCGTGGCCGCGCCGGCGTGGTACGAGTGCGATGTCAAGTGGGCCGGTGCCGGCGGTGGCGGCGTCTATATTGTGCTGCAGAACACGAATTCGTTCCCCACGACGCTTGGGCCCGCTTTTCCGGCCAACACGATCATGGTCGCCGGAAGTGCTGACGACGCGACAGAAGCCAACCGGATTCTGGCGACGGCTCTGGCGGCCCAGGCTGGCGGCAAAAAGGTAATGGTGTTTACCGAGCCGATCTCCTTCAGTACGATCGGTGGCCTGTACTCCGTTGAGCCGTAATCGGTCGTTAAACGTTGCTTAGCTAACGGCCAGCGGCCTCGTGTCGCTGGCCGTTCTCTTTCTGGCGGCGACCAGGAGGCTGGTTCCCCGCTTGATGCGCTTGCCCGAGGCGAGGAGTCGGCGCTCGCGCGCGCACAGGCGCGAAAGCCATAGCGCCACCAGGCGCAACGGGGGCTGGTGTTCCCGCTTCCTGACGATGGCTTCACCACGGCGGCGGAAGAGCGAACCTCCCACGGTCCGTGAGAGGAAGACCGGAAGCACGAGAAAGCTGAAGAAGTAGCTTTGGTAGTCCACTTCAAGCCCGGCCCGCGCCAGGGCCGTCGTGATCGATTCGGTAGTATAGCGCCGATAGTGGCCCGCCAGCACGTCTTCCTCTGACCACAATCGTGGGCCCGCCGGTACGGTCAGATAGAGCCGACCACCGGGGCGGAGTAACTCACGGGTACTCACCAGAAAATCGTGTTCATGCTCCACATGTTCGAGCACATCGAATGCACCCGCCGCAGGAAGACTCTCCTCCTTGAAGCGCGCGTCTTCCAGCGAAGAACAGACGACGTGTTCCATTCCTCTTCGTCGTGCATTCATCGCTCCCTGAAGGGAGGGCTCAAGACAGATGGCGGCAAAACCGGCGGCCTGCAGTCCATGGGAGACGAACCCGTTGCCGCCCCCGATGTCGAGAATGGCACCCCCTGGCGGATGTTTGGCAATGAGGTCGACAATGCAGTGGTTCCGATGCTTAAACCAGAATGAACTGTCCTCAACTTGGAAACACTCCTCCGACCCCTGCTCCGGATAAGAGATGGCCTTCGCAGAGCGGGCGTGCCAGAGGCCCTGCTCGTCGAGCTCAATATTTGTAGCCAATTGTGACAAGTCCAATGTCATCTTCATTTACGCGCCCCCTGTGTCACTCACGAAAACCCGAGAGTGCGTCGATCACTTAGCCCTGTTCTCGCTGAGGCCACCAGTGGTACCAGAGGGAAACGGATGCCAGCGAGAAGCCCGCTTTCTCGTAGAGTTGTACGGCGCTGATGTTCTGCCCCTGCGTGACCACCGAGAGGACGCTTCTATTTTGCCGAGCAGCCCACCCGACGGCCTCCGAAAGCAGGAGACGTCCCACCCCCTGCCGACGGGCGGTGCTCCGCACACCCAGGAGGCCAATCGAGGCGGCGTGGTCTTCAGGCAAAAGATTAAGAGCAACGTAACCGACGGGATGGTCCTCGCGACTGGCGACGAGCACGTGGTCGGCATAGCCCTCGCAGCTCTTCTGTACCCACGTGTCATACAGCGCCGTGCATCGCTCATTGGGAATCCACGGGTCGGCATAGAAGCGTGACTGCTGGTAGATGCCCGTCGTCATGGCTTTCAGCTCCGGAATATCTATAGCCGTGGCTTCACGAACGGTGATGCCTTCCGTTTTGGCGAACCGCGGCGTGTCCGGGCTGACCGTGCATACCATTTCGAAGCGCAGATCCATGAGATGAAATCCGGCCTCTTCCGCTCTCCGCGCACTGGCTCGATCTTGTCCGTCGAGCAGGCAATAGAGGCAGTCGATACGCTGATCACGGCACCAGTCCGTAACCTCCGCCAGGGAGGGGCGGGTCAAGTGCGCCGCCGTGAAACGGGCGACACGAAACCCGAAAAAGTCCGTATCCCATGGCAGCAACTCGCATGGTGGTTGGTTCTTGGCGCTCACGGTTCAGGCCTTCACTTCGTCGGTCGTTTGGCTGACCACGTACATGGGGCGCTTGGTGATCCCGGAATGAATTCGAGCAATGTATTCCCCCATGATTCCCAGTGCAAAGAGTTGAGCCCCGGAAAAGATGATGATCACGGATGCTAGGAAAGCAAACCCGGGTACAACCCCGCCCGCCATCATGTAGCGGACCAGCACGAAGATCAGTGCAAACACCCCGAAGAGGGTGAAGGCGAATCCGGTCAGGCTGGCCAACTGTAGGGGCAGCGTGCTGAACCCCGTTATCATATTGAGTGCATGCACCACCAGTTTTCCCACCGTATAATTCGATTGTCCCATCGCACGCTCAGCATGGTGCACGCGAATGGCTGTGAAGCGGCGCGTTCCCCAGGTGAGCAGGACATCGATCGAGACAAACGCGTTGTTATAGGAGGAAAAAGACTCGCGTATGTGAGTTCGGATAGCACGGAACGCGCTGATCTGGCGCGCGGTTTCCGTCCCCATCGATTTCTGTAGAACCAGCTTCGTGATTCGGGATGCCATATCGCGCAGAAGGCCGTGCTTTTCCCTCTCCGGACTGCCATAAACAACGTCATATCCCGCCTCAAGGGTCTGTAGAAGCCGTGGGATGTCCTCGGGGGCGTGTTGCAAATCGTCATCGATCGTGATGGTCTTGTCGAAGCGCGCCCGCCGAATACCGCACAGCAGGGCATTGTGCTGCCCGAAGTTGCGAAGCAGGTTCATACCGATGATGTCCGCATGGGCCTTGGACAGGGACTCGATCGTGGACCAGCTCGCGTCCGCACTTCCGTCATTGACCAAAATAATTTCGTAAGGCGTCGCCAAGGCCGTCAGAACGGCCTGCAACCGATCGGCAAGCGGTGGAAGCGATTCGGCGCTGTTATAAACAGGCACGACCACGGAAATGCCGGAAAAGGATACTCTCATGGTATGGCCTGACGCCTGACAATCAGTTTCTTCTTCGGTTTGGGTCATCGCGCATGGCATCGTACCAGTCCTCTGTCTGGATTGCAA
Organism: Lentisphaerota bacterium; assembly: GCA_013203785.1. GTDB lineage: Bacteria > Verrucomicrobiota > Kiritimatiellia > UBA8416 > JABMPJ01 > JABMPJ01. Next base: position 11,298 of record JABMPJ010000026.1, on the reverse strand, counting down.
TGGCCCGACCTGCTGTTCAGGGCTAAAGGCCATTATGGCGAGGAACGTTCCCCAACTGCTCGGGATACAATTGTCGCCCAAATCGACTAACTGAACCCACGGCAATTCGTTTCATATTGCTCTTTTCCGGCGCTAACCGCAAGGAGCCGCCATCCCATCGTAGCCACACAAACAGATCTTGAGGAAGTTGGAAGCGGTGTGGCGAGGCCAGTAGTGGCGGAACACGTACCCCTGCTCCTGGCGACATGCTCTCCTCGGTGACTGGGCTAGTAATATCTTGAACATTCTCAACGATCCAGTCCTGGGAGACTGGATCCTCGGAGATCAGAGACTGGCTAGAGATCACATAGACCGTGGCGTTCTCCACAAGCTCTCGCACAATCCATGTTTCGACCATGTCCGGCCACCCCACCCACTCAGCGTCCTCAATGACGACGACAGTATGGTTTTCCAAGCCCGGTACAGCTTCGCAGAAACTGCTCCAGAAAGCACGTTGCTGAACTCCATAGGATTCAGCACCGTCTCCTGCACGATAAAGACATAGCATCGACCCCATAGCGAACGTCGATACGAACAACGCCCCGATCATCCATACGATCCCATTCTTTGCCCTGTTCCACACGACCAACGTCATGCCCATTAACAACAGGCTGCCAAAAGAGCCATAGTAGACTAGACGCGTCCCGTAGTCGGGGGAGAACTTGAGACAACTGGGTAACATGCCGCTCACGAGCAGCATGAAGCTCATTGTTCCGATCGCAAGCAATGTGCATGGTTTGGGTCGTCGTGATGAAGGCCTGTTGATCGTGATCTTCCGCATCCACCACAGACAGCCAACGACAACCAATCCGACGACCGCAATGAGAGCTAGTCGTGGAATGTTACCTGATTGGCCCCCCAAGGTGGGTATGTTGACAAGAATTTCTCGCAACGGGGTGTATAGCAGCACCCAGGTGAGCTGAACAACGCCGTGCCAGAACCGTCTGTTGACCAGTGCGACATCCGGCATGAGCTGCGCGATAGCGGTTCGGCTCGCCGCAAGCGATATCAAGATCGTAGCAGCAGAGGTGACATACCATATTATGACATGGATGCGTTCTTCCACGGCCCTCCACTCCAGCGCACCAAGGACGAAGAGAAGAGGGGGAATTAGAAGGATTAGCCCCCACGAGCTCTCGTATACGCCCGCCTGCAAGACCAGTCCCAATATCATAACGACCCACAGTAATGTCTTCTGAGCCCGCCGTGCCTGCTTACCTTGCCTCAACAGAAGTACCAACGCCAGGACAGCCACCCAGAGCGCGAGTTCCGAAAAATATATGCTGAGACAGGCATTGGCGAACATCTGGATGCCACCGGCAGCATTGGTCAGTTTCAGCAAAGCCGCAACGAGCGCGAGCGACATATTCGATGTGAGCGCCAGAATGATGGCCCCAACGCAGATAGCGCTGAGGGCTACGCAAGCGCCCATGAAGAGATTGAATCCGGTTAAGGATCCGCCCGAAAGAGTTCGGGAACAATTCCAGGGCAGCCCGACAAAGAAACGGCCCGGCTCCCCTTTGGGCGATCCAAAGGCGACTGAAGGAAGCGCCGATTGGTGCTGAAGAACTGTGAGATAGAACCCATCCATGCTCATGCTCGTGTGATGGCTTCTGGAGATGAATAGTGTCCAAGAGACCGCACAGATGACAACCAAAGCCGAGACTCTACCGAGGAACAATAGGCCACGGTTCAATGGTTCATCGTCTCTGGCTGAAAGCATCATGCGAAAACTCAATGGCTATCGCCGGTTTCGGAACCGGCGGCTGCGTCAGATTGTGCAGCCCAAGCTCGAATACCCTTGGCGACCGCGCATGTTTTTGGAGAGCCTGCCTGCTCGGTGTCGATGATTCAAGTGGATTATTTCCGGAGTTCTGGAAAAAAGCGCGATGATTCTTGGCTGCACGAATTACCGCCACGACGAGCGGCGCCAGCCAGAAGACAATTGTGATCGAACAAGCTGCGGATACTTGCTACTGATGGTCGGGTAAAGAATGAATCTCAACCGGGCTATTTTAGCAAATGAGGGGTGCGATGAAGCCATTGCGTACATTGATGGATGGTCTGCTGAGAAAGAGTGGCCGGGAGATCCGCCGGGCCGAGGGCCGTCTGCGTAGAAACGAAATTGACAAGAATACCTACTATGATGTCTTGACCCAACTTGTGATGAAGAAGGTTCTGACACCGACATCGATTTGCGTGGATGTCGGCTGTCATGCGGGGGCCATACTTCAGCTCATGATGAAGCAGGCTTCCCAGGGAACGTTTCTTGCCTTTGAGCCCATCCCTGATTTGTATCAGGAGCTGACCCATAACTTCAATAATCCGCGCGTGCATATCTACAACCTGGCTTTGAGCGATACGGCGGGGACCTCGACCTTCAACCACGTGATAAGTAATCCCGGTTACAGTGGTCTCAAGAAGCGCCCCTACGACCGGCCGCAGGAGGAAGACAGGCAGATTGAGGTTAGAACGGAAACGCTCGATACAATACTCAATCAGCAGAACATACGAGATATTGCGCTGATGAAGATCGATGTGGAGGGCGCGGAGCTACAGGTCATGAAGGGCGCGCAATCCTGCATCAAGCGATGCAAACCGGTGATCGTGTTTGAGCATGGCCTGGGCGCGAGCGATGTCTATGGAACGAGGCCTGAGGATGTCTACGAGCTTCTGCACAATCAGTGTGGCCTCGATATTTCAACGCTATCCGTGTTTCTGAAAGATGGCCCAGCATTGAGTGCGGACGCATTCGCGGCGCGATTCTACGAAGGCAAGGACTTCTTCTTTATCGCCCACCCTTGCCGCTGATCGGTGGGGCGCTGGAAGGGCACCGGCCCCGTACTTGTGAAAGGGCTCTGTTCCGCCTGCTCAGTGGGCGAGCTCTGGCGCGGCGAGCTCGGGCGTTCCTGTCGTGACCGGAACAAGGCGATAGATGAGAAGCGGGCCGAACGGGGAGGGTAGGTCGTTCACTATCTGCCAGCGCGGGTTGTTGTAAAGATGGTGGTGGAATCCCAGGATGGCGGCACTGGCGATTGGATCGCTTGTAGGCTGGTAGAGGTGCGCCGTGTCTGCATGTGCGATGGCAATGGCGTTGGGCTGTGACTCTAGGCGGGACATTTCGGATGCGACGATTTCATCCGACGTCATCCCTGGAAAGGTCCGTCGAAAATACTGATCGTGGAATGTGATGAAAACCGCCGGAGGGCCGATCTTCCGCCCGAGGTCAAAACGTGCATGATTGGTGAACGGGGCTCCGGTTTCGTTAAAGAATGTTGCATACGGCCGTGGGTCAGCCGGGTCATCGGTGATAAGTGTCGCGAGCTCAATCAGAAGCGTACGATAGCCGGCGCTCCGACCAACTATGGCGCGGTTCCGACTGGTGTGGTCGTGGTATGCGTACACCGATCCGGTGGCGATGCTGAGCGCGAGGACCAGTGTTAGCGCATGGGCCAGAGGCGAGGTGGACGTGTGGGCTAAGAGGGTGGCCAGAAACACCACCAACAAGACGGGCCAGAGCGCGAAGGCACCATAATAATAGAGTGATGCGGCAATCAGGATCAGCGGCAATCCGAGTGCGCACCAGAGGGTCTTATTGATATCTTCCTTACGAAGCGACCAGCCACGCGCGGCGACAAAGGCAAGCAGATAACCCGGCACGAGCAGCAGAGGAGCCAGGCCGATGCCGTACTCGGTACCCGGAAAAAAATTCTGTACCGGTTGGGCTAGACGTGGCGAAATCCCGGATAGCAGAAAACGCAGTACGTCTGCGGATGTGCCGTAGGCATAACCGCCTTTAAAGTAGTAATCATAAAGCTGTTGCGCCTGCATGCAGAGCAGTAGCGCTCCCAGCAGGACGGCAGGCAGCAGGAATGCGGCTGTCCGAAGTAGGCCCTTGCGAATGCCTTCAGCGCGGCAGCGGACGACAACGGCCCAGGCGAAGAGGGGCGATAGCAGGACGGCGGCATAGACGGCCCCGCTGGTTCTCTGCATGGCGGTCATACCCAGCAGTAGGCCGGCCACGATGCTCCATCCGCGCTTGCGCATATCTTCAGAGAACAACCATGCCATGAGGGCACTGCCAAGCAACCAGGTCGCAAGGTTGTCCTTCCAGTAATCCGCAATACCCCAGTACGCGTTGTAGAAGAGTTGATAGGTGAAAAGGGTTGCCGGACAGAGAAGTGCGATGGCGATGCGGCCGGTACTGCGGAAGACATACAGACTCGTCATGACCATGAACAGGGCCATGACGGGAACCAGAATGACCATGTGGCCGTACCGATGCTGCAGTGCGTCGGGTACCACCAGCAACCTGAGCAAGAGATCGAAAGAGTCTTTTGTCCCCAGTGCCAGGAGCGCGGCCATCTTCAGCCCTTGGCTCTGTAGTGCGTCATAAATCTCCAGCGCGTCAACCCGGTAGGCGGCGGAGTCATAGTGGTACGGTGCTTGGCTGTAGTATTCCCGGGACAGCGATAGCGAGATGAAGGCAGCAACGAGCGCCATACCTGTGGCGCAGAGGGCGACAATGGTGCCAGCCCACCACCCTTGTGGCAGATGTGCGGGTGTGCGAACGCCCCCTCCGCAAAGGTCCGTCTTGCCTGCATCCATCACGACTTGCTCTCGCTTCCGCTCGGTGACGCCTCCGTGATGACGTCCAGGCCCTCTAGTTTCCACGACAGCGGGCGCGTATCTCCATTATGCAGAATTCCATCCATGACAAACCACTGCTTGGTTTCGACTTCAACGACGGCTGTCCCGATCCCAAGCGGCGGGGTCAGCGGGACGGTGATCTCGAACGGTCCGTTGCGGGTGATGCAGAACTGGCCCTGCTTGCGGTCGTTGATCGTGACGGTCAGTGTCAGGTCCTCGCCCGCGCAATCCACATCGGCCATACCCGCAATAAGAAGGGCGGATACTGGGGTGAGGACCTCTCGTTGCACAACGAGGTGAGGGCCAACCCAGTGATCGTCCCACGGGGTATGGTGATCTTTGTAGACGGCGACGAGGGCGGATTGGTGCCGATGTATACGCCACAACATGAGCTTGCGGACGCTCCGTAGGGCTTGACGGTTGATCAGGGGGAAGGCGAGGTAGTGCAGGCAGACGAGAGGCGCCAGGAGCAGCGCGCCACCCGCAGCCAGTCCGGCCCGCAGCCAATGCTTTTGGCCAGCTGCGCGACGGAAACTCTGTACCAATCCACGCGCCTTACCCACGCGGTCAAACCTGAAACGGGCAAGCGACAGGGCGAGCGAGAGATGCTTCAGGCTCAATGCGTTGCCCCAGTATCGCCGACTGATCGCAATACACTCCTCGAGCCGATCCCGTTCGGTCGACCCCACGGTCTTCGAGCTTGAGTGCAGCCGGTAACATGACAAGAGTTGGTCGACCGGGTGAAAGTCATAGTGCCTGGAGACGCGACAGAAGAAGTCATAGTCGATCCACGGCAGGTTCAACGTCTCATCCATCGGGCCACACCGATCCCAGACCTCACGTGTCCAGAAGACGGACGGTTGCGGAATCCCGTGGCCCGCCCATATTTCCAGCATCCTCCGGTGGCTCACAAAGTAGCTGGGGTGCTCGATTCCTGTGGGAAGGCCATCCTCATCGATGAAGCGGCAGCGACCCAGAACCACATGGCGACCGTTGGCGGGGCTCATACCATCGGCGATGGCCTTCAGGGCACCGGGAACCAGCGTATCATCCGAGTTCAAGAAGCCAAGAATCTCACCTGTTGCTTTTCGGAACCCTTTATTGATGGCATCAGCGTGCCCATCATCGGGCTCCGAGACAACGATGAGGTGAGGGTAATCGGCAAGAACCGCCAGCGTCTGATCGGTCGATCCCCCGTCGATGATAATGTGTTCAACATCCGGGTAGTCCTGTGCCATCACGCTTTCCACGGTGGCGCGGATGTAGTGCCCCTGGTTGAACGAGGGTGTTACAATGGAGAGTCGCGGCATGTCAGTTTCCATTGGCGTCATCCCTGATGTCATAGCGTTTACGCTGCACGGCGTGCATCTGCTTCAAAATCTCCAACGTGAAGTGCTCCCACGAGAACTTCCGTGCCTGGATGAGTCCGGCTCGGATTAACGTGTTCCGCGTTTCCGCGGAGGTGTGGACACGGTAGAGGGCCTCGGCCAAGCCCTCATGGTCCTGGGGGTCCACCATGAGTGCGGCGTTGCCCGCAACCTCGGGGAGACTACTGGAGTTGCTGCATACGACGGGACACTCGCACCACATGGCCTCGAGGACAGGCATGCCGAAGCCCTCGAACAAAGAGGGAAAGACAAGCGCCCTGGCACCTTCGTACAGCGCGGGAAGGTCGGTGGCAGGACAGTGCCCGAGGAAGCGCAACTGTGGCGTGATCCCCAGACTATCGGCCAAGCGGTTGAGACGATCATGCGCATTCTTCTTGGCGCCGGTGCAGACCAGCAGTGGACGCCATCCGTGGCGCTCACCCAGAATCTGCAACGCGTGCAGCGCCGCTTCATGATTCTTGTGTGGCCACGTGTTGCCGGGAAAAAAGATATAGGGTGTGTCCACCAGTCCGTATTGGGAGCGCACCTTCTCCGTATCGCGCCGCTGCGGGCTCCCTGTATGGAAGATCGGGTCGGCGGCCAGGTGGACGGTCGACACGTTGTCCGGATCCAGGTGCCAATGCTCGAGCATAGACTGCCGCGTGAATTCTGAAATGGCGCAGATGTGGTCGGCACACAGCACGGAGTCGGTGTACAAGCGTTCGCGCTCTTCCACTTCATGGTCAGTGAAGAAGAGGGGGAAATAGACATGTTGCAGGTCCGTCATGATCAGCAGGTTTGATAGTGGTCTGAAATCGGGATGAATATAGCCCGGAATGGAAAGCACCACATCAGCGTCGTAACGCGCCGTCAGTTGCAGTTGCTCCACGGCGGCGGATTGCCAGTAGTCTACCCTCAGGAGGGCACGACTCAGACGAATGCCCCTCCTGAACCACACCTTGGTTTTTGTCCAGAGCCCGTCCAGTGACGCGGTGTTAATAGTGGGGTGCTGAGGGGAGGTAAAATCGTATTTTACCTCAGAAGGCACGAGGAGCGTGAACCGGTCTGCGGGGTTGATCAGGAAGAGCTGTTTCACGAAAGAGCGCGCCAGGTTCTCAATGCCGCCGGCCTCACCGGGAATCATCCAGCGCAGGTCGACGAGTGAGTGAATGGGCCTGTCGGTCTCCCGCTGTTTCTCTTTCAGTGTCTCGGAGATAGCCTCGAAAAATCGCCGTCCTGTGGCAATCGGATCGTGCTGTGCCTTCACAATGGCGATCCCGCCGGTCTTCAGCTTCGCGCGAGTCTCGTTCTCGCGCAGACAGGTCACGACCGCGCGTGCCATGGCCTCGCGGTCATCAGCAATGAGGATATCACGATCGTGCGTATAACTAATACCTTCGGCCCCGATGCTGGTGGAGATGACACATTTCTGCATCGACCAGGCTTCCAGAATCTTCTGTCTCATCCCCGCCCCAAACCGGATCGGTACCACCATCACGGCGGCGGTGGCGATCTCTGTGCGGATGTCGTCCACGAAACCGGTAACGGTCACATGCGGAAGGCGGTCGAGCGCCAGGATTTCGGAATTGGGGGAGCGCCCCACGATGCGGAATTCGGCCTCGGGTATCTCCCTGAGCACCAAGGGCAGCACCTCTTGAACGAAGAACAGCACGGCGTCCACGTTCGGGGGATGATTCATGGTTCCCGTGAACATGATACGGTTATGCATCTCGTTCTGTGGTGCCGTCGGTTTGAAGTAATGGGTATCCAGGGGAATGGGCAATGTGGTTAACCGGTGCGGCTGGTAGGTCTTACGTATCCATGCTTCGTCCGTGTCGGAGACCGCAATGACATGGTCGAATGTTTGGCAGTAATGGCGTTCGAAGCGTCGGTACCGTTTGGCTTCCAGCGCTGCGGTCCAGCGGCGCCAGGCGGTTGACGCGGTTCGGGATTCGCGCTCATAGACCAGCGCGCGTGCATCGTGCATGACCAGTACGCTGACCGGGAAGACCGGCAGAGCGTCCAGCCAGTGTGCACAGGTGCTCTGGACCACGATAAGAACCTGCCACGTTCTTTCGGACATGGCCTGTGCTATGAAGGGGGCTAGATTTCGGAAGTCGAAACTGCGGCCATGTGTATCTGTCGGCTGGCTCAAGGTGGGCGGCATGAGGGCGTGTCGGAGCTGGTTGAGGTGGTGCAACCCCCCGGCGGCACGTTCGCGCAGACCGCGCCTCTTCGCCGCCGCAGGATCGCCGGCTCGGTCGGCCGCCGTTAGGGCGGGGCTGCGCCACAGGTAGAGGTGTACGCCCGCATCGGTAAGGCCACCCAACTTGCTTTCCTGTTCGGGGGAGTGGACGGCCGAGACCAGGCCGAGGTGATCCGCGTGTGCTGCCAACTGTGTCGTATTGAGAAATTCGATCCCACCCCAGCCGGGAAAAACGGGGAGATCAGCGTTCACTATCAGTATGTTCATCGCCCCGACACTCCCATTCTCCCCGTCTATCAGCTGGCCGGTCCTGCGCCTGGTTCTGCCCGACCCTGACCCCTCACGCGCTATACCGGTCAGCGGCTCGGTCGTTGCGTCGGTTATGACGTTGTGCCTCCACCAGGCACTTCAACCGTCACCAGGCAGGCGTCCGGCAGATCACACAGGCCGAGGAACGGCATCTCCATGCCATGACTACGTGGAACGACCTGGATAGCGCCAGCCTTCTGGGCTTGGCAACAACGAACCATCGCGTGTTCCAGCTCGGCATGTGTGATGTGGTCAGCCCGCGCGCGGTCAACCGGATCGATCTGGCTGAAGCCCAGATCGAACGTGTAAGTATCCGGCGTGAGGTTGAGTTGGATTTGGTGACGAAACCGTATCCGCGCCCCCTTGGGGACGCGAGGGGGAGCGGCACTCCCGGCATGCACGGAGTGCTTGCAGTAGACGGCCAGATTCATCGGATTGTGAATGGTGATACCGCCACAGGGCGTGTGCAGGTCTGTCAACGCCTCAAACTCCGAATCGACAATGACCGTGTCACCCATCTCGAAGACATGAGCGGCGGTTCCATTGGCATCGCTCACGCGCGCGCCGAGGTAGCGTGCTGTTCGGCCCCCCAGGACGGCCGCTGGCTGCGCGCCCCCCCCACATGACGGGGCGCGGTCGGCAGCACATGGGGTGAGATCCTCCTCCGCGATGGCGACGTCGTCGGCGGGCAGTCGCTCCGACCAAAAATAGCGTTGGACAGCGGCCGTAGGGTCTCCACAGAAGACTGATCGCCCCCCCTCAAGCATGATCACTCGGTCGCTGTAGCGCTTGATGGCTCCCATATTATGGCTCACCAGAACAATGGTCGTACCATTCTTGAGCAGGGAGTCCATGTGGGCGTGACATTTCTGCTGGAAGAACACGTCGCCCACGCTGAGGGCCTCGTCCACGATCAGGATCGACGGGTTAACACAGGCCTGCACGGCGAAGGCGAGGCGTACCATCATGCCGCTGGAATAATGCTTCACGGGTTGATCGATGAAATCACCTATATCTGCAAAATCGAGAATCGCGGGCATCTGCTTCGTAATCTCTCCGGTCGTCAGGCCCAGGATCAATCCGTTCATGTAGACGTTCTCGTGGCCGGTAAAATTCGGATTGAATCCCGATCCCAATTCCAGCAGGGCCGTGATGCGGCCCTGCGTCGAGACGTCGCCTTCCGTGGGTAGCAGGACGCCGGCAATCATTTGCAGCAACGTGCTCTTACCTGACCCATTGCGGCCGATCACGCCGATGGTCTCGCCACGCCTTGCCTCGAACGAGATATCCCTGACGGCCCAGAACGGTTTGCCGTAGCGCGCGTCACGCGGTCGCAGCACCATCTGTTTGAAGCGATCCCGGGGAGAGTTGTACATGACGTACTTCTTGCCGACACCCTTCACCACGATGGATAAGTCCTTGGTCATAAGAATCGAACCGCCGCTTGCGCCATCGTCATGACGGGACTTCACGTTCGGGCGACGCCCCTTCCCCATCCAATGCCTCCAGGGCACAGACGGCTCCCGTCACCACGTCGCAGACCGGCAGGTGGCCGATCAGTCGAAGGCGATCTCGCATGGTGCTGACGTAGGTCATTCCCCCTTGCTCATCACGTGACTCGCGGAAACGGGAGGGACGATAGGCCGTTGCCGGTTCGATACAAGGGAAATCTGTCGCCAGATCATCGCGCACGAAACACGCGTTACTTCCCGCTTCGTTGCCGCACACCAGGCGATACCCCTTCTGTCCGGCCAGATGCGCCATGGCGGCAAGGGATGCCCCAAAATACAGATGCGAGGGATGGGCCGTCGCACGGTTGAAGGTCTCTTCGTAGGGAACCGTAATCGCATGGTGGGCACCGAAGAGGCTGTTGTACTCGATGATGACAATCCCCGGTTGGTGTCGCTGCATCGCATCCCACACCCAGTAGTCCATCCCGTCGATATCTATGGAAAGCAGACCCAGCCCCTCCATGAACCCCGCCTGATCCAGCAGGGCGTCAATGTTGTCACGGGTCACAAAGCTCTGGACGGCCTCGATCTGATGGCGCCAGCGCAGTTCCCGGTTCTCTAGAAACGGCACATGCTGATCGTCCGCATCCACGATCAATCCTCTCCAGTTGTCGTGCATCAAGAGGAAGCGAGTGTTTGATTCGCGGTAGTCTTGGACCCCGATCTCCACGAAAGTCCTTGGCAATGAAGGTAAATGGTACAAGAGATACTGGATCAAACCATCTTCTCCATACTGGGAGAAGCATGTGAATTCCCACGCCTGGGGGGTGACGGGCGGCTGGCCGTGCAGGTACTGTAGCCGGATGGCCGACAGGGCCAGCAACTGATCGTCGTGCAAGGTCTGCTGAAGTAACGACTGCGCCTGGTGCAATTGGTTGCAATGGCCCATCAACGCAGTGGTAAGCGCATCCTGACGGCGCGACAGAGCCTCCACATGCGACGACAAAGCCCGTTGCAGGCAGGGAGTGAGCAAGCGGTCCACTGCCGACAGAATCGATTGTTTTACCCGTTCCCACGCCTTCATGGCTCTATAGTCCCCAACCCGTCAATCGCTTGGCGGTCGGCGCAGGCGGCTTTCGTCTCATCCCGGTCCGACACCGTATGGCACTTGCGGCTTAGACTGCCAAGATAGGCAGGACGCGTCAAGACGACTTGCTGTGCCTGGAAAGGCGCGAATTGCGCCACATTAAATGTAACCGAAGCGACGGAGGTCAAT
>JABMPJ010000025.1 GCA_013203785.1 Lentisphaerota bacterium | reverse complement strand
CGCTGCACTCGCTACTTTTCCTTTCGTCCTTTCAGACTCAGTCATTTCACTACCGGGCGGTTGACTATTCCTTACCCGGAGAGGCTTCCACGTCTGTGACGCGTTCCTCTTCGACCGGCAACCATTGCCAGGTTACCCATGTCAAACTCTTTGGTCTACCCGATCCGAGTCGCACCGACCCCTCTACCCGCGCCAGTGTCGCCGTGGTACGCCAGTTCGTTGACGAGTTTCCCCGGATTTTTGCCGAGCGCTATCGAGAGCGCTATGAGCAGAACCCGGCCCGCTATGGGGATCACGACTGGAGCAATGTTCGCGTCGAGCTGGAGAAGTTCTCAGGCATCACGATCGAAGGGCAGGGCATGGACTCCGGCCCTCTCATGGCGATAGCCGGCGGTGTATCTCCCGACATCATCTACGTAAACTTCCGGCAATCCGACACCTACATTCGCGAAGGATTCCTCTATCCGCTCGATAAGCCGGAGGACGGGTACATGTCGAGCCTCACCCAGGAAGAACTTGATTATCGAATCCACCCGCGGATCTGGCCGGTGATTCGCAGGAATGGTCCAGGAGGCAAGGAGCACGTCTGGGCCATGCCGTCGGGCGGTGTGCTGGGCAAGGTAGCGCTCTACCGTCGCGACCTGCTGACGGCGGCTGGCATTCCTTTCCCATCCAATGACTGGACGTGGGATGATTTCTACGCGGCCTGCAAAAAAGTTACCAATCCGGAAAAGGGCATTTACGGCACCGTCTTCGGCACGGGGAGTAGCGAGAGCTGGTACTGGGTGTCCTACCTCTGGTCGGCGGGTGGCGAAGTCATGTCATATGATGCCGACCTCGATGAGTGGTCGGCGGTCTTCAGTGGAAAGGGCGGGGCCATCGCTCTGGATTTCTATACACGGCTGAACACCGAGCTCTGGTATGACGCAAACGGGAAAAAACGCCGGGGCTACACCTACAGAGATACGGACGGCGGGCGTAAATGGGACATGGGGCAGATCGCGTTCATGTTGTCCTATATTGATGAGAAGATGTTCGCCACGATCAATCCGGATGTGGTCGGCATGGTGCCCGTACCGTTTGGTCCGACGGGAGGGCGCGGCGCGGAACTGAATTCCAGAATGCAGGGCCTTTTTGCGGGTATTAAGAGCGATGTGGTCCGCGATGCCGCGTGGGAGTACCTGCGATGGAACGACAGCAAAGAGGCCGTTCGCATCCGTACGGGCGTGCTCGTCGAAGGTGGCCTCGGGCGCTTTGTGAACCCCCGCTACCTGCGCGAATTTGGCTATGAAGATATCGTGCGCTTTGCCCCGAAAGGATGGGAGGAGTGCTTCAACATCGCGATGGAGACGGGCAAGCCCGAGCCCTACGGACGCAACTGCCAACTGGTTTATGAGGTGATGACCAAGCCGATTCAGGACGTGGACCAGATGGCCCGTGATGGGGTGTTCGACGGCATGTCGACCGAGGAGCGCCTTGGCGTCATGAGCGAGGTACTCAAGACAGGGGAAGACAAAGCCAATGAGATGATGATCGGCCGGATCGCGCCACGCGAACGCAGGATCAGGCGGTTTGCCGCGGTGGGGGCTCTGATCCTTATCGCCATCACGTTTGCGATGGTGTTTCGCAGAATCTTCCGGGCCTTCGCCCCACCCGAGACTGAGGGCGTCGAGACACAGGCCAAATGGGGATTCAAGAAGTATGGGATGGCCTATCTCCTGCTTCTCCCGGCGGTGATATCGGTCTTTCTCTGGCAATACCTACCTCTGTTCATGGGGTCCACCATGGCCTTCCAGGACTACCGCATCATGGGTGGCAGTCAGTGGGTTGGTGTGGACAATTTTGGAAATCTTCTCTGGGATATGGAGTGGTGGCAGTCCGTCTACAATGCCCTGCGCTATAGTTTCCTCGTAATCGGCCTGACGTTCCTGCCACCGGTTATTCTGGCCGTCATCCTGCAAGAGGTGCCACGCGGCTCCTTGATCTTCCGAACGTTATTCTACCTGCCTGCCGTGGTCACGGGGCTGGTGGTGATCTACCTCTGGAAATCATTCTACGACCCCACTGAGTTTGGTGTGCTCAACGCCATTGTCCTTGGCATTCCAGGCTTGGGCTATGTAGGCCTCGGCACGCTCATGTTCCTCATACTGTTCTTTTTTGGCAGGCGACTCTACACCCACCACAACAACCTCATCGCCTCACTCTGCGTGATCATTGGCGTAGGGCTATTCCTCGGTTGCTCAAGCTTTGCCTGGCCCATGCTGGCCCAGCACCTGCAGGCGTGCACAGAACGGCTGGCCGCAGAGGGCGTGGGCAGCGTAGCCTCCTTTGGAGCGTACATTTCCGCGTTCGGTCACGGGCTTGTGGCCACGCAGAGTGACCCCTACCGTTGGTTGCAGGATCCCTCTACAGCCATGCTCTGCTGCGTCATTCCCATGGTATGGGCAGGCATGGGCCCTGGTTGCCTCATTTATCTGGCCGCGCTCAAAGGGGTGGCCCCCGATTTTTATGAAGCGGCGGATATTGATGGCGCCACATTCCTGGACAAGGTTCTCTTCATCGTCATACCGACCCTGAAGCCCTTGCTCATCATCAATTTCGTTGGCGTCTTTGTCGGCGCATGGAAGAGCAGCGGCTATATTCTCGCCATGACCGGCGGCGGTGGCAACACCGAGGTGGCGGGGCTGCACATATTCTATAAGGCCTACATGCATTTGAAATTCGGCCCGGCAACCGCCATGGCTTGGGTCCTTGGATTTATGCTCATAGGGTTCACCGTCAACCAGCTCCGGATACTGTCCCGCCTGGAGTTCAAGACGACCGGGGATAAGAAGTAGCCACACAGACCTCAACAGTCGGATATCCAGTATGCCCATAACCTCACAGATCGGACGCCGCCACTGGAAGATACGTGCGCTGTTTGCCAGCATGTACATCTTCCTTATACTCGGCTCGATCACCATGGTGTTCCCGTTCATGCTCATGATTTCCGGCAGCACCAAGAGCGCCGTAGACATCAAGTACTTTGATCTGATTCCCCGTTTCCTGCACGACGATGTATGGCTCTATCGCAAGCACATGGAGGGGCTGTTCAATGAGGGCATGGATGTTCTGAATACGGCGTACTACCGTAGCGACACAGCCTTCGAGTATGTGACGCCGCCTGAAGAGCCTAAGGACCGGTTGGTGGATGCCTATGAGCACTTTCTAAAGGAGACGGACCTACCAGCCTATTCGTACACCATCGGCTACATGGCGGCCAAGGTCTCAAGAACTATGCCGTCGGGTCTGCGTAATTTCAAGGCACACCTCAGACAGGAGTGCAGTAGCGATATCGGGACGATCAACGCGACGCTCGGCACCTCGTTCCCCGAATGGAATGCCCTTACGATCCAGGAGGCCGAGCTGCTTGTCCGACGAGATCAGCCCCGCGAAGGCGCTTTTTTTGATATGTTCAGGACGTTTGAGGCCGAACACCCGCTTGGTTTACGCTACTATTTCTCGCCAGAAGGCCATTTTCTAAAGGGCTATCTGAGACCGCTGTATGGTGCCCAGATCGCCGACTACAACACGTCTCACCAGACAGCGTACACCGCCTATTCCGAGCTGCATCTTGCACAGACGTACGCTGAAGCGGGAACCCCCAAGGAGAAGGAAGACTGGGAGTTCTTCGTCCGGAGCAACTTGGCCCTGCAATGGCTCCGCGTGGCCGACAGCGCCGCGCCGGTCTACCGAGAATTTTTGAAGGCTAAGCATGGCCGCATCGCCACGCTCAACCGGCGCTACGCAACCGCTTACAACTCCTTCAACGAGATCGCGCTTGTTGACGAGCCGCCCACGTCAGGAATGGTCCTGAGTGATTGGGCTGCTTTCATCACCGGCTGGCAGGATACCGACGGCGGCAAGACGTTCGAGGCCCCCACGGAAGCCCTCCGCGTTCATAGCACCGAGTTCATCTTCCGGGACCACCTCTTGACCCGGTACGGATCGATCGCAGGCATCAATGCCGCACTGGGGACGAGCTACCGTAAGCCCATTGATATCCGCTTGCCACAGCGCGAACAGCACTACCGCTATTACACCGCCAACCGCAAAGCGCTGCGCTGGGAATTCATCACGCGTAACTACCGTACCGTCAGTGACTACATGCTCTTTCATGGGCGTGGTATCATCAACACGGTCATCTATTGCACGCTCGCGGTCCTCTCGGCACTGATTGTTAACCCATTGGCGGCCTATGCCATGAGCCGCTATCGCCTGCCCTCCTCCTACAAAATTCTACTTTTCCTGATGTGCACCATGGCTTTCCCACCCATGGTGACCGCTATCCCGAACTTCATTATGTTGCGACGGCTGGGGTTGCTCAATACATTCGCCGCCCTGATCCTGCCCGGCATGGCCAACGGCTACTCGATCTTCCTGCTGAAGGGATTCTTCGATGCGCAGCCCCAGGAACTTTACGAAAGCGCCCAATTGGACGGAGCCGGGGAGTGGACCATCTTCTGGCAGATCACGATGAAACTATCAAAGCCGATCCTCGCCGTGATCGCCTTGGCGGCGTTCACGATGGCCTATTCAAACTTCATGTTCGCCTTCGTGGTCTGTCAGGACGAGAAAATGTGGACGCTGATGGTGTGGCTCTACCAGCTCCAGCAGCGCAGCGGACAGGCCGTGATGTACGCCTCACTCCTGATTGCGGCCATCCCGACATTCCTGATATTCGTCTTTTGCCAGAACATCATCATGCGAGGCATCGTGGTCCCCTCTGAAAAGTAACCGAGACGGGGCCGAGCGCGTTTGAGTCGATACGAGACCAACATCGAAACCGGAGTGTGGTATTCATGAAATCAGGACCCAGGATCGTGATTGTGGGCGGAGGCAGCAATGCCTGGACGCCCAACATCGTCAAGGACATGTTACTCACGCCTTCGCTTACGGAGGCGGAGTACGTGCTGTTCGATATCAACAAGAAACCCGCCGACACCAACAAGGCGTTCCTGGAGAAGCTCTGCGGCGAGCTGGGCATCAAGCCGCGAATCACCGCCACCGATAGCCGCGTAAAGGCGCTACGGGGAGCCGACTATATCATCATCACCGTATCGACCGGTGGTCTGAATGCTATGGCACACGACCTCGCGATCCCGGAGGACTACGGTATCTACCACACCGTTGGGGACACCACAGGTCCGGGCGGATGGGCTCGGCTCATGCGGAATTTTGAGGTCTTCCAATCGCTCGCGAATGACATCAAGCGCTATGCACCCAACGCACTGGTGTTGAACTACACCAACCCGATGGTATCACTGACCGATGTGATGGCGCGGATACTGCCGGGACGGGTGGTCGGCCTCTGCCATGGCTTGTTCGAGAACATCAATTTCATCAAGGAGTTTTACAAGCTTGATAGCGAGGAGGAGATCGCGGTTAAGTACGCTGGACTCAATCACTTCTTCTGGATCACAGAGGCCAAGGCGGGGGGCGTGGATGTCCTCGCGGACCTTGAACGACGTTTGCGGCGTAAGAGCCTGACGGACCTGATGCAGATGGCGTACAAAGACGCCATGGGGTTCCAATCAATGAACCGCGAGGTCGCCACAGAGCTGTTTCATCTCACAGGCGTGATTCCATACGTTGGAGACCGGCACACATGCGAGTACTTCGGCCGCTATATCACGAGCAAATCCGTGATGAAGACGTACAAGATCAAACGCACGAGTGTGGCCGAACGGCGCACGGAATTTAACAAGCGCGCGCGCCGACTGCAGAGCATGCTACGAGGCAAGATCGATCCAGGGTATACGAAACGCAGCCGGGAAACGGCAGCCGACATCATCGATGCACATTTTCAGGGCAAGGTATTTATCGATGTTGGCAATTTGCCCAACACGGGTCAGATCTCCAACCTTCCGCATGGCGCCGTCGTTGAAACCGCCGTACGCGTCGACAGCAATGGGTTCTCGCCGGTCGGATTCGGCGCGTTGCCACCCGTGGTTCAGGCAATGTGCGAGCCGTGGGTGCGGGCCTATACCATGCAGGTGGATGCCTGCTTCCAAGGGGACAAGCAGCTTGCGATGCAGGCCCTTCTGATCGATCCCCTCTGCGCGCATCTGACCGGCAAGCAGGTGACGGAGATGGGGAATCGCCTCCTCAAAGCGCACAAGCGGTTCATCACAGTCTTCTAATGTGCGCTCTCGCACACGTCTCCCGGTGAGCTCGTGCCCCCTCTTCATGGCGCGCGCGGGCCGTGGCTAGAGCCGTTTAGGTAATATCGTAGCCGATCTTCCTGGTGGGTCGCGCTCTGTCGCGACCGCGGACGCGACGGAGCGCGTCCCTCCAAAAATCAGGCGACCGGCTACGGTTCTTCTGAAACGGCTCTAGTGAGACACAACGCTGCCGGATGCATCGACCGCGAGGGCTGCATCACCGAAAATAGTTGGGAATTCCACAGGACGGCCATCCGTATAGCATGTCGCCGCATCCATATAGCAGGCGCTGAAAGCCCGTCGTGATTGCGCAGAGTGGTTTGAGTCTGACGAGTGCAGGAGCCAGTTGTGCAGCAGGAAGGCCTCGCCAGGCGCCAGTTCAAGATGGACGACATCCTCGCGCGAGTCACAGCGGACTTGAGCCTGTTCCGCAGTCAGAAACCCGGAGCCGTGACCCGGGTTGATCAATTCAGTGTGACTGCCCGGAATGATCTGAACACAGCCATTCTCACGCGTCGCAGGGTCCAAAGCCGTCCACACGGTAATCTGCGGGTCGCGGTCCAGATTACTCCAGCGGTCCTGATGCCAGGGCAGCACCGTACCCCTGCCGGCGGGCTTGTTCATGAACATCGCACGGAAACAGGCCACCTGTGCGTCGGGACCATAGACGCGTGAACAGATGTCCTGAAAGAGGGGCCGCTGCATGTACTCCAGATAGAGTGGGTCCCACTCCAGATCCTGAATCTTACGGTAGTTCAGCGTAGCGCCCTTGTGCCCACGCGTCTGAGCGCCACTTTCGGCATACGCTCCATTGTCGCTATCGAGCTGCATGAGCATGCGGTCGTAGTCGACGGCTGCCTTGCCAAGCATCATGTCGTCTATGCGTTGCTGCAAGCCCTGTAGTTGTTGCTCATCCAGAAGCCTGCCGAGGCTGAGATACCCGTCACGTTCGTAGGTTTCCCACTGTTTGTCGCTCAATGTCGTCATGAGTTCTCCTTCAGGTTTCAACAATGATCCAGTATAATAATCGTAGTGTATAGTTGTAACAAAAGTATATAAGGTATAGTTTTCATAACTATGGAAGCGATAGACGATCTGACCGATTGGATGCCGACTGAGCGGGTGGCCTCTGTCCAGCGCCTCCTGTCCGATATCCAGATCGGTTTCATCTCTTGTCTCTATTGGCGTAACGATGCGCCTTGGTGCGTACGCTCGCGGCGGCTTGCAGACAGTTTTCTGCTCTTTCCGGTCGTCGGTACGGTGATCGCCGACGTTGAGAATGAGCGGCTTACGGTCGCGCCCGGCCATGCCCTTTTGCTGGGCGATGGCGTGGAGCACCGTTTGGAGCTGTCAGATGGGGACCCGCGCCTGGAGCAGATCGCCCTGCATGCGACGATCAGCAACGCCTGGCACCTTCCTCTGCTATCCCTGTTGGCGTCACCGGTCGTGCGCCTACCGGAGTTGACCGATTGGCATGAACAGCTTCGGTGCCTGACCTGTCTGGCGGGACACGGGAAGGGGGTGGGCGGGAGACGGGCCGAGCTATTGATCAATAGTCTGCTGGTGGCCCTCATTGAGGGCGGCATGGACCTTCGCGGGCCTGCCACAAGCATAGATCCAAGAATCGCCTCGGCACTGCACAGTATTCGAGAGAGCTACGCTACAGATCTTACGGTCCGGGGACTGGCAGAGCAGGTATCCCTGAGCGACGTACAGTTCCGACACCTCTTCGCGCGAGCGACGGGGACGACGCCACGACGCTACCTGGTCGAATACCGCCTGCGCCAAGCGGTCCGTCTACTTGAAAGCAGCAGGCTTAGCGTCAAGCAGATCGCATACGAAGTGGGGTTTCACAGCGACCACTATTTCCACCTGAGCTTCCGGTCCGCCTATGGCTGTACGCCATCCGCTCACCGCCGCCGACATCGTGAGGGTGCGGTCTGACGGCCCGGACCATGCGATGCGGCAGAGGAGGCTGGCGATTCTGTTTTGAAGCCTGCGCTCGTTATGTGGTAATGTGCGCAGGCCATTGAGGGTGAGTGAACGGGTGGCATGAGGCGAGGCGTTGTATGAGAAGAGTGGGCTATATTTTCTTTGGACTGTCGTTCCTCCTGGCAACCCACGGTGGATCTCTGGGTGCTGCTACCGTGGAGAGTGGTGCTGCGGATCGCTACAAACATGCCCAGCAACTGGAGAAAGACGGGAACCTCGCCGATGCGCTGGGCGTCTATGAGACACTCCTGCTGGCGACCGATACGCCCCACCCCGAGCTGAGCCACAGCCTGCGACGCGCCACGGGCTGTTTGCGGCAACTCAACCGCAACGCCGAGACGGACGCCCTGCGCGCGAAGGTGGTAGCCATGCATAGCGGTGAGTGGCGCCTTCTGGATGCTGCCGCAGAGGACGTCTCCGCTGATCCGCACTTTGGTTTCGAAATTGCGGGCATGTTCCAGCGTGGCAACCACCGCGATGGCGGCACGTACATGGACTGCTACGAGCGCGACCGGGTGCAGGCCCTGCAGTGGGTGGCCCAGGCCGAGCCCCTGCTGCAGCAAGCGAGTGAGGTATCCGCGGCCGATCTGGCGACGCACTACCTGATCTTGGCCGGCCTCCTGACGGATCAGCGCACCGCCGACATGGCCTGGCAGCTCCAGATCTTGACCGACCTCTCTTCACTGCCGCCCCGCGACGAGGGGCACTGGGGCCATCGGCGGTCTGCCAGCGGAGCCCCAGTGGATGCGAACGGCCACGTCGTGCTCTACCCAACACCTGCGAGCTACGAGGCGGCTCGCAACGATGGTGAGCGCTGGCGCTGGGCCTTGGACCGTGCAGCCACGGCCGACCCAACCGTCACCTTGCGGGGCGAGATGATGTATGCGCAGTTCCTGCTTGAGCAGTTTGGCGTGCAGACCATGGCTCCCCTATCCCACTTCCTGAATCGCCCGTACGACGACTCGACCGACAACCGACAGGACCGGCTCTCCCTCCCCTCGCTGAGCGATGACGAGACGCTGGCGCGACTGGCGACGGGCGTGCGGCGTTTCGAACTGCCTCCTGAGCACCACTTTATCGCCCGCTTCCAAGCCATCGCGGAAGGCGGCGAGCCCGCCCTGGCCGAACAAGCCCTCCAGCAGCTCGCTCAGATCTTTGAGAATCGGCGCCAATACGAACGCGCCGCACAAATGTGGGCGCAGAGCATCGAGCAGTACGGGCCCGGGGACCAACGGTGGAAAGCGCAGCGCCTCCAGCAGATCACGGGCAATTGGGGCCAGTTCGAACCGGGCGACGTGCAGCCCGACCCGTCCGAGGCGACGATGGAGTATCGCTTCCGTAACGGCCATTCGCTCGAACTGGTGGCGCGCCGTATCGATGTGGCCGCCCTGCTGCAGGATGTGCGGGTCCACCTGAAGTCCGACCCCAAACAGCTCGATTGGCGTAAGCTCCAAATCAACGATATCGGCTACCGACTCGTGCAGGAGCGGGAGGAGCTCTACGTCGGCGATGTGGCGGCCACATGGCAGGAGGCGCTGGATCCGGCGCCGGCCCATTTTGATCGACGCGTCACTCTGGCCGCCCCCCTGACGGAGCCGGGAGCCTACCTGGTCACAGCCACAATGGCCGAGGGGAACACCAGCCACATCATCCTCTGGATCAGCAACACCGTTCTCATCAAAAAGCCCATGGCGGACCGCACACTGCTCTATATGGCCGACGCCACCAGCGGCCAGCCTTTGCCCGGCCTCAACATCGAGTGCTTCGGCTATCGCCGCAACCATCGTCGCGACAAAGCAGGGAAGAGCAGAACCGAAATTCAGACGACCCACTTCGCCGCCTTCAGCAATCGTGACGGTATGGTTCTGACCGACTCCAGGGAGTTGGGCGACGCCTACCAGTGGATGATCACGGCTACAACCGACGAGGCCGCTGTGGCCCCCTCACCACACCGCTTCGCCTATCTAGGCTTCTCGCGTGTCTGGTATAGCCGCGACCGTCCTTCCCGCCACGATCAAGCCAAGGCCTTCATCATGACCGACCGACCGGTCTACCGACCGGGCCAACCGGTGCACCTTAAACTATGGCTGCAGAAGGCGAGCTACAACCCGGACAACGAAGCCTCGTTGGCCGATCAGGAGATCCAACTCCTGATCCAGTATCCACAGGGCACCACGCTCTATGACGCCACACACACCACCGACGCCTTCGGCGGCGTCGCACTGGATTGGACCCCGCCGGCCGATGCACGTCTGGGCGTCTACCGCATCGCCCTGCCCCGCTACGGCAGCAACACCTTCCGCTTGGAGGAGTACAAGAAACCAGAGTTCGAAGTCACGATCGATGGACCCGCCCACTCAGTGCGTCTGGGCGACACCATCGCCTTCACGATCAAAGGGGATTACTATTTTGGCGCACCGGTCACAAAGGGCAACGTACGCTACAAAGTGGAGCGACGCGCCCATGACGACACTTGGTATCCCGAGGGGCCGTGGGATTGGCTCTACGGTCCGGGCTACGGATGGCTAGCCGACGACTGGCCCTGGCTCCCCGGCTGGCGCCGCTGGGGCTGTTCCCGCCCATCTCCGCTCTGGCTCCCGCGCTCGCCGCAGCCACCCGAACTCGTGGCCGAGGGCGAGGCCCCCCTGGATGAACGGGGTCAGCTGACTGTCCGCATCGACACCGCTGTCGCGGCCGAGCTCTACGGCGACGTCGATCAACGCTACACCGTTACAGCCGACATCACGGACCGTTCACGCCGTACCGTCAGCGGGTCAGGGCAGGCCACGGCCACGCGCGCCCCCTTCCGCGTTAGTCTCTGGGCCCAGCGGGGCTTCTACCATGTGGGCGATACAATCCAAATAGAGGGCTGCGCCCGCACACCCGACAGTGCCGTCGTGCCGGGCCAGGCTTCGATACGCCTGCTGCGCATCCGCTACAGCGACGCTACACCGACCGAAACGGCGATACGGA
Organism: Lentisphaerota bacterium; assembly: GCA_013203785.1. GTDB lineage: Bacteria > Verrucomicrobiota > Kiritimatiellia > UBA8416 > JABMPJ01 > JABMPJ01. The sequence continues at coordinate 9,643 of JABMPJ010000025.1, read as the reverse complement.
ACTGGAGCCTCGACACCAACGCCGAGGACCGCTTTGCCCTACAGATGGAGGCCGATCAGCCGGGGCAATACCGTCTCTCCTGTATGTTCACGGATCGTCAGGGCAACACCGTCGAAGGTGCCCAACTCATCACCGTGCGAGGCGACTCCTCTAAGGACGATGCGGCAGCGGGCGGCAGCTTCCGTTTCGACACACTCCAGCTCGCGGTCGAGCGCTCAACCTATGCGCCAGGCGAACGCGCCGAATTGCTTCTTGGTACGGCGGCTCCCGACCAGACCGTGCTCCTCTTTGTCCGCCCCGAGAACGGCAGCTACCCCCTACCCCGGCTGCTGCGTATGACCACGCGCACCGCAACCGAAACCATTGACATTGGGGCCACCGACCAACCCAATATCTTTGTCGAAGCCCTCACCGTACGTGACGGCCAGATCCGCACGGTTGTGCGCGAACTGCTCGTACCGCCCAGCGAAAACGTCCTGATCGTCGAGACGACCCCCTCCGCCACGGACTACGCACCCGGCGAAGCGGCGCACGTGACGGTCAGCGTGCGTGATGCCAATGACCAGCCCGTGGTCGGCCCTTGCGTCATGACGGTCTATGACAAGGCGCTCGACCAGATCGCTGGTGGTGGCAACGTACCGGATATCCGCGCCTTCTTCTGGAAGTGGCGGCGCAGCCACTCAGTCCGTCAGGAGAGCAACCTGGACCGTCGCTTCAGAAATATCGCATCGCCCAATGCCCCCACCATGGGCACACTCGGCCTGTTTGGCCACAGCGTTGCCGACGATGATATGGCTTTCGATACTCCTCGTATGGAGCGACGCGTCAAAGGCGGACCTGTGAACACGATGGCCGCATCCGCGCCCATAGCGATGATGGGTGACAGCACATCCCACTCATTCGCTGAGGAGGTGGACGGCGGTGGTGGACCACCCGAGGCGGTCGAACCGGCGATCCGCAAGACCTTCGCCGACACGGCCTACTGGAACGGGCTGCTCACAACCGACAGCAACGGGATGGCGGAGGTCACGTTCGACATGCCGGAGAACTTGACGGCGTGGCGCATCCGCACCTGGGCGCTGGGTCAGGGCGCACGCGTGGGCGAGGACAGGGACGAGGTCACCACAAGCAAAGATCTGCTGCTGCGCCTACAGGCACCACGTTTCTTCGTGGAGCAGGACGAGGTCGTCCTCTCGGCCAACATCCACAACTATCTGGCCACCACCAAAGAGGTCCAGGCCGTCCTCGTCCTCGAAGGCCCAACGCTGCAGGCGCTGCCCGGGGTAGAGCTGACACAATCGATCACGATCGCGGCCGGGGCGGAGGGCCGCGTCGACTGGCGCGTGAAGGTCATGCGCGAAGGTGAGGCGGTGGTACAAATGCAGGCCCTGACCGACGAGGAGTCGGATGCCATGCAGATGCGCTTCCCGGTCTACGTGCATGGCATGCTCAAGACGGAGTCGTTTAGCCGAGTCATCCGGGCCGCTGAGCACTCTTGTCAGATTGACTTCACGGTGCCAACCCAGCGACGCCCCGAGGCCAGCCGCCTGGAGATACGCACCTCGCCGTCGCTGGCCGCCACGCTGGTGGACGCCCTGCCCTACCTGGTACACTACCCCTACGGCTGTACCGAGCAGACCCTCAACCGCTTTCTGCCAACCCTGGCCGTGCAGCAGACGCTACGCGAACTGGGAGTGGATCTCGAGACGATCAAGCAGCAGCGTGCGCTTCATCGTGACCGCAATGAACCATCGGTCCCGCCCGGTCGGCAACCGGAGCGCGCGGACCACAACCCGGTCTTTGATAGTGCCGAGGTCGATCGCCTCGTGCGCGAGGGCATCAAGCGCCTCGTCGCGATGCAGGTCTCCGATGGGGGCTGGGGCTGGTTCTCCGGCTGGGGCGAGCGCTCATCGCCCCACACCACGGCCGTGGTCGTGCAGGGCCTTCAGAAGGCCAACCGCCACGGTGCCGCCGTGCCGGCCAGCGTGCTCAAGCGCGGTCGCGACTGGCTGCTCAACTACGAGGCCGATCAGCTCAAGCGCCTGGCCAATGCCGACGGGCACGTTGATCCCTGGAAGGGGCATGCCGATGACATGGATGCGCTGATCTTCAGCGTGCTGGCCGAAGCGGAAGTTGATGACGCAGCGATGCGGTCGGCGCTCTACCGTGACCGCAACCACCTCTCGGTCTACAGCAAAGCCCTGCTCGGCGTGGCAATGCACCACCTCGGTCACAGCGAGGAACGTGACATGCTCCTGCGCAACGTTGAGCAGTACCGCGTGGACGACCGCGAAAACCAGACGACCTATCTCGAACTGGGCAACGGCGCCTACTGGTGGCGCTGGTATGGCCAGGAGTCGGAGGCCCATGCGGCTTATCTGACCTTGCGCACTCTGGTCGACCCACAAAGCGAGCGCACGGCTGGGGTGGCCAAGTACCTGTTGAACAACCGGCGCCACGGCACCACCTGGGATTCGACGCGAGACACCGCTTACTGCATCGAAGCGCTGACCGCCTACCTGCTCGCCTCCGGCGAAAAGGCCGCCGATATGACCGTGACACTCACACTGGATGAAGAGCCGAGACAGAGCGAAACCATCACACCGGCGACGCTCTTCAGTCGCGATGAGGCCACCGTCCTGAGCGGCAGTGCCGTCACAGGTGGATCGCACCGGCTACAGGTTGAGAAGACCGGCAACGGTCCGCTCTACGTTAATGCAGCCCTGACCATCTTCTCACTGGAGGACATGATCCAGGCCGCTGGCCTGGAGCTCAAAATCGATCGTCAACTCTATCGGTTGCATGAGCAGCCTCTAATGGACCATGGGCCCGGTGCGCACGGCCAGTCCGTGGGCATGCAACGGCAGTCCTACTTTCGTGAAGCCATCACGCACGCGACCACGCTGCGAAGCGGAGACCTGGTCGAGATTGAGCTGACCGTCACGAGCAAGAACGACTACGAGTATATCGTGATTGAAGACCGCAAGGCAGGGGGCATGGAGCCGGTCGCCCTACGCAGCGGTTATACGCATGAGGGCCTGCGGGCCTATACAGAGTACCGCGATGAACGGGTGGTGTTCTTTGTGCAATCACTGGGTCGAGGCAGTCACAGCCTCTCCTATCGGGTGCGGGCCGAGATCCCCGGTATCTTCAGTGCCCTGCCCGCGCGGGCCTTTGGGATGTACGCACCGGGGTTGACAGCCAACAGCAATGAGGTCAAGATCCGGATCGAGGATAATCATGGAAAACATTGATAGCCGAAGGGGGCTGCATTTGCCGCCAATCGCGCCAAGCGTAGCACACACGTTGCCGTTCGCGGTGGGGCTCCTCTGGATGATGATCCCGGGGCTCAGTGCCACGACCAGCTACACCGGGCGTACGATCGCCACGTTGGTGGTCCTGCTCTTCTGTCGGCCCTGGCGCTGGTATCGGGGACCGCAGATGCGCCACCTCCCGGCCACCATGCTCGTAGGCGCACTGGTTACCTGGGTTTGGATCCTACCGGAGTCGGCCTGGGTGCAGGTCCATGTGCCGTGGTTTCACGCCTTCTATCAGCGCTTCGGTATCCTCGGTGGTGACGGCCAGGCCACGGCGGTCTTCGCGCCAGAGAATGTGGGCTGGCTTCACACCACGATTCGGCTGTGCGGCTCCGCCTTCGTGATCGCCATGGCCGAGGAGTTCTTCTGGCGCGGTTTCGTCTACCGCCGCCTGCAACAGACCCAATTCCTGGAGGCGCATCCCGAGGACTTCAGCATCGTCGCCTTCACAATCGTTGCCCTGGCATTCGGATTTGAACACGCGCGCTGGTTTGTGGGCATTTTTGCTGGCGTCGCCTACGGGCTGCTCTACGTCAAAACACGCAACCTCTGGTCCGCCATCCTGGCGCACATGATCACCAACTGGCTGCTGGGCCTCTACGTTCTGCGGACCCAGTCCTACCAGTTCTGGTAGCACCAACCAGTCGTTCCAGAAGCGATTCCAAGTCAGGCATGGGCGCGCTCCACAGCGACCCGAAGCGCAGAGATGGTTCGAAGGACTCGTGCATGGGCACGGATACGCTCCGCCGGCGCCTTCCTGATCGACGCCTCTAAGAGAGGCATATCGCACCCGAAACGACGCGCCGCTTCCCATGCCGGTGTTTTCCGGCTCCCCGTATCCTTCACGCTCGGGACCGGATGGCTAATCATGACTCGGGCGTCTCTTCCTCGACCTCTCTGACAACCGGTCCACTCTCGGGTTCGGGAGTGGGCTGGGGTTCGGGAGTGGGAGCCGCTTCAACCGGCGTCGTGCCCGAAGCAGTCAGCTCACGATAGGCCACAGCGTACATGCACCATGCGATTGGCATGGTAACAATCATGCCAACACCACAGACCACTGCCCCGGCGCTGCCGATCAGACTGGCGACGCAGTAGAAGCCCACGAGCGGCCACAAGTTGGCCTTCACCATTGCAAATGACTCCATGGAGGCGGGCCAGAAATCCAGCTTTTTCTCTACGATCAGATAGGGCGCAAACATCAGAAGCGCACCGAGGACGAGGCTCGCCACACCGATTAAGGGCGAGGCAATGCCACAGGTGACAAGATTGGCAACAACTGCAACGGCACCGACGATCGCGCCCCAGACCAAAACAAAGAGAAAGGTCTGTAGAAAATAGTCAAAGCCCTTAAAGAGCGTGCTGATCTCTGGCTTGCCCTGCTTGTCAACCAGTTGCAGCGTGATGAGCGCCAAGCCGGCCATCATCGGTCCCGCCAGAATGCCCATGCTGATCGATGAAAGCAGCAACGCCACCAACGATACAAGAATGAGCGGCCCGATATTCTCCTTGAAGAGATCGAAGCCCTGCTTCATCCACTCCCCAAACTTCACTTCTCTGCTTTCCATGACGTTCAGTCCTTTCCTGTTTCGAATCGTTTACAGCCGCCCGAGGCAGAATACTAGCACTGCTTCGACTGGATGCAAGTGCCAATCGAGCTTTCTGCGCTGCGCGCCTCCAGCAGGAGTCAGAATCCAACACCATCATCTCGCGCTGCTCGCGTCGACTCGTTTCGCTTCGCAGAAGGCTCCGATCAGCGCGATCAGACTCCGCACGAAAATGATCAATGCGGCCAAGAGCACGGGGATGATGAGCCAGTTGGTATGGACCGATACAGCCCACTGTCCGTCAGCGAACAGGCAGAGGGCTCGGGTCAGTCCACAGCCCAAGCAGTGCCAGTCGAAGAACCGCCGCCACAAGCAGAGCACCGGCCCCCGCTCCACAAACGGGGCGTAGAGGTGCCCCAGAACCAGGAGCCCGGGGAGAAGGCAAACGCCCATGACATGGACGGCCCATTGGATGGACGAAAGAGGAATGGTCTTACGCATGTATCGCCTGCCTCCACCATACCCCTAAAAAAGAGAGGGCCGCAACACTAGGTTGCGGCCTCTCTTGGCGTACCCGCCACTGGTGCCCTTCGGCCAGTAGGTTCGGGATTATCTGCGCCACAGTTTATTGTAGCTGTCCTGATTATCCAACCAGCCTTGGGTCGCCTTATGTATAAAGCAGGCTGTGTGCCAGCGTACCTATAGGACCCTACATTGGCATTCTCTTGACAATCTACAGACCAACTATGCATAGAAGACCTCGGCGTTGAGATTTCGGTGACAAATGGAGCTCCCCCGACCACTCACCGTAAACCTTAAGGCCTATACTCCATGTCTCACGTGTCTTGAGACAGTGACACAATGCATTATCCACCTAAGAGCGTATAGCAAAGCATGGGGACGGAATCATGTCCAGAGGGAGCCCGGCTGGGTGACGACGGGCAGGAGCCACTTCGTGAAGACTCCCTCCCAACCATAGTGGGCCATGATGTGCTTGCGGTAAGCGATCTCTGGTCGCTTGGCCAGCCGCTTGATGATCTGCGCGGCCACGTCGTCGGGCGTCTTGGCGGAACGGATCAGGATAGCGTCGCCCCCTACCAGCTCGCGGAAGACAGGGATATCGTTGATCACCAGGAGGAGCCGCGCCAGACCGCCCTCCAGAATCGGCAGCCCGAAGCCCTCACGCTTGCTCGGAAAAAGCAAACAGTCCGCCAGCCGAAACAACCCGCGCAGGTCGTCGTCGGTCACGGGACGGTCAAACCGTTCGCCCAGAAAGATGATCTCCTTTTGAACCTTAAGCCGGCGGCGCAATCCGTTCAGCATACGCCAGTATTTGGCTAGGTCTGGATTGTGCGGATCGGGGGCACCCGTGATGATCCAGCGCACGGATTGACCGGCGCGCTTGAGCGCGGCCACAATCTCAATGCCCAGCTCGATGTTCTTGCGACGCAGCACACGCGCTGGCGTCAGCAGAACCACGTCCTGCCGGGCGATCTGCTCGCCCTGGTAGATATCACCAGCCATCTCGGTCAGCCCCAGTTGCCGTACTACATTGATCCCGTCGGGAATCACGGGCACCGATCGGGGCGGCAGCCCAAGCGTCTCCCCGATATGCTTGCGCCTCGCTTCCGAGATAGCGCAGTAGCTACAGCCGGGCAGCGCCTGCTTCATCAGGTTCCAAGGATAGCGATCATGTTGGTGCATGACATAGACCGGTTCATGGAAGGTGAGGTCGTGGGTCCAGCCGACAAAACGGATCCGGTCGCCGCGCCGCGCCATAACCTCCGCCAGGGCGGCGGTCAGCACGAGGTTGAAGTGCATCGTCAAGACGTTGTGAATCATGCAGACGTCGACCCCGTTGAGCGAGCGACTGAGGCGGGCGGCGGTCTGCTTCACGGCACGCTCCAACCCCTCCGGGGCAGTGCCTTTAATCAGCGCCCTGACCACGGCCGCATGCGGTCCGCCGTCGGAAGCGAGCTCGGGAATCACGGCCGTGCGGACCTTGGGGTGCACAGGGCCGCCCTTCCCCACCAGCAGGCGTGTGCGAAAGCCCGCCTCGGCGAGTAACTGAGCGTGGGCCGCAATGATGAATTCCACCCCGCCAATCACGGGCGGACAGGAGTAGTGCAAGATGGCTACGGTCGGCCGCTTTGCAGCGGTCATCAGATCGCCTCCAGCTTACCGATCAGCCCACCGCGTTGGGCATGGAAGATGTCGGCCTGGCTCAAGATCTCCTCCTCGGCCTGCTCCGTGCTCCACTCCCACGTCTTATTCATGAACGAGAGCGCTCGACCAAAGTAGAGCCCCTTGAGGGCCTCGACCACACTGTGCTGGTCGGGCGAGGTCGCAAAGGCCTCAATCATGTCATAGACGATCCGGCACCACTGCTCGGGGGTGATATCAATGGCGCCACCGCAGAACATACGCGACAGGTCACAGTAGAGCTCCGCCGAGAGCGATCGCTCGATCTGCCCCTGCATCTGCACAAACCCGTCGCGCGCACTCTTCTCAATCGCGGTACGGTCCACCTCCAGCTCCTGCGGGCTCATCTTCTGGCGCAGCCCGTAGAGCGGCGACCGCTCAATAGCAGCCGCCTCTTTCCATATTGGAAAACTGCGGATCACGGTCAGAAAGGCGGTACTGACCACTTGCGTAAACATGGGGCCCAACTTGGGGGCGCTGGGCTTGTGAATCTTGGTACCTAATCCGGTCTCGCACATGCGGAAGCCGCCGAAGATGGCGTTCATGGTCATGAAAATGTCGATACCATACTCCTCAGTCGATTGGTGCCAAGGCTGACAGATCAGGTGGCGCGCCAAGCGAGACGACATGGCGAAATCACCACCTATGGGCTGCCGGATATTGCGACAGAAGAGACCGTATACCAGCGGCATACAGAGACTATTGGTGATGGTGCCATCGTACTTGTGCCGTGAGTAGATCGGGCTGACGAAATCATACCCGTCCAGAAGTGGGTCGACGAAGTATTTGATCCACTCCGGTGTAATGCTGGTGAGGTCGGCATCCACGCAGACCAGCATCTCTGCGTTCAACTCCAGAACTTTGCGGAACATGTTCTCGAAGTTGTAGCCCTTCCCATGGGTATTTGACGGTGTGGTGATATAGATCTTTGGGCTTTCCGTTGCGGCACCCATAAAGGCTTGCTCGGTGCCATCGGGCGAGGCGTTGTCGCAGTTTACAATGACCCCTTTGCGATCAGGATAGTACTTCTTCAGTCCCAGACTGGACTGCTGCGTCGGGTAATCAATACTGTCGGCCTCCATAAACGAGGGCACACCCACAACGATATTCGCTTCGGTTACACTATGGGGATTCTCTTCTCTTTCAAACATGGAACGCTCCTTTCAGCGCAAGTACCCGGCCCACCTGCTCGGCGCAGTGGGTCAACATAGCGGGTCCCACGGTCGGGATCTCGCTCTCATCAATCGACCGCTCAAGGGTCGAAAAATAGGCATCAATGCCAACCTTCAGGACCCCGCGCACGCCGGGTCCCAGACAGCCGCAGATGGCGATCACCGGCAGGCCCAGCTTCTTGGCCACACCGGCCACACCGGCGGGCGTCTTTCCAAAGGCCGTCTGACCATCCATACGGCCCTCGCCCGTGATGACCAGATCGCAGCCCTCAAGGCGCTTGGCGAGCTGAACGCTGTCGATCACGATATCAATGCCCGGCCGCAGCTCGCCGTGCAGGAAAGCCATCAGACCGGCACCCAGTCCGCCGGCTGCGCCAGCCCCGGGTACCTTGAGGACGCGATGGCCAAGATCGCGTTCGATCACGGTTGCCAGGTTCGCCAGGCCGGCATCGAGGGCCTCAACCATCTCCTGTGTGGCGCCTTTCTGGGGGCCGTAGACCTGTGCCGCACCACGGGGGCCAGTCAGAGGGTTGTCGACATCGCAGGCCACCTCGACGCAGACCTTGGCCAGACGTGGATCGAGTCCCTCTATGTTGATCGAGACCACACGTGCCAAGCCACCCCCAGTGTCGGGCACCTCGCGGCCGCGCCGGTCGAGAAAGCGGACACCCAGGGCGCGCGCCATCCCCATGCCCCCATCAGTCGTGGCGCTGCCACCGATACCGACAAGCAGGCGCGAGACTCCCAGCTTGAGGGCGTGCCCGATCAAATCACCGGTGCCGCGTGTCGTGGTCTTCATGGGGTTGCGCTGTGCGGGCCGCAGCAGGGCCAAACCGCTGGCCGTAGCCATCTCGATCACGGCGGTGCGGCCATCGCCCGACAGCCCAAAGGCCGCCTTCGTCGGCGCACCCAGCGGCCCCGCGACGGTGCGGCGCACCATACGCCCGCCGGTCGCATCCACAATCGTCTTTGCCGTACCGTCGCCGCCATCGGCCATCGGCACCTTGATGACCGTGATATCGCCTAGCGCCCTGCGGAGACCTCTCTCGATACAGGTCGCCGCCCGCATCGCCGTCATACTGCCTTTGAACGAATCGGGGGCAATCCCGATCTTCATCGTCTTCATAGTCGGTCCATACTCTAGCTGTACTCAGACCCATGCTCACATCTCTCCGTTGGCGTCTCGTGTGCAGCCGTGCTTAAGGTGACTCTACGTCGGGGATCGAGTGGTGACAAGGTCTTTCACCCAAAACAGCTAGAACAGGCCACCCGGCAGCCAGTAGCCAACGCAACAGCAGGAGCGGGTCAAAGCGGAAGGCGTCTTCGTGTTGCTGATTGAAGGGGAGATTGCCGTGCTGGGTGGTGGAAGGCAAGCGAAAGCGGTGCATGGGGGCGCAGCTCCGCCGTG
>JABMPJ010000024.1 GCA_013203785.1 Lentisphaerota bacterium | reverse complement strand
TTGCAGGGCAGTGGATCCGAAGGATTCGCCATTCGTCCCAATCGTAATCGTAATCCTGCTAGTAATCTTAATCCGAGCACGATTACGAGTAGGATTACGATTATGACGAATGGCGAATCCTTCGGATCCACTGCCCTGCAACATAAACGTAGATACGCCCAACCGGCGATGCCTTGCCGGTTCCAGATTGACTCACCATTTCAATTCACTATGCTTTGCCCCCATGAAGATTCTGGTTATTGGCGGCGGCGGGCGGGAGCATACGCTGGCTTGGAAAATTGCACACGATAGCTCGAGCCCTGAGGTGTTCTGCGCGCCTGGAAACGCCGGTACGGCGGCCGTAGCCACCAATGTTCCCATCGCGGCCGAGGATGTGGACGCCCTCACCGCATGGGCCGTCACAAACCGCCCCGATCTGGTGGTGGTGGGCCCCGAAGCACCGCTCTGCGCGGGCATTACTGATCGCTTGGAGGCGGAGGGGCTACGTGTCTTTGGGCCCAGCGCCAAAGCGGCCCAGATGGAGGGCAGCAAAGAGTTCGCCAAGGATATCATGTTGGCGGCGAAGGTTCCCACGGCCGAGGCAGAAACGTTCACCGGCAAAGAGGGCGCGTTGGCCTATGTGCGTCGCAAGGGTACCCCCATCGTGATTAAGGCCGACGGTCTGGCGGCGGGGAAGGGCGTCTACATCTGCATGACGGAGGAGGAAGCCGAACAGGCCCTCACGGAAATATGCCTCGAGCGTCGCCACGGCAATTCCGGGAACCGCGTTGTGGTTGAGGAGTTCATGGAGGGGGAAGAGGCCTCCATTCTGGCGCTGGTGGATGGTGATCACATCGTCATGCTCTCCTCCTCACAAGATCACAAACGCGTCTTCAATAATGACCAGGGGCCCAACACGGGCGGCATGGGGGCCTACTCCCCGGCACCGGTGGTGACCGACGACCTGTGGCCGATCATTCATGACCAGATCCTGCGGCCGACGGTCGATGAGTTGAAGCGACGGGGCATCGTCTACAAGGGCGTGCTGTATGCTGGCCTGATGATGACCGCGACGGGGCCGCGGGTGCTGGAATATAACTGCCGATTTGGCGATCCCGAGACTCAGGTCGTCCTCCCCCGCATCGAAGGGGATATTCTTCCGCTCTTCCAGGCCTGTGTGGATGGTACGTTGAGCAACGATCTCTTGAGTTGGAAGGATGAAGCCTGTGTCTGCGTGGTCATGGCATCGGGCGGATACCCCGGGGTGTATGCGAAAGGGATGGCTGTCCACGGCCTGGAGACTGTGGAGACCCAGCCGGGCGTCGTGGTCTTCCATGCCGGAACGGCCATTCAGGAGGGGACGACCGTGACGTCGGGAGGGCGCGTTCTGGGTGTAACGGCCCTGGGCGCAACGCTTCCCGAAGCGGTCAAGCGGGTCTACCTGGCCCTTTCCCATGTGACGTTTGACCAAGCCCAATATCGTACTGATATCGCCTCCCGCGCCCTCCAGCGCGTGGAGTAGGCCCTTAGCCTGGATTATTCATCAACTACCGGGAGGGGCTGCCCGCAGATCACGCAGATGGACGCAGATGATGAATAGACCAGATGAGCTGTTTAAGATACAATAAAGGAGAAAAATGCCCGTAAAACCGGAAGTTGCCATAGTAATGGGGAGTGATTCGGATTGGCCCTTGGTGAAGAAGGCCGTTGAAACACTGAACGAGTTTGATGTGGTCTGTGACGTGCGTGTCATTTCAGCCCACCGCACCCCCGAAGAGGCCTGTAGTTTTGCCGCGGGCGCCTCCAAGCGAGGAATCAAGGTCATCATCGCCGCCGCCGGTGGTGCCGCACATCTGGGAGGGGTTTTGGCGGCGCACACCATTCTACCGGTGATCGGCATTCCGGTTAAAGGGGGGGCGCTGAACGGTATGGATGCGTTGCTGGCTACGTTGCAGATGCCCTCGGGTATCCCGGTTGCCACGGTCACGCTCGGCAGTGCGGGGCCGGTGAATGCCGCCATTTTGGCCGTCCAGATGATTGCGCTGGCCCGTCCCGGCCTGCGCCGCAAATTGGTCAGTTACAAGCGCAGCTTGAAGCGCAAGGTAGCGACCGGTAACCGCAATGTGCAGCGTGATCTTACGGCGTAATGATGACGTCAGCCCGGATCGAAGCCGCCGCCGCCGCCCTGCGCGGTGGCTTGCTCGTTGTGGCACCGACCGATACGGTCTACGGGGTCTGTGCCCACTATGATTCTTCTGCGGCTGTGGAACGGCTTTTTACGGTCAAGGGCCGTCCTGATCACAAACCGATCCCCCTCCTACTAGCCGATACCGCGGCCTTGCTACGTCTGGGGGTGACGCTCTCTCCGCCCGAACAGCGCTTGGCTGCGGCGTTCTGGCCGGGCCCCCTCACGCTGATCGTGCAGACTCCCACAGGATCCGAGGGCGTGCGCGTGCCGGATCATGAGGGCATGCGGGAGCTCTTGCGTGCAGTGGGCGGGGTAATGCGTGTGACGAGTGCTAACCTCAGCGGCGAGGCCCCTGCTCTGACGGCGGCTGAAGCCCGTCGGGCCTTTGGTGATCGCGTGGCCATGGTGCTCGATGGCGGACCGGCCGCGGGCGGGGTGCCCAGCAGTGTGGTCCAGATTGTCGGGCAGCAGCTCACGGTCTTGCGCGAGGGGGCGTTGTCCACGGCTCTGCTCCGGGAGACGGCACAGCTCTGACCAAGCCCCTGCGGCGATATCAGAGGAGATAGTCGCGTTCGGCGATGAGGGCGGCAATGCTGCGCTGAGCCACAAGGCGTGCCTCGTCGATGGGCATCGCATGCTGTGCGTTCATATACTCCATGACCGCCAGAACGACGACCCACTCGATCACCTTGCCGCAATGCACATGCTCTCTTTGTGAGGCGTCGGGGGGGCTTGCCAATGCCGCAAGCGTCCCTTCGGGCAGGCCCTCCGGCATGCGCAACCCGAACGTTGCGAGTTCGCGGCTGACCGCGTCGGCCGTGACGGTGCCGTAGCGCCCGGCCAGGACCACAAAGGTGTTGTCGTGCAGCACATCGTTGACGCCCTCGAAGATCCGAAAGGGCCGCGAATCCACATAGGCGCGGCCGGCCATGTGCGACCGCTTGAAAGCGGCTGACGCAAAAAGCTGCACGGCCGAATCGGCCGCTGTGGTCATGCTCTCCGATGAGCACACCTTGATCGCGTTCACCAAAACATAATCGCCTGACAGGTCGTCATGGGATCCCATCCAGTCGCCCGCGAAGTGCCACAGGGCATGGTTCATCTGGGCTTGACCACGCAGCGTTGCCAGGCGGAACTGCACCTGGTCCAAGCCCGCGATGGGTTGACCGAAGACAATCCGCTCTCCGGCTCGCTTCGTGCACTCATGCACGATCCGTTTGCAGAGACCCGAGGCAATGGCCGATATGCCCAAGCGGCTGCGGAAGAGGGTATCGTACAGCACCCTCAGCGCACTCGTCCCTGGGGGGGTGAGATCGTAGGCCTCTGGCACGGTCACATCAGAGAAAGAGGTCTGTCCATAGGTGATGGGCTGTAGGCCAAGCGCATCGAAATAGTGATCCACGCTCACACCGGGGGAGGCGAGGGGGACATAGAGCAGTTTGAGGCTGCGCGTCAGCCGGTCTCCGCGTTTCTTGCGCGCCGCTACGAGCCAGTGTGCGGCTCGACCGGTTAAGCCCCCCCAACACTTGGTGCCGTTAAGGAGCATACCGCCCGGCGAGGGCGATACGGTGGACTGAAGGCCGAAGACATCGGTGCCACCGGTGGGTTCGGTGATCATGATGCCGCCCAGGGCCGGCCCGCTAAGGAAATCGGCCACCAGTGTATCGCGCAGGGCGACCGGTGCATGTTTCAGGATGGGCATCAAAAACAGGGAGCCCGTGATGCCGAGGGTGAGGCCGAGGGGGAGCGAGTAGTAGGCCGCCATCTCCACGACCGGTAGATAGGTGCCGGGACCCTCGCATGTGCCACCCATCGCTGTGGGAATAAAGGAGTGCAGGGGGCCGAGCCTGAGGAACTCATGCAGGGCGGTTTCCTCTTGCGGGGTACTACGATCCAGCGCACTAAAGTGCGATTTTAGATACGCTTCAATATCTTTGGGCCATCCCGTGCTCTCTATCATATCCACGCGCGGTGCTCCGGTTGGTTGTGGGTCTTTTCTCGGTATCCCTTCTGATACCGTTCGGGGAATATAATTGTTCCGGCCAAAAAATACCACAGCTATATGTTCAGCCAAAGCAGATCATTGGCTTACGTGAGTGGCTGATTCGCTCAAGTGCAGTTGATTCGCCTGGACTCGTGGTAGCGCGGGGCCGTCCCGGCCCCAGCGCCGAGCGAGGAACAGGCACAGATGGCACATGCCAAGACCGAAGGCTGCACATGCCCGAGACGTGCACCCTCCTCGCACACCCTCGGCCCGGGACGGCCCGGGGCTACTTGAGGCCATCAGCCATCCACGTTCTTCATCATCGTAATCGTGCTCGGATGCTGGTGACGATTGGGACCCATGCAACGAAACGCAGATGCCCGTCCACATACTCGACAGGGCTTTGTGCTTGTGCAGTCAAACAGGGGGCGGGTATTGTTCGGGGTTCTGTTTGAATGGACGAATTGGCATGTGGCGTGATCCGTCAGTGGGAGCGCAGCGTGCAGAGGACTAGGGAGTCATGAAGGAAATCGGATTAGGTCTGTTGGGTTTTGGTATGGTCGGGGCCGGTGTGGTCCGTGGGCTGCAGGCCAACGGTGAGCTGATTGGCAGCCGTTTGGGCGTACGCCCCGTCTTGCGTCGGATTGCGGATCTGGATATCGAGAGCGATCGCGGGGTGACGGTCGATCCGGCCATCCTCACCACAGACGCCAACGCCTTGATCGATGATCCCGCTGTGGAGGTGGTCATCGAATTGGTGGGTGGCACCGGTATTGCCAAGGCGTTCGTGCTGCGCGCCCTGGCGCAGGGCAAACCAGTGGTCACTGCCAACAAGGCTCTGTTGGCCGATCACGGGGCTGAGATCTTTGCCCTGGCTCGCGAAAAACAGACGGATATCTACTTCGGTGCCAGCGTGGGCGGAGGCATTCCTATCATACGGGCGCTGCGTGAAGGGCTCTTGGCCAACCGCATCCAGAGCATCCGCGGCATTCTGAACGGGACCTGCAACTACATCCTGACTGAAATGGAGCGGGCCGGTGTGCCATTTAACACCTGTCTGGCAGACGCGCAGGCGCTGGGCTTTGCAGAGGCTGAGCCCAGCTTGGATATTGACGGATTTGACACGGCGCACAAGGCCGTGCTCCTGGCCTCGCTGGCCTACGGCGGCACGGTCGCCATGGAGTCGGTCTATGTGGAGGGAATACGTAATCTCTCCTCGCTCGATATCGGCTACGCCCGTGACCTCGGGTACAAAGTCAAGTTGCTGGCCGTCATCCGGTCGGACGATGGCGCTGTCGAAATTCGGGTGCACCCTTCGCTGGTGCCAGCCAAGAGTATGCTCGGCTCGGTACATGGCGTGTTCAATGCGGTGCTGGTCAACGGTGACTTGACCGGCGATACACTTTACTATGGTCGCGGAGCGGGCGCGGACCCGACCGCCAGTACGGTTCTGGGCGACGTGGCGGACGTGGTGCGCAACTTGGCCTCGGCCGCGGCCCATCGCATTCCGGCCATTCCGGATTCCGGCGATGTGATCCGGATCCGGCCGATGCAGGATGTCACGACACGCTATTATCTGAGGCTGTCGCTCAAGGATGAGCCCGGGGTGCTGGGAGCGATCACCGCTATATTGGGCAAGCATCGCATCAGCCTCTCCTCAGCCCTGCAGAAGGATGAGCCCGAGAATAGCTATGTGCCGGTCGTCTTCGTGACCCACGAGGCGCGGGAAGCGGAGGTCGACGCGGCGCTCCAGGAGATTGCGGCGCTGGACTGTGTGGCATGCGCGCCGGTGCGGCTGAGAATTGAAGGGTAGGGACGATGAAGGTTTGTAAATTTGGTGGAAGTTCACTGGCGGATGCGGTCCAGGTCGCGAAGGTGTGCGATATCGTGATGGCCGATCCGGAGCGGCGGCTGGTGGTGGTCTCGGCACCGGGGAAGCGTTACAAGGGCGACACCAAAGTGACCGATCTGTTGATCGCCTGTGCCACGAAGCGTCTGGCTGGCGAGCCGACCGAGACCGCTCTTAACGCCGTGATATTGCGCTATCGAGAGATCCAGGAGGCGCTTGGTGTGGATGCGGCTGTGATGGCCACGATCAGCGCCAATCTGGAGTCGATTCTGGCGGGGAGCGTGGAGCATCGCGAGCGCTTTATGGATGCCATGAAAGCGTCCGGCGAGGACAATTCGGCGCGCCTGGTGGCGGCAGAGTTGCAGCGGCGCGGCGTCAACGCGCACTATCAGAACCCGGGCGAAGCCGGTCTGCTCCTCAGTGATGAATACGGCAACGCGCGTCTGCTGTCGGAATCCTACGAGAACCTGGCGCTTTTGGGACAGGCCGAGGATGTCACGGTCTTTCCTGGTTTCTTTGGCTACACCCGTGAGGGTGAGGTCGTGACGTTTCCGCGCGGGGGCTCCGACATCACCGGCTCGATCCTGGCGGCGGCCGTGAAGGCCGATCTCTACGAGAATTTTACGGATGTCGATTCGGTCTGCTCAGTCGATCCGGACTTGGCGCCGGATGTGGCACCGATCGCCGAGATCACCTACCGCGAGATGCGCGAGCTCTCGTATGCCGGGTTCGGTGTGCTGCATGACGAGGCCATTATTCCGGCTGTGCACGCGGGCATACCCATCCGGATCTGCAACACGAACCGGCCCGAGCTGCCGGGCACGCTGATCATGGCTGAGCGCGAGGTGGTTCACGGCACGGTCGTGGGCATTGCCGGTTCGCCCGGCTTCTGTACTGTCTTTGCGAGCAAGTATCTTATGAACCGGGAGATTGGCTTTGGTCGGCGTTTCCTCCAACTGTTTGAGGAGGAGGGGCTCTCGTTCGAGCACATGCCTTCCGGTGTGGATAACATCTCGATTATCTTGCGCGAGAAGGAGCTGGACGGTGCTACTGAAGCGCGCATCGTGACGCACATCCGTGAGGAGTTGGGTGCCGACAGTGTCAGCGTGGAGCACGGCCTGGCACTCGTGATGTTGGTCGGTGAGGGTATGCGTTTTACGATTGGCCTTTCACGGCGGGCCACGGCGGCGCTGGCGGAAGCCAATGTTAATATAGAGATGATTAACCAGGGCTCTTCGGAAATCAGTATGATGTTCGGAGTCAAAGAGGTTGACCGCATCCCGGCCATGCGCGCCCTGTATCACGAGTTTTTTGAGTAGTCCTGCCGTTTTGGCCAGGGCAGGGAAGGTAGAAGATGAGCACGAAAAAGATCACACTATACGACACGACGTTGCGTGATGGCGCGCAGGCGGAGGGGGTCTCATTTTCAGCCGGCGGCAAGCTTCAGCTTGTGCGGCGGCTGGACGCGTTTGGGATCGATTACATCGAGGGCGGCTATGCCGGCTCGAACCAGAAGGACATGGATTTTTTTGAGGCGGTCCGCAAGGAACCTCTCAAACACGCCAAGCTCGTGGCCTTCGGCAGTACCCGCCGCGTCCGTACCAAGATCAAGGACGACCCCTTCGTGCCCAGTCTGATCAAGGCCGGGACCCCGGCCTGCACGATCTACGGCAAGAGCTGGAAACTGCATGTCCGCGATGTGCTGCGTACGACGTTGGCGGAGAATCTCCTCATGATCGGCGACACCGTGGCCTATCTCAAGGACAATGGCCGTGAGGTATTCTTCGATGCCGAGCACTTCTTCGACGGCTATCTCGACGATCCGGAGTATGCTATGCAGTGTTTGCAGACGGCTGTAGGGGCCGGGGCGGACGGCGTTGTCTTGTGCGACACCAATGGCGGCACGCTGCCGCATCAGGTCTCGGCCATCACGAAGACCGTGCGTGAGGCGGTCGATGTGATCGTGGGGATCCATACCCACAACGATTCGGGTGTGGCTGTGGCCAACGCCATTGAAGCCGTACGCGCCGGTGCCACTCAGGTGCAGGGCACGATGAATGGCTATGGTGAGCGCTGCGGTAATGTCAGCCTGACCACGCTTATACCGGTGCTGCAGCTCAAGATGGGCTATCGCTGCGTGCGCAAGAGCCAGTTGCGCGATCTGCGCGAGTTCTCTCTCTTTGTGGATGACCTGGTTAATCTGCGCTCCAATCAGCGCTCTCCCTTTGTGGGCTCCAGCGCCTTCAGCCATAAAGGTGGGCCGCATGTCCATGCCGTCAGCAAGAACCCGATCACGTTTGAGCACATCGATCCGGCCGAGGTAGGCAACGAGCGGCACATCCTGGTCTCCGAGCTTTCGGGCGGCAGCAATGTGTTGCTCAAGGCCGTGGAGCTGGGCGCGGGCCAGGCGCAGTCACCCGAGGATATGCGCGAGGTCTTGAAAGCGCTCAAGGAGCTGGAGAGCAAGGGCTATGCTTTTGAGGCCGCCGACGCGTCGTTCCGCATCCTGATCCAGAAGGTGCTCAAGGAACATAAGGCCTTCTTTGAACTGGAAGGCTTCCGTGTCATCGTGGAGAAGCGCGGCAAAGAGGAGTCTTGCGTCTCGGAGGCCACCATCAAGGTGCGCGTCAATGGC
Source organism: Lentisphaerota bacterium (assembly GCA_013203785.1). Lineage (GTDB taxonomy): Bacteria > Verrucomicrobiota > Kiritimatiellia > UBA8416 > JABMPJ01 > JABMPJ01. Next base: position 29,187 of record JABMPJ010000024.1, on the reverse strand, counting down.
GAGGTGGAGCAGACGGTGGCCGAGGGTGATGGTCCGGTGAATGCTCTGGACGGTGCGTTGCGCAAGGCCTTGACCCGCTTCTATCCTGAGATCGCCAATGTCGTGCTGACCGACTTCCGTGTACGGATCCTCGATCCCGAGGATGCGACGGCGGCCACGACGCGTGTCTTGATCGAATCAAGCGACGGCGAGGAGACCTGGGGCACGGTCGGCGTGTCGGAAAATGTGATTGAGGCCGCCTGGGAGGCGCTGCTCGACAGCGTCGAGTACAAGCTCTTCCGTGAAGAAGAGAAGAGGAAGCGGCGCAAGAGTAGGCGGTAGACAGACACGACTGATTGAGATTATGGAAAAGAACTACGATACACATCGCATTGAAGACCAGTGGTACCAGACCTGGATGGAGACCGGCGCGTTCCACAGCGACCACACGCAGGGCGGCGAGCCCTATTGCGTGATGATTCCGCCGCCGAACGTCACCGGTATCCTGCACATGGGCCACGCCCTGAACAACACGATCCAGGACATCCTGGTCCGCTGGCGACGCATGGAGGGCCGTAACGTGGTCTGGATGCCCGGAACGGACCATGCCGGCATCGCGACGCAAAACGTGGTCGAGCGCGCCCTGGCGAAAGAGGGCAAGACACGCGATGACCTGGGGCGTGACGCCTTCATCGAGCGGGTCTGGCAGTGGCGTGAGGAGTATGGTGGCACGATCGTGCGCCAGCTCAAGCGGCTGGGGGCCTCGTGCGACTGGGAGCGCGAGCGTTTTACGATGGACGAAGGCCTCAGCGAGGCTGTCGCAGAGGTGTTTGTGCGCCTCTACAACAAGGGCCTAATCTATCGCGCCAACTACATCATCAATTGGTGTCCGCGCTGCCATACCGCACTGTCCGACGAAGAGAGCGAGCATCAGGATTGCGTCGGCAAACTGTACCATATCCGCTACCCCGTGCAGGGCGGTGCGAAGGGCGAATACGTGGTGGTGGCTACAACGCGCCCTGAAACACTGCTGGGCGATACAGCCGTTGCGGTGCATCCGGAAGACGCGCGCTATGCCGATCTGGATCAGAAGACGATTGTTCTGCCGATACTGGATCGCGAGCTGCGCGTGATTCGAGACGACTATGTCGATCCAAAATTCGGCACCGGTATCGTGAAGGTGACGCCCGCGCATGACCCCAATGACTTTGAGATGGGGCAGCGCCACAGCCTCGAGCAGATCAACGTGATGAACGGTGACGGCACGATGAATGAAGCGGCGGGTCCCTATGCCGGCATGGACCGCTTTGCCTGCCGCAAGCAGATCTTGAAAGATCTCGAGGCGCAGGGCCTGATTGAGAAGATCGACGATCATCACCACGCTGTTGGGCATTGCTACCGCTGCGACACCGTGGTCGAGCCACGCCTGTCGCCACAGTGGTTCGTCAAGATGGCCCCCTTGGCCGAGCCCGCTCTGGCCGCCCTTGAGAACGGTGAGCTCAACTTTGTACCGGCGCGCTGGAACAAGGTCTACACCGAGTGGTTGAGCAATATTCGCGACTGGTGTATCTCGCGCCAGATTTGGTGGGGGCACCGTATCCCCGTCTTCACCTGCACGGCCTGCCAGCACGAATGGGCGGCCAAGGGGTGCCCCGATCTCTGTCCCGAGTGTGGGGCGGCGGAGCTCAGCCAGGATGAGGATGTACTCGATACCTGGTTCTCCTCCTGGCTATGGCCGTTCAGCACCTTCGGCTGGCCCGATCAGACCGAGGATCTGGCTTGCTACTATCCAACCCAGGATCTCGTGACTGCCTCCGAAATCATCTTCTTCTGGGTGGCCCGCATGGTCATGGCCGGCTATGAGTTTATGGACGGCCTGCCGTTCGACACGGTCTACATCCACGGCACCGTGCGCGACGATGCCGGCAAGAAAATGAGCAAGAGCCTGGGCAACGCTCTCGACCCGCTTGATGTGATCAAGGAGTTCAGTGCCGACGCGCTGCGTTTCAGTCTAACGATGCTGACCGCGACCGGCCAAGATGTCTACATCTCGAAGGATAAGTTCGAGATCGGGCGCAATTTTGGCACCAAGATATGGAATGCGGCCCGCTTTATTCAGATGCAGTGCGGCGATCCGCCTCCGCCTGCTTCGCAGGACTCCGGCGTGACAGGTCCCGATGCTGAGGCCGAGCCGCGCGATGTGGTCGGTCTCCCTGTGCTGGACCCGGCCCTGTTGACGGCCGACGACCGCCACCTGCTTGGGAAGTTACAGCAAGCTGTGATCGATTGCAGCGCCGGTCTGGAGAAGTACCGCTTCAACGATGCCGCGCATGTGCTCTATGAGTTCGTCTGGCATCAGTACTGCGACTGGTATGTGGAGTATGCCAAGGAGACCCTCTACGGTGAGGACGTCGCGCGTCGTAACCAAGTCCTGCTGATTCTGCACTATGCCCTCGGCACCGCCCTCCGTCTCTTGCACCCGATCATGCCCTTCCTGACCGAGGAGCTTTGGCACGCCATGGGATATACCGCCACGATCGACCGGAAGGATCCCGCTGGTTTCATCATGAAGGCGCCCTGGCCAACGCCCTGGCCCGATCAGCAGCTTACCGACTGGGGTGTGGATGCGGCCACGACGGAGTATGTGGAACGCAAGCATGAGTTGATTCGACTGGGACGGACCCTGCGGGCCGATTTCGGGATTGTGCCCAACAAGGCCATCGACTACATCGTCAAACCGCACGACGCCGAAGGCGCGACGCGCCTCGAGAGCGATCGCGCTTCGGTGGCGGCCCTGCTGAAGGCGCAAATGCTGACCGTGGACGAAGCCTTCGAGCCCCCGCAAGCCATGCCCAGCAGCGTGGGCGGCCTGGGCACGCTCTACATGCCGCTGGCCGGGTTGCTGGATGTTGAGGCTGAGGTGGCGCGCCTGGGCGGCCAACTGGAGAAGGTTGTGAGCGGTATCAACCAGATCACCCGTAAGCTCTCCAATAGAGCGTTCGTGGAGCGCGCCCCCGAGGCCGTCGTCGAACAGCAGAGGGAGAATCAGAAAGAGCTGATGGAGAAGCGCGACAAGATTGAGCGGCTCATCGAGACGATTAAGGGGTAGGGGTAGTGCGCTGAAATCAGAGAGTAGAAGGCAGAGGATATGGAGGGTGTAGGATGGATCAGTTACTAAAGTTGCTTAAAGAGAATGCTTTGGAGACGCCGGAGAACCTGGCGACACTGCTCTCAATCTCGGTCGATGACGTCAAGGCGCAGATTGCCGACTACGAGGCACGCGGCATCATCTGCGGTTACCGGGCCGTTGTGAACGAGGATGAGCTCGACATCGAGAAGGTGCGCGCGGTCATAGAGGTTAGGATTACGCCAGAACGGGGTGGGGGATACGACCGGATTGCCACGCGGATATCGCGGTTTGCATCGGTCGACTCGCTTTTTCTCATGTCAGGTACCTACGACCTGTTGGTGTTTGTGTCGGGGCGGTCGCTGCAAGTAGTGGCGGCTTTCGTGAACGAGCAGCTGGCCACGATTGAGGGGGTGCTCTCTACGACCACCCATTTCACATTGAAGACGTACAAGGATCAGGGCGTCTTGATGAAGATTGAGGATGACCATGAACGACTCCAAGTCTCCCCGTAATTTCGTCGCGGGGCACGTCAGAGGGATGCCCCGCTCTGGAATTCGCGATTTTTTTGATATGGTCAGCACGCGTGAGGGTGTGATCAGTCTCAGTATCGGCGAGCCCGATTTTGTGACGCCGTGGCATATTCGTGAAGCGGCGATCTATGCGCTTGAGCATGGCGCGACGTCCTACACCTCCAACCTGGGGCTTCTCCGTCTGCGCAAGGCCATTGCCGCCTATGTGGCACGCTCGCACGCTCTTACCTATGCCCCGGAGAGTGAGGTCTTGATTACGGTGGGGGTCAGCGAGGCGCTCGACCTGGCCATTCGCGCCGTGGTGGAGCCCGGCGACGAGGTGATCTATCACGAGCCCTGCTACGTCTCCTATTCACCAGTGATTGGACTGGCTTTTGGGAAAGGCGTGGCCGTGCCCACCCGCCAGGCCGACGATTTTAGACTGACGCGGGCCGATATCGAGCCGGTCATTACGGCCAAGTCCAAGGTGTTGCTGCTCAACTTTCCCACCAATCCCACCGGTGCGGTGTTGACCCGCGAGGACCTCACTGGCATCGCGGCGTTGGCGTGTGAGCACGATCTGCTGGTCATCACGGACGAGGTCTACACGGAGCTGACCTACGATGCCGAACGACTCAGCATCGCCGCCCTGCCCGGCATGCGGGAGCGGACGATCTACCTGAACGGTCTCTCCAAGGCGTGGGCCATGACCGGGTTCCGAATGGGCTACGCCTGCGCGCCTCCCGCGCTGATCGAGGCCATGATGAAGATTCACCAGTACTCCATGCTGTGCGCCCCCATCCTGAGCCAGGAGGCCTCAGTCGCGGCGCTCAAGAACGGGGACGCGGATGTAGCCGAGATGCGCGAGGCCTATCGGCAACGTCGTCACTATATCCATGCCGCCCTCAACGATATGGGGTTGCCCTGCCATCTTCCCGGCGGCGCATTTTACGCCTTTCCATATATAGGCGGCACCGGTATGAATTCGCGCGATTTCTCGATGGCGCTGCTGGAACAGGAAAACGTGGCCTGCGTGCCCGGAACGGCTTTTGGGTCCTCGGGAGAGGGCTACCTGCGCTGCTCATATGCGACCGGTTTGGAGGAGATAAAGAGGGCCATGGAGCGTATGGCGCGGTTCGTCAGGAGCCTGTGAGGGCCACCGAATCGAGTTGACGTCCAAGGGGTCGATTCCTATAGTCCTCTGACCTTTCTTACCCTGCGGGGTGAGGGGAGTGAGGATTAAAGCTTTATGGCGGACGAGGAACAGGTAGTTGAGGAGCCCCTTGCGACCATTGAGGCCGCGGCAGGGGAATCCGGACCCGCGGATACCGCGACGGCTGAGCCGCCCAAGCTGCGTGTCAAACCGACGGATCCAGGCGACGCCGACGATGAGATCGGCGTTTTCCCGCCTGATACAGTCCCGGCCGATGATGAGATTGGACCCCCCCCCTCTGCGGGTAAGTTCAAGCTCGCCGGCCTCTTCGGTGGCGCCAAGACGGCGGATGAGGATGACTCCCCTGATGATGGGGCCAAATGGGCCGGTACAGCCTCGCCCGATCGTCCCCGGCGTCAGGGCAGTGGCATTCGATTGGTTAACCGCTTTCTGGTTGCCGCGATCGTCCTGATACTTTTTTTGGGTGTGCTGGACCTCTTTGCCACGGGCCGCTGGGATAAGGGTGATCGTGGCCCGCTCAGCCCCTTGGACGGGGGGGGCGATCTGGCCCTGTTGCCCCATAGTGCCAATTCGGCGAGTGGGCTTCCGCCCCTCGCAAAGCTCTTGGACTCTTTCAAGAAACGCCCTATAGTACGCGACTTGGATCGGGGGCCGGGTGGCACGGTCGCCACGTCTGTCAAGAGTCCCCCAGTTGGGCCCGACTGGAGGAGCTACGGCCAGCACCTCAACCTGATTGGTCTCTCGCCCTTGTCCAGCGGCGAGCAGGAGGCGATAGTATTTGATAGCAAGACCAAGCGGACGTATTTTTTACAGATTGAGCAGGAGCTGGTGGCGGGGGAGGATCAGCTTAAGCTGATCCGGATTGCCGCGGATCATGTCGTTTTTGAAAAAGACGGCGAAGAACTTAGAGTGGAGTAAGATGGGGGCCGTTACGATGCCGGGTACGCAACATCGCTTTTGGAAATGGGTCCGGCTTCTCCTCGTGGCCGTTCTGCTGGGTTCCGGCTTAACGGTAACCACGGCGACGGCGGTTCCCAAGCCCCTGTCTGACTATGACCTGCCTGGCCTCGAGAATCAGGTTAGTCTTACCTCGCTCGATCCGATGGACGTGGTGCAGCTTATTGAGTTCTTGGCCCATCGTGGTGGATTGAACAACATGGTGATCGGTCCCGGCGTCGCTGGCTTGACCACCAAACTCAAATTCGACAAGGTCACCGTGGGCGATGCTCTGGAGGTGGTCCTCTCCGTCAACAATCTGGCTTACGAGGTAAGGGCTGGCATTGTCAGCATCATGACGGATATCGAATACCAGAACAAGTATGGCACCAGTTTCTACGACAACAAATTGATCAAGAGTGTCGACCTCAAATACGCCGATGCGGCGCGAGTGGCTCTCATGCTCGAACCCATCAAGAGCAGTATTGGTACCGTGGTGGCCGATCCGGTTACCGGTACGCTCATCCTGATCGACACGGTCGAGAAGATTGCCGAGATGGAATCGATCATTGCCCGCGCCGATCTTTCCACGGTGTCACGCGTCTTGCCGACTGAGACGGAGACCTTCGTTCTGCAGTACGCTGAGGTCGAGGATCTTGAGCCCGAGATTACCGCGCTTCTCACGCCGGACGTGGGACAGGTCCGATCCGATAGCCGTACCAAGACCTTTATCGTGACCGCCCTTCCGCACAACATGGAGAAGGTCAAGCACCTCGTTACGATCTTTGACCGCCGCCCGCGCCAGGTATTCATCGAGGCCAAGATTGTCCAGGTCTCGCTAAGCGACGATTACCGTCTGGGCGTCAACTGGGACCACATCTTCCAAGGTATTGACCCCCGCTTTTCTCTGAACTCGGTCTCCTCGCCCGGCTCCATTTCGAGTGTCGGCGACGCCGTCGCCCCCGCCGCGACGCTGACCTACAAGACCATCCTGGGCAATGCCGATCTGAGCGTGGTGCTCGAAGCCCTCAAGCAGATCGGCGAAACGAAGATTCTTCAGAACCCGCATGTGGCCGTCCTGGACGGCCAAGAGGCCGTTATCAAGTCGATTACCGATCAGCCCTATGCCGAAGCCCAGCTTGAGAGCGGTACCACCAATGTCGTCGGCGAGACGGTCACCTTCATCGAGGTCGGCGTTACCTTAGCTGTCACCCCGCGCATCAGCGACGACGGCATGATTAGCACCACTATTCGACCCGAGGTGAGTTCCGTGGTGGGGAGCTACCAGGCCTTTCGTACCGTCCCGATCGTGCGTCGCTCCTATGCCGAAACGAGCGTTATGGTCCGTGATCGGGAGACGATCATCATTGCCGGAATGATTGAGAACTCAAAGGAGAAGGTGCAGTCTCGCGTGCCTCTGTTGGGCCGCATTCCTCTACTGGGCATGCTCTTTCGCTCTACCTCGGATCGGGTCCAGAGCAAGGAGCTCATCGTCTTTCTGACGCCGCGAATTGTATCGGGTGAAGAGCCCCACCCCCTATCGAGTGATCAGGTCAAGACATTGAAACCGATGCGTCGGTAGTTCCCTTACGTACACTGAGAATGTGGAGTGCGCTGCAATGCGTTATATAGATAGTGCCGTTGGATGCAGCCTCCTCGCCGGGTTGATAATAGCCGCGCCCCTGCGTGCGGAGGATAAACCGGATTTTAACTGGTCATGGGAAGAGGAGGGCGGATCCTCGTCAGCCCAAGCGCCCGCCATGGGCGTACCGGCAGGGAAGATGGATCCGGAGACCTACAACCAACTTCTTAAGGAAAATCTGACGCTGCGGCGCAAGCTACAGGATACCGATCGAGGTAGCGAGGCGATGCGCGAAGAGAATGCGCGGCTACAGCACGATATGACCGCCCTGCAGGGCCAGATCACGACCTCGACCGATGAAATCGCCCGTCTCAAGCGTGAGAGTAGCTCCAGCGCTGACCCCGAGCAGCTGGTGGAGATGGAAGCCCGCCTGGCCGCCGCCGAGAGCGCTAGGCTTCAGTCGGCGCAGGATCTGGCGGCACTCGAAAGTCGGCTGGAGCGTGCCGAATCGAAACCACCCGTAAATCGCGGTGCCGCCGTGAAGCCGGGCTCTGACCTCTTTGTGTCGCTGGAGCGTGAGAACGCTGAGCTTCGTGACAAGCTCGCCGATGTGGAGACGGAGAAGCAGAAAGTCTTGAAGCAGCTTCGCGATGTTGAGTCTGAAGTCGAGGCCAAGGGCGAGTTGGAAGCACAGATGGCGAGTGCCAGCAGCGAGAGTGACAAGCATAAGATGGTGATTCGTAAGCTGCTCGAGCGCCTCCCGGCGTTGGAACAGGATCTCGCGGAAACTCAGTCGCGTGAGCGCGAAAAGGACGCCGAACTGTCGCAGCGGGAACGCGAGATGCGCGCCCTGAAGACGGAGCTGGACCGCCGTGAGCACCGCCTCAAGAAGGCCGAGCGTGTGGCGGCGCTGTTGGCTCAGGCGCGCAGCGAGGTGCGGATGGTCGACAACAATCGCCAGCGCGATATGTACTACAACATGGGCGTGGTATTTGCCAACCGCGGTCAGTTCAGGGAGGCGGAGCGCGAATATTTGCGTGCGTTGCGTCAGGACCCGACCGATGCCGATACTCACTACAACCTGGCTGTACTTTATGATCAGAACTTGAAGCAATACCGCCAGGCCGCCAGCCACTACCGCCGCTACCTCAAGCTGCGTCCCAACGCCCCGGATAGCAACGAGGTCCGCCTCTGGATCGCCGCTGCTGAGACACGGTAATTAGACCCCGTCCGAAAAGGGCTGGCGTGCAGAATAGTGCCGGAAACAAGGGGTAGGGCGTGGCGTCCCGCCGCGCCGTGAGCAAAGATTACGCATGATGGCGACAGAAAAGAGGGGAATGCGGACCTGTCTCTGGCCATGCGCTGCACCTTCCGCCCCGATCCGCCAGACCGCACCATGAACAAGAGAGACTTAAGCGAGCGCGACATCTGCACCAAGTTCATCACGCCCGCTTTGAGCCATGCGGGCTGGGAGCACAAAGCCGAACTCCCCAAGGCCCTCATCAGATGAAATCCGATGAACTCATGCTCTATAGAAACCTTCTTGGCGACATCAAGAGCCGTGTCCGCCACGCCCAACACCGCGCCGCCCTTTCCGCCAACGCAGAAATGCTCCGACTCTACTGGGACATCGGCCGCATGATCGATGCCCGGCAGGAGCAAGAAGGCTGGGGTGCAGGCGTGATCCCGCGCCTGGCCGTGGATCTGAAGAATGAACTGCCGGAAGAGAAGGGGTTTTCCGAGACCAACATCAAGCGGATGGTGCAATTCAACCAAGAGTATCCTGACCTTTTCTCAATTGGGGCACGGCCCGTGCACCAATTGGAAGACTGTTTTATCACTTCTGAGAAAGGGGCGCGGGCCGTGCCCCAATTGCCCCAGAAGCGGGACTCTGGAGCCCTTGATCCGACAACGTCACCAATTGCGCAACGGGCCGTTGCGCAATTGAGCTGGGGGCACAACATCGTCCTGATCCAGAAGCTCAAACATCTACCCACCCGCATCTGGTATGCCCAGCAGGCTTTAGAGCAGGGCTGGAGCCGCGACACGTTGACCTCCCAGATCAAAAACCGCGCCCACGAGCGCCAGGGCGGTGCCATTACGAACTTTGCGAACACGCTGCCCGCCGTCCATGCCGACCTGGCCCAGGGGCTCCTCAAGGATCCCTATATCTTCGACTTCCTCACGCTCGAAGAGCCGTTCCATGAACGCGAGCTCGAAACCGGGCTGCTGCTACACCTGGAGAAATTCCTGCTTGAGCTTGGGCGCGGTTTTGCCTTCGTCGGCCGCCAGTACCATATGGAGATCAGCATCTGCGACAAGTGTAGGAGCCACGGCACCTCAAAAAGACATGGCTTTCGAGGGCGCGCCTCGCTAGCGTCAGGGGTTCTGCCGGTTGCATGGGGTCAGAAGTCGCTGAGAAAGATGCTGTGGGGGGGGGTAGTCCATCAGAGGACACATGGGGACCGATCCTCTGTACGCCAGGCGAGGCAGGTGCATACCGTCTAGGTGTGAATCTGGTTGCCTCGAGGCTGCTCCTCTGATTCGCGCTACTCCTGACTCCCTCAGTGTTCGGGAGAGAAGGTGGTCCGGAGGACCTGCCTGACCGTCCCCCGTCCTGTCACATCTCCTGGCCGACCTGGGCGTGGTTCTGGCAGCATGGGTGAGACGGTAATAGAGAGAGGCCAATGCGTAGAGGACCATACCATCTGACAGCGGCGGTGCTCGGGCTCCTCCTTCTCGGCTCTGTCGATGGATTGGCCGGGAAGCTCGATGCGTTTGAGGAGGGCGTCCAAGAGGGGCCGTCGCGCCGTGATCGGCATCGGGATAACGAGTGGGATGACGGGGTGGACAGCTGTTTGACCGATGCTGTCGGGCAGTTTTTCGTGGAGGGCTTCGGCTACGGCTTGCTGTACGGGGGCGTGGCGAGCTGGGGCCGTGTGGCTCCCTATTCGGGTGAACTCGAAGGCCAGTTCCCACCTCGCGATCCCGGCTCGCCATTGATTCCCTATGCGCGCATCGATGTCAGCTACCAGGATGTGGAATCGGACGTGGAGGCGATGGACTACCGTGTTGAAGGCGGCTTCGGTCCGGTGGGAGTCCATTTCGATCACACACACTACCGCGAGTCCTCGCCCGACGATGAGCTGGACCTCTTCCGGCTCTATGGTCTCTACCGTATGTCATTCGGCACTATGGTCGAGGTCGACCTGGGATGTGGGGCCCTGGCGATCGATGGTGACGGCAGCGATACGCGCTTCTCTTTCACCGTGCCGGTTCTGATTCATCCAACCGAATGGATCGGGGTCGAGATCCGGCCGGCATGGGCGGAGCATGTCACGGATGTGGACATTGCCCTGCTCTTGACGTTGGGGCCGACCTCACTCAAAGCTGGCTATCGTTGGATTGAGAATCCACGCGAATCGTTGAATGGCCCCTACGCGGGAGCGTCGGTGCACTTCTAGTTAGCCCATGCCGCTCAAGTCCTGGGATATGTACAGCAGATGTACAGGGACAGTCCCGAGTCACGCCGCCTGCCCCGCTCCATGCGCCTCGTTTATCCTTGTATATCGGGAATCAGACTCCCATATTACAGGAATGAATGTAATTGATAGATCGCTGAAGAGCAGGCTTGATGAGTACATGGGGTTCTTTCCGGTTACGGCAATCGTCGGTCCAAGGCAATGCGGAAAAACCACTTTGGCCAAAGTGTTCATGGAGGGGGTCCGCTCAGCATTGTATCTGGACCTTGAGCGTCCATCCGATCTCGCACGGCTAGCCGAACCCGAAACGTATCTCGGGGCGCAACGTGGCCGCGTCGTCTGTCTCGATGAAATCCAGAGGGCCCCCGACCTGTTTCAGGTTCTGCGAACGCTTGTTGATGAGACCGGCGCGCCGGGTCAGTTTCTGGTGCTCGGATCGGCTTCGCCGGAACTTCTACGACAGTCCTCGGAAACGTTGGCTGGTCGGATCGGGTACCTCGAACTAACGCCGTTCAGCGAGAAAGAGGTCGGAGCAGAGCATCAGTCCGAGCTCTGGATAAGAGGCGGCTTTCCTCGTAGTTTTTTCGCTCCCAGCGACCATCTGAGCCGAGCGTGGAGGGACAACTTCATCCAGACATACTTGGAGCGCGATCTGCCGCAACTTGGGGTCCACATCCCGGCGCCAACGCTGCGGCATTTTTGGGAGATGTGTGCCCATCTACAGGGAGAGTTGTGGAATCACGCAAAGGTCGCATCCGCACTTGGCGTCACGGGGAAGACGGCCGCTCACTACTTGACCGTGCTTGAGCAGTCCTACATGCTTCGTCGGTTACCGCCCACCGCGACAAACGGTAAGAAGCGCCTCGTTAAATCGCCCCGCGTCTACCTACGCGATTCAGGGCTTTTGCACCGAATTTTGCGTATCGACACAATGGATGCGCTGTGTGGGCATCCCGTGCGCGGCGCATCATGGGAGGGCTACGTCATCGAGCAAATCGCGGCGGCAGTTCCCGATGCAGACCTCTCATTTTACCGAACATCGGGCGGGGCGGAAATCGATTTGCTCGTAAGGCATGCGAACAGGCTAACCGCGATCGAGATTAAAGCCAGTTCAGCCCCTCACGTGGAGCGTGGCTTCTGGTCGGCCTTGGAGGATCTACAGCCCGACGACGCGTGGATCGCCGCCCAGATTGTCGAACCGTTCCCTCTGCGTCAAAACGTGACGGTCGCCTCCGTTGAGGCAATCTGCCAATCACTTGCTACGAGCAGCGACGGGTTCCGCAAGCACTCGATGTCAGACGCATAGGAAAAGTTCCGCGTCGCGTTGCCGCCCGAAATTGTCGGCCTCGGAGTCTCGTCGTGATCTCCCACAACGGGGCAGAGGTGTCGACCGTTTACTCTTGCTTGTCTTGTCTTGGCCTGTCTACCTTCTATGGCATGAATTTTATAGAAATAGTGAATATTAAGGTGGTGGCGGATAACGAGCTGTGGCGCGTGGCAGGGCTCTTTGTCTTGCTCGTGGTGACGATAGGCGCGGGAAAAATCCTCAAGGTCGTGCTGGGCAAGCGCGGGGCCGATCTGATCGAACGGCGTCCCGTAACGTCGGCGGCCCTGCTCTGTCTGGGGCGCGCGGCGCCTTTCCTGGCCTTTGCGATCGGCCTCTCGGGAGGCGTTAGTCTTCTCAAGCTGGGTGCGGCCGCAGGTTTCATGGAAACCTGTGTGGCGGTGATTTTCACGTTGGCGATTGCCACGACGGTCTACTTCTTTGTCGAGCTGTCGACCGTGTGGATGACGCAGCACGCGGCACGCACGCAAAGCAAGATGGATGACATGCTGGTGCCCATTCTCAGCAAGAGCCTGCGTGCCACGGTGGTGATTCTCGCCGTCGTTCAGATCGCCCAGATTCTCAGCGGCAAGGAGCTGACCACCATGCTGGCGGGACTGGGTATCGGCGGGTTGGCGGTGGCATTGGCGGCCCAAGATACGATCAAGAATTTCTTCGGTTCGGTTGTGCTGCTGGCCGACAAGCCATTTGAGATTGGCGACCGCGTCAACATCGATGGTCACGACGGCCCGATTGAGGAGGTCGGCCTGCGTTCGACCCGCATTCGTACGCTGGATGGCCACGTGGTCACGATTCCCAACGGCGAACTGGCCAATAAATCGATCCAGAACATTGCACGCCGTCCCTTCATCAAGCGGATCTTCAATATCACTATTACGTATGACACGCCACCATCCAAAGTGCAGGAGGCCCACGCAATTCTGGAGTCCATTCTGAAGGACCACGACGGGATGGATCCCGAACTCCCGCCGCGCGTCTACTTCACCGAATTCAACGATGCGTCGCTCAACCTGCTCTGCATCTATTGGTTCCACCCCCCTGAGTATTGGGACTACCTGGCCTTCACGCACAAAGTGAACATGCAGATACTGGAACGCTTCAACGCGGCTGGGATTGACTTCGCCTTCCCAACCCAGACCCTGCATCTTGCGGGCGATCCGAAGCGGCCACTCGATATTGGGCTTAGGGACCGGAAAGAAAGCGTTCAGCTGTAAGCACGTGACGTTGGAGGGTTTTGGATGAGTCGGAAGGACGCCGAGATCGTTGGATGCCGTTCATGGAGTAAGATGGACCGGCGTATTCGCAGAGGCGTCACGATTGAAATATCGGGACGGTGCCAGGCCCAATGTCCCTACTGCGCCCGCGAACGATTTCGGCCTGATCGCTTCGCGGGCGATAACATGTCCGTGGAGCTATTCGATAAAATCCTTGTCCACCTCGCCGAGTTGGATATCGTGGACCGACGTTCGGTGACCTCTATCTGGCTCTATAACTGGGGGGATCCATTCAATAATCCCAATTTGGATGGACTCCTGGCTTCACTGAGGACGCACGGATTCAAGGGAAGCATGAGCTCCAATTTTGCGAGGGCACCAGAGATTGACGACGCCAACCTGTCTACGATTTCCCATATGACGTTGAGTCTGTCCGGGATCTCAGAGGAGACGTATGGACGCATCCACGGCATATCCCTGAAGAAGGTCTTGAAGAACTTCGACGAGTTTTACGCCCGCGCCAGGTGCCACGCTCCCAAGATGGTATTTCATATCTCGTGGCATCGCTATCGCTTCAACGAATCTGAGTTCTGGGATGCCTACAGATACTTCGGCCGGCCCAATGTGGTGTTTTCACCCGTAGTAGCCTTCCTGAACGATCATGTTGATGCCATGGAATTCATGGAGGGCGCAATGCCCGAGCAGAGAAAGGCGAATGTAGAGCGGGATCTGTTTATCGATCATATCGAGAAGAACAGAGTCTATCATCAACAGCACTCGCATGACTACCTATGCCCGCAGTGGGATGCCCTGGCCATCAATGAAAACGGACGGCTCCAGCTCTGCTGTGGTTTCACCAGCCAGGATACGGAATGCCTGTTCGGCAGCATTCTCGACATGACCCGCGATGACATTTGGCAGACCCGGCCTCATCACATATGTCAGAGGTGTATCTCTTCGGGGTGGGCGCGCTGCATGCATAATGTGACAGCGAGAGCCGGGCAAGAGCTCGCATTCCCCAAAGGCGGCGGGTTGTCCGTTGCTAAGTTTGCCCTTGAACGGACGTTCTCCATGGAGAAGCTCTACACGATGCTACAGAATAGCAAGCCGGGGCGGGGCATCATAATGCTTGCCAAGAAAGCCCGAAGCTGACTGGGTATTTGCGCCGCCGGTGCCGCGAGCATCACTTGTTAATCCTTCTCCAAAGTGCCATTCACGACTAATACCGGTCGTTGCCGGGGCGCGGGCAGTTATTTAAGTCCCTCCCCCGCATGGAGGCCCAGTAGAAGCGAGGAACTGGGCGTGCTTCAGGACCACTCCGTCACGCCACGGATACCTGCTCCTATGGTGTTTCTCGAACTAGGCGGTCCATGAGAGGGTCGTCGATGTGGCCCCCCCATTCGGGTCATCCGGTTGGCCGCCTCCGACCGACAGCCGAAACTCACCCGGCTCGATCATGGGCTGGCCCTCGTCTGTGTAACACACCCACTGTTCTTGTGTGAGCGTGAAGATAACCGTGCGCGTTTCGCCAGCCTTCAGGTGGATACGTTGGAAACCTTCAAGATGGTGTCGCGGCACGGGCACCGTCGCTTTCACATCACTGACATAAAGTTGAACAACCTCGTCCCCGTCGCGCTGCCCCACATTCTTTACGTCGACCGACACGGTCACGGGGTGCGGCGCTGCCGCCGACATCGACGTGGCGTTCACCGATGGCTTTCCGTACGAGAACGATGTATAGCTCAGTCCAAACCCGAAACGATACAGAGGTTCATCCTCCATAAAGCGGTAGGTCCGACCCTTCATGGCGTAATCACGGAAGTCGGGAAGCTGATCCATTGATTTAACGAACGTCACGGGCAAGCGCCCCGCGGGGTTGTAGTCGCCGAACAGCACATCGGCGATGGCGTTGCCGCCCTGCTCGCCGGGGTACCACGCCAACACGATTGCATCGGCATAGGG
Source organism: Lentisphaerota bacterium (assembly GCA_013203785.1). Lineage (GTDB taxonomy): Bacteria > Verrucomicrobiota > Kiritimatiellia > UBA8416 > JABMPJ01 > JABMPJ01. The sequence continues at coordinate 13,874 of JABMPJ010000024.1, read as the reverse complement.
CTCGACTTCCGCCAGATCGATCGCGCTGCCGCTCAGCAGCACCAGAATCAACGGACGGCCCGTGGCGTGCAGAAGCTTCAGCAGTTCGAGTTGGCGGCCGGGAAGGCCGATAGCTACACGATCACCGCCGCCATCGGATGCCGCCGCCCCGCCGCCCTCTTCGCCTTCCAGCTCTGTGGTGTTTCCGAGCACCGCGACAATGGCATCCGAGCAGGCCCGGGCTTGCCAGACGATCTCGTCTACCGGCACAGGGTCATCCCGCCACAGGTCGCATCCCTTATGGTAGTTCACCTGCGTGCCCACGGACACCTTGCCCAGAATGCCATCGAGTGGAGTCACCATCTGTGGGGAGAAGCCGTTGTAATTGGCGTAGAGCGCAATATCACTCAGCGCGTTGGGACCGATCACCGCGATTTCGTTCAGATCCTTGGAGAGCGGAAGCGCGCCGTTGTTCTTGAGGAGTACGATCGACTCGCGCGCCATCTGCCGGGCGAGGTCGGTGTGCTTCGGGCAACGTACGACCGATGGCGGAAGCGATGCATAGGGCACCGCCGTTTCGGGATCGAACATGCCCAACCGGATACGTGCTTCGAATAGGCGCTTTACCGACACGTCGATCTCAGCTTCCGTGATGAGCCCTTGCCTAACGGCATCAAGCAACGCGGTGTAGACCTCGCCGCAGTTGAGGTCGCACCCGTTCTTCACGGCCATAGCCGCCGACTCCGCCGGGCTCTGGGTGACCTTGTGGTGGACGTGGAAGTCGAGGATTGCGCCGCAGTCCGACACGACATACCCCCGAAACCCCCATTCCTCGCGCAGAATCTTCTGCAAGAACCGCGGGCTGCCGCAGCAGGGCTCTCCCAGCGTGCGGTTGTACGCACCCATGACCGACCAGGCGCCGCCTTCCTGCACACAAGCCTTGAAATGCGGGAGGTAGGTTTCGCGCAGGTCTCGCTCATTAACGATCGCATCGAAGCTGTGCCGGTCCGGCTCGGGGCCGCTGTGGACCACGTAGTGCTTGGGCGTCGCCACGAGCTTCAGGTAGGTGGGGTTGTCGCCCTGTAGCCCCTTGCAGAAGGCTACGCCGAGACGCGCGGTGAGGTACGGATCCTCGCCGTAGGTCTCCTGGCCCCGCCCCCAGCGTGGATCGCGGAAGAGGTTAATGTTGGGCGTCCAGTAGGTCAGACCGAAGTACATCCCACGGTTGTTCTGCCGCAAGGCCTGGTGGTGCTTGGCGCGCGCCTCGTCCGAAATGGCGTCCGCGACGGCAAACAGCAAAGGCTCGTTAAACGCCGCCGCCATTCCGATGGCCTGTGGAAACACTGTGGCCCGTCCCGCCCGCGCCACCCCATGCAGGCACTCATTCCACCAGTTGTATGCCGGGATGCCCAGGCGCGGGATCGGCGGTGCCTTGTGTAGCATCTGAGCAATTTTCTCACGCAGCGTCATGTCGCCGACGAGGGCTGCAACCCGATTCTCCACGTCGAGGCTCATATCAAACCACGGGTGATTGGTCTTCATTTGCGGCATCGTTTCGACTCCTTAGCACGCTAAACCGACGCTGCGGCTTCGCAAGGTTCACAGTTATATCCGTCACAATCTGACAGCGCGGCGGCGTTCTTGCGGCGCGCGGGTGACAGCATCGCATATTGGGCAAGGGCGTCAAGACTGACCGTGTGACACGGTGAGAACCTCCATCGGGAGCGCCGGACGTTGAAAAGGCAGGGGAAGTGGTTGTCTATTGGTTGCGGAAATGACTGCCTCATCAGGAGATACTTGTCTCATTTAGGGGCGTTTCGTGAGACAGATCGCGGTGCGGGACATGCACTAATCCCTATATCACGACCTATAAATAGGGGGTTTGGTACACTCGTCCCTATGCTGGGCAGTGCGGAAGGCCCGTCTGGCATGCATCCTGCATTGTAGTTTTACTACGTTAACGGCAGAGGCGACCGGCCACGGCGGTGGGTACCTCTCATCAACCAACAGAAAGAGGTCTCGCCATGAATTTGTACCAGCGTCTATCCCGTCCGGCCATGGGGCTGGCGGCCGCCATCCTGCTCTTGGCGGGCTCGCTTCCTGCCTTGGCTGTCTTGAAGGTCGATGCGACCGGACCCGGAGGCCAGCCGCTCCCGAATGCCACGGTGTCCATTCAACTCGAATCCGGTGGTATTCGCACTGGACAGAAGGATGAGAGCGGGCTCTACATCTTTCCCGATCTTCCTGCCGGGTTTCACAACATACAGGTGACGGACACGACGCTGGGTGCGACGGAGAATCGCACCATTAGTGTGACGGGCCGCGACCAGACGATCAAGGTGGGGCTCGACCGGCCGGGGGCCCTCTCACTGGAGTATCCGGAACTGAGTCGTTATGGCGTCGAGGCTAGCGTGGGTGCGAGCACTTTTCTCGGGGATTCACCGATCGATAGCGGTTTGGAATTCTCTCTCCTGGGCCGTGTGGCGCTCTTCGGCGTGTTGATCAACAACGCCATGAACTGGCCTCAGAGTGACAACTTCTATCTCTTCCTCGCGCTCTCCTCCATCAACTACGATGCGGGAAGCAACTACGATGTGACGGGCCACTCTTTCTATGCCGGTGTCGGGTGGTATCTGTGGCTTACCAACAACCATCCGCTCAGCCATAATTCCAAGTACCGCCTCGGCGTGGCGGGCCGTCTCTACGGCGGTTACACACGGGCCAAAATCGAATGGAGAGGGCAGAGCTTCGACGTGGTCGAGCAGTACGACGTGGTCGAGTCGTACTTTGACGGTATCGGTTATCGCGATCAGGTCGTGACCAGGGATCGGATTGTGACCCACCAATCGGGCGGCGGCAGCGAGACGGACGGCTCGATCATCCTGGGCGGCTCGATCGGACCGCGCCTGCGCAACGTCAACAGTCGCTGGGATATTGGTGCCGATCTGGGCGGACGCGTCTACCTCAGCCCGTACGACTTTGGTTTGGACGATAGTGGATACGACGCGCGTTTCGAAGCGCTTGTCACCGCGAACATCGGATACTCGTTTTAATGTAGCCATTCAGCCTGGGGCGACGTGCTCTACGCTTGAGCCAGGGCGTTCCGCCCGCCCTGGGGCGGGCCCAGGCCGCAAACGCTTGTCCGCCAGTGGCGGGGTGCAGCCCTACAACGATGGGCGAGACGATTGAGCTCTACAGGAAACGTGCCATTGGCCAGGCTTGACGCGTGCCTCCTCCGTTGGATCAGCGGCATGGTTGTGCTTGGCCTGGCCGCGGGATGCGGCTCTTTGCGGCCGCAGCCGGTGCCGACGCCGCACCTGGTGGTGGCGGGCGTGGGCACCCGCCCACCTACCACGGTGGCCGCGCCGGTGCCTGTGTCGGGACGTTCGCAGACCTATTCCCGCTTCAAGGACGATGGACTTGCCGTGGTGCTGGTACGCGACGGAGAGCTCTGGCTGCATGCCGATGTGACCGGCGGCGGCGAGGTCGACACCCGTCAGTTTCGCCTTACCCTCTCAGTGGATCGTGCTGCGCTTGCGGCGGCCGGTCTGGACCGCTATCTCTGTCGGGGCTGGATCGGTTGCGAGCAGGGGCTACCGCCCGACAGCGAAGTCGACGTGGTTGAGCGCATCCGCATGGGGAGCGTGCAGCGTGAGACGACGCTGCTCAGTGGCACCGCCCAGACTGGCCGCCGCTTTCTCGAGCTCATCCCGCTCGCCGAGCGGATCGTAGGGCTGGATGCGGCGGAGGGCGGGATGATGACGATCGCGTGGGGCGTTCGTCTGCGGTTCAAGCGCGATAGCGACCGGTTGCTGCGACTGTCGCTCTGTCCTACGTTCATGACCCCGGAGGAGTGGGCCGCCGAGGTGGCGGCCCGCAACCGGATCGCCTCCCTGGCAGCCGTCGGCGATGGGGGTGCGCTTTTCGCCCAGCTCTATCTCAATTCAGCCTCCGACTACGTTCGCTCCCATCTGCCGCTCTCCCAGCGTCCCCACTGCTTCCTGCAGGCGGCCGAGGTGAGGGCCTGGTACCGGGCTGTTCTGCAACAGTATCCCACCATTGGCGAATCGGTCTGGATGACGGGCCTGCGCCGCGCGCCCGCCTGGCAGAGCTCCAATATGATCTATCCCGCCCATGCCAGTGCGGCCGACTACTTGGCCGACGGAAGCGGGGTGGTGATTGATACGTGGCGACCGGATGGCGGGACGGAGACCAAGGTGCAGACGGTCAAGGAGTTTAGCTGGCGGCTGAACCGTGTGCGGTTGGAGGAGACGGTGCCGGTCATGGTAAAGACGCATATAGGACAACTGGAGGAGCGACGCTATGAAGACATCACACCCCATGACACACATGGTCATCTGTACCCTCCTGCTGGCCTGCTCAGCCGCAGTCGGCCGCAACCGCTCTGATCTCCGCAGGGGCGGTACTGTTGATGTAATCGATGCTGATATGCTTCGGGATATCCCCTCTGCGGCGCAAAATCTGCGGGAGGCCCTGCAAAGGATACCTGGCGTGTTGGCCCAACCAACGACTGTGCGAGGGGGCCCGACCGACAGAAGCGGAAGTATGAACGGCGAGACGGTCACGGGCTCCTCTATCCTTGATGAAACGCAGACCTATCTGGATGCGAGCAGCTTCGCGGAGATACGGTTGACCCCTCGCGCCGGTGTGAATGTGTACGGGGCGGGCGAGCTCCCTATCAACATTGTCACCGTGGGTGGCCGAAGCGGGTCCAGCAGTTCGGGCAATGGTCTCATACGTGAAGTCGAGGCGCAGACCGGTGGGGGTGGGGATTGGGCGGATGCCGCCGCAGAGAGTATGCAGACGTACTACGGATCGAGGCTGGGGGTTGACAAGCCGATTGGCCGGGCGGTGCTCTACACCGATAGCATGATCGATAGCGTGCCGCTGTGCCGAGAGTTTGCTCAGGAGGACGACCTCATGTCCTACAAGCTCGATCCCGGCCAGTATACCCTTCATCTGGACTTCGCTGGCTGGGAATCCTGGCAGCTGCCGATTCGGATCGGGGCTGGATATGGGACGGATCTCAGTTACATGACGACGTTGAAGCCGAAGCCGGCCGAGGCGCTCTTCGAGCTCTCGATTCCCTATACGACAGCCAAACTGAGCGGTGTCCTGGAGCTGGACGATTTTGGTCAGGTGATCCACGACCGTTTCGGCGGCTACGATTACGATACATCCAAGCTCGACTTCAGTCACGCCAGCGGCGAGGTGTTGTCGCACTGGCGTGACGATGCGTTTGATCGGTTGCTGCTCGATGTCAAGGTGCCCTACGGTGACGCACTCAACCTCAAGGCCGACTACAAATGGAATGACGGCTCCCTGATCGGTCCGCTGCGCATGCCCTCGCTCGACCTGGGTGTCGATCTGGGCGGGCCCATCATGAAGGACAAGCTCTGGTTCTTCACGGATCAGACGATTCGGGAGGGTGCCGATGCCGCTATCCAGTGGCGCACGCCGCTCGGCTATAAGGGGGCCGGGTCCACCTATGGCGACTGGGGTGCGCTCTCACCGCGCGTGGGATTCGCTTATGACATCAAGGGCGATGGCGGCATGCATCTGGAACATAGCTACTACAATGATTACTCCGCATTGATAGGAGCCTCCGAGCCGGTAATCACCCTTCCCTCTACCTTTACGGCCAACCGGCCTCGCAAGGGCCATTATTGGGATCTGGTGTGGGGCGAGGGTAACTACCTCTTGAGCGACCAGAAGGGCGCTGCCTCCGAGCCCAACGATCCGCTCTACCGTTCCAAGGAATCCTGGCAGCAGAGCTATGACGACCAGTGGGCGCTCAAGCGAATCGGCTTCACGCCGACGGACGACGAGGGCTCTGCCTGGGGCCTCGTTCCTGAGAACGTGCCGCCCGTGCTGGTTGCCGTGGTGGACAGTGGCTGCGATATCTCACATCCCGATCTGGCCGGTGCGATCTGGACGAATGCCGGTGAGATCCCCGGGAACCGCAAGGATGACGACGGAAACGGCTATGTCGACGATGTGCATGGATGGAACTTCATCCAGGACAGTCCTGATGTGCGCGACTACAATGGCCATGGTACGGTCACGGCGGGGATCATAGCCGCCCGTCATAACAACGGCGTTGGGATCAGCGGTGTCAATCCGCATGCGCTCATCATGCCGGTACGGGCGACCGACTTCAGCGGAAACGGCGGCAGCATTGAGCTGACCAAGGCCATCATCTATGCGGTCGATAATGGTGCGCGGGTGATCAATATCAGTATCGGCGGTGCCCACCGCTCACGCGCGGTGCAGGCCGCGCTTGATCATGCCCATCGCCATGGCGTGGTCGTGGTGGCTGCGGCGGGCAATGAGGGGGTCGACGTGCAGGACTACTCACCGGCGGGCTTGGATCACATCATTACGGTCAGCAGTTCCGACACGCAGGACAAGCGTAGTGGCTTCTCAAACTGGGGCCAGGGTGTTGATCTGGCGGCACCGGGCGTGGATATCCTTTCGCTGCGCGCTCGCAGCAGCGATATTTTGACACTCTCGGGGCCGAAGGACTATATCCCGGGCAGCGCGGTGGTGGGGCCGGACCGGCGCTACTATCGCGCGAGCGGCACCAGCTTTTCGGCACCCCTCGTCAGCGGCGTGGCCTCGCTCTTGATCGCGGGGCGGCCCGAGCTCACAGCTGATCAGGTGAGACGCATGCTGCTCAATAGCTCCGACGACATTGAGAACCCGGGGTGGGATCAGTACAGCGGCTATGGTCTGCTCAATGCTGCGCGAGCCCTACGGGCCGATCCGGACTACGAGACCCGCGCGCGGATCAGCACGGTATCCGCTGTGAAGGGGCGCGGTGGCACAGCGATTGAGCTGACCGGCGTGGCCGACAGCACGGACTTCAAGAAGGCCTGGTTGGAGCTGGGGCAGGGGGCCCTCCCCACCCAATGGCGGCGCGTGGCCAAGGTGAAGCGGCGCGCGAATGAGGGCGTTCTGGGGAGCATTGAGGCACGGGAGTTCAAGCAGACAGGCACACACTCTATCCGGCTGATGGTGGCCACGAAAGCGCACGGCACGCATGAGGCATGGTCGAGTATCGCTATTCAGTGAGTGCCGCTTACGGCCTGTATTTAGTGCAAAACGGCCTGTTTTAGTGGGATCGCCCCCTGTGGTCGGTCGTAGATTTAGACCTATCTAAATATTTTTCAGTTTGGGTTTGCGAAAAGCGAGCTGGACGTCTACACTTCTCCGCTGAGTGCTTTTGAAAGGAAAATGACCGTATGTCCACAGAGTCCACCGACTCATATCTCTCTGAGATCGCCAAGGCCGAGCTGACGCATGCCGCCGAGATGCGGAACGTGCAGGCCGAATGTGCCGCCCAGGTCGCCACCGCACGACGTGTTGCGGAGGAGGTCCTCGCCGCGGTTCCAGGACAACTTCAGGAGGAGCGGCGTGCAGCGATGGCCGAGGCTCGGTCTGAGGGTGAGGCCCAGGCCGCTGCGGTGAAACAGCACGCGCGGGCCGATGCGGAACATTTAACGGTGGCTCTGAACGATCTGACCGATTTCATTGTCGAGGAGGTCTTTCACATGATGCTTCCCGAACCTCGTGCGGCGCATGATCGCACGCGTGGGGCCTCATGAGCATTGCCCGCATGAGCCTAATCGAGATCGTGGCCCCGCGCCCCAAACTCGCCGATCTTGTTGCCGCTATCCAGGATTTTGGATCGCTTCAGTTCGAGGAGGTGCCACTCGTGGTGGCTGGTGCCCGTTCGTACCTGCATCGAGACCAGCTCTCGGATGAGGAAATTGACGAGCAGAAGAAGCTCACGGATGTGCAGCAGTCGCTCGAAGAGATGCGGGCGCAGCTCTATGATGCCTTCCAGCCTGAGGAGGCAGATATTCAGGCCGCCCGGCTCGAGCTCAAGGGCAGCGGTGCGGACTACCTTCTGCTGACCACCTCCCGGCTGAAGCGTAAGTTGAGCAACTACATCCGGAAACGCGCCAATATCAAGTCCGATATCAAGTCCCTCGGCAACTATGGGCGCCGACTGGACGATCTGACCGGACTCTTGAGCGGTGTACGTTCCTCCGAGGATATTGCCCACTGGGCCTTGATGGTGGGGAGTGCCGATCAGCACGAATTCAACATCATGATCGAGAATCTGAAGCGCGTGACCCAGAATACGGGAAAGGTACTCCAGACGCAGGCCACTGAAAAAGAGCGACGCGGCACGGACGTGGTGTTGGTGACGGCCCCGGCAGAATACACGACCGCCGTGCGGCGACTGATAGACGAGTGTTCGCTGTCGGAGCTGCGGCTACCGATGGCGGTGCGCAGCCTGCCGCTGCCTGCCGCCGTTGAGCATCTGCAAAAGCAGGGCATGGATCTACCGTCCCGCCTGGAGAAGATCGAAGAGGACTTGGATGCGTTCAAACATGAGCACCAGGGCGTCCTGGCGGCGATAGAGCGTATCTGCGCGGACACCCTGGCCCGCCTAGCGGTTGTTGAGAACATGGCGCACAGTGAGATGCTGTGCGTCAGTCATGCATGGATTCCGAGCGAGGACATTGACCGGCTACGCCAGGCCCTACAGGCCAAAGTGGACCCCTGCGTCGTGGTGACTGAGCTACGTGACATGGCCGGCCAGTCCCAGAACGTGCCCGTCCGCCTGGAGAATTCCAAGGCGTTTCGTCCGTTCGAGAAACTGCTCAACCTCTTTTCGGTGCCCCTCTATGGGAGCTTTGACCCCACCGTTCTCATGGCGGTTGTATTTCCGCTCTTCTTTGGTTTGATTCTGGGTGATATTGGGTACGGCCTGATTCTGTTGGCCTTGACCCTGTGGGCGCGACGCCGCTGGCGACACCTGCCCATGATGGGGGATATTGCGGCGATTGCGATCTGGTGTTCCGCCGCCTCCGTTCTGTTCGGCATCATCTTCGGCGAAGTCCTGGGCGACTTGGGTCATCGCATCGGTCTTGTGCCGCTGGTCGTGGGCGGGGTCCGGCTGCTGCCGATCTGGGAGTCGCGCGAGGTCATTATTGACGAACTCCTGGTGGTTTCCATCATCATTGGATTCGTGCATGTAACACTGGGGCTGCTGATCGGCATCTTTGAGTCGGTCCGCATGCGCAACCAGCATCATCTCCGCGAGAGCCTGGGGCTCTTGGCCGGCCTCTTGGGTCTCGTGGTGCTGCTGGCACCTCTTCCACCCGAATGGATCCCCGCAGGGGTGCGCAAAGCCATCGGCGGCGTGGTGCTCATCGGCGGTGCGACAACCTTGGTGATCAACAGTGGCGCGGCTGGCCCAATCGAGATCGTATCGCTTGTGGCGAATGTCTTTTCTTACTGCCGCTTGATGGCACTGGGTGTGGCCGGCATGGTGCTGGCCAATCTGGCCAACTCTGTGGCTGCCGGTCAGGCGAATATCATCGTGGGTATTCTAATCTCCCTGCCGATTCATATTCTGGCCATAGCCCTCGGCATTCTGGAGCCGACAATCCACGCGCTGCGATTGCACTACGTAGAGTTTTTGCCGAAATTTTTCATTGGTGATGGACGCGAATATACGCCTCTGCGGCGGAAAGGAAGACCGGATGATGAATAAGAACACTAGACACCACCGCGGGGCACTGTCGCTGCTGATGGGCGCGGTCCTGATGCTGACGGTGGGTGTATGGAGCGCGTTGGCGGCCGACCATCCTGCGCCCGCAGGAGAGGGTATGAGCGCCGAGCAAGAGGCGTCGGGAGGCGGCTCGGCCGGGGTGGCGGCGATTGGTGCCGGATTGGCCATTGGGTTGGCGGCGTTGGGAACCGGCATAGCGCAATCGCGCATCGGCGCGGCTGGTATTGGCGCTGTGGCGGAGGATCCCAAGCGGCTTGGCGTGGTCATCATGTTAATCGCGATTCCGGAAACCGTGGCCATTCTCGGTTTCGTCATCGCCTATCTTATTCTCTCCTAAACCCATGACAGATACCCCACAACCACCCCCCGCACGTGAGGCACCCGCCGCCCTGCTCGTTTATCTGAGAGATGAGCAGACGCGCCGCTGTGATACGATGCGGGTTGAGGCTGGCGAGCGTATTCGTGAGATTGAGGTCGACTGCCGCACGCAAAAAGAACACCTGCTCGAAGCGGGGCGCCGCACCTTCGTGGCCCTCCGGCGCAGCGTAACGACCTCAGTGGCGGGTCCCGCCCGGCGCGAAGTGGATGCCGTGGCGGCCAGTAAAATGGGCGATGCCGTTGAACAGATCCTGGCCGACTGCCGCGCTCGTCTGCGTGAGTTCGCCGCAGGCCCCGTCTTCCCTTCGGTGCTTGAACTCTTGGTCAGCGAGGCTGTGGCGGTTGCACGGGATGTGCTACAGGTCAGTGCGGACCGTGAGGTGACTGGCCGACTGCATGCCGGCCCCCATGACGTGATTGCTTGCCGGGGCGTCGTGTCGTCACACGGGCTCGCGATTGAGGTCGTGTCGGATGAATCGGTCTGGGGCGGCGTGGAGCTGTGGGTCGCCGCCGACACCTACCGCATCCGCAATACACTTGAATCCCGCATGGCCCGCCAGGACATGGCCCTGCGCATGGTCGCCACGCAACGCATCCATCACGGGTTGGCCGACCGCACGGACGGCCAGGGCCAACCCCTTGTGGACGATGCCATGGCCCCTCAAGGCACTGAGTCGACGGAGAAAGCGTGAGCGATTACGCCTATATCAATGCGCGTGTATGCAGTATGCGAACCGGGCTGCTGTCGCGCGAAACGATAGAGGAGTTGATGACGTTCGAGAGCGTCCAGGCTGTTGCGGAGCGATTGCTTGATACGAGCTATCGAACCGGTCTGGCGACGTCGATGGCACAGCGCGAGCCGCTGCGCGCACTCGATATCGCGCTGGACGAGTCGCTGCAAGAGTGCATTCAGCGCATCTTGCGAATGGCCAGTGGTGACGCGCGCCCGTGGATACAGGCTTTTGTGGATGACTGGGATGTCCAGGCGATCAAGACAGTGTTGCGGGGCGTGCAGCGCCAGTTATCAGATCAAACGATTCTGGATGGGGTTGGGCCAACCGCCCGCTTGACGCGGCGCGACATGGAGCAGTTGGCAGAGCTGGCCGACATTAGAGGGATCATCGATCTGCTTGTGAGTTGGTCTTCGCCATGGGGCACCGCCCTGAAATCGGCTTGGGATGACTACCTGGCTGAGGAGACACTGGTGCCGCTTGAATTCGCCTTGGACGTGCACCGCTTCAAGGCGGCCTACGCCTTGAATACGTCCGGCCTGGTGGAGGACCATGTGGCTCTTCAGTTGCTCGCCGCCGAAGCGGAGCTGACGAATGTCGTACAGTGTCTGATCAGTGTGGGCGGCCAGAAGCCCCCACGCCTGCTGCCGGTCGCGGGCGGATCGTCGCGGATTGTGCGCGCCCTGGCCGCAGCGAATGATCTGCCGCAGGCCACCGCCATCCTTGCGGAGTCGCGCTTCCGCGAGGTCCTCGATATTGCACTGCCCTTTATGACGCATATCGGACATCTTGGCATGTTCGAGCGGCTCCTGGAGCGCGAGCGGTTACTCGGTGCCCGTCGTCTGGCCCTACAGGATCCCCTCAGTATTGCCGTGGTGAGTCACTACTTGCGCTGCAAGCGCAACGAAGTCACCAACATCAAACTTATCGCCCGCGGCGTGGCCAACGGCGTGGTTCCCAGCGCCATTCGTGCGGGTCTGATTTTCGCATCGGAGTCATAGATTATGGAGTTGGATGTAACGGTCGTGAGCCGAGAGAACCTTAGTGCCGGGTTCGGGCTGGCAGGGGCTGAGGCCATCAGCGTGGGGTCGACCGAAGAGGCGCGCAAAGAGTTGATGGCGCGCGCCTCACACAAGAGCTGGAGTTTGGTACTGGTTGATGAGGGATTATTCGCCGCGCTGGAAGCGGGGGACCGCCAACGCTTGGTGGAATCGGATATGCCTATTTTCGTGCCACTGCCGATGGAGTCGGCGCTGAAGGATATGGATGGTGCCGCAACGGCGCGCGAGCGTGTGACCGCGCTGGTCCAGCATGCCATTGGGAAGCGCCTGGCTATTGCAGAGTAGGGAAGAGGAAAGCATGACGGGCAAGATTATCAAAGTGTCGGGGCCGACGGTCATCGCCGAGGGAATGGCGGGTGTCGGACTATACGAAGTCGTCCGTGTCGGACCGGAAGGGTTGCTGGGCGAGGTCATTCGGCTCGATGGCGACACGGCCTTTATCCAAGTCTACGAGGATACGACGGGACTGTGGGTGGATGATCCGGTCGAGAGCACGGGCAGCCCGCTCAGCGTGGAGTTGGGCCCCGGTATCATGGGCCAGGTCTTCGACGGTGTGCAGCGACCACTCGCCAAGCTGGAAGCCTCGAGTGGCCATTTTATTGGTCGCGGGCTTATGGCCGTGGCCGTGGATCGGGAACGCAGATGGGAGTTTACGCCGGTCGCCAAGGTGGGTGACGCGGTGACCGGTGGCGCCATCCTGGGAACCGTGCCGGAGACCCCCACTCTGGAGCACCGGGTCATGGTGCCGCACGGCGTGAGCGGTACCATCAAGGAGATGCGAGAAGGCCAGCTCGGCGCGGCCGAGACCGTCGCCGTGCTCGAGGATGGCACCGAACTCAACATGATTCAGACCTGGCCGGTCAAGCAGCCCCGCCCGGTCGATCGCCGCTTGGACCCCACGACACTCTTTCTCACGGGACAGCGCGTTCTGGACTGTCTCTTTCCCGTCGCCCTGGGTGGCACGGTCATTATTCCGGGTGGTTTCGGTACCGGCAAGACCGTCCTGGAGCAGACCCTCGCGAAGTATTCCTGTGCCGACTGCATCGTTTACGTCGGTTGCGGCGAGCGCGGCAACGAGATGACCGACATGCTGACCGAGTTCCCGGAGCTGAAGGACCCCCGCACCGGGGGTGCCATGATGGACCGCAGTCTGCTGATCGCCAACACCTCTAACATGCCGGTGGCCGCGCGCGAGGCGTCCATCTATACCGGTGTCACGATTGCGGAGTACTACCGCGACATGGGCTATGATGTTGCCCTGATGGCCGATTCCACCTCGCGCTGGGCCGAGGCGCTACGCGAGATATCGAGCCGACTCGAAGAGCTGCCGGGCGAGGAGGGCTATCCGACCTATCTCTCCACCCGTCTGGCCAAATTCTATGAGCGTGCCGGGCGTGCCGAGCTCTTGGGCAAGCATGCACAGGGGTCCGTCACGATCGCCGGTGCGGTCTCGCCTGCTGGGGGCGATTTTTCCGAGCCGGTAACCCAGTGTTCGATGCGTATCTCGGGCGCCGTATGGGCGCTGGATTCGACGTTGGCCTACCGGCGCCACTACCCCAGTGTCAACTGGATCAAATCCTATTCGCGCTACGACACCCTCATGGCCGACTGGTTCCAGAACAACGCGCCAGCCGGGTGGGCGGAGGAGCGCGGCGAGCTGATGCGCGTCATGGGTGAAGATGCCCGCTTGCAGGAGATTGTCCAGCTGATCGGGCCGGATGCGCTTCAGGATGGTGATCGTTTGTTGCTGGAGACCAGTCGCATGGTCCGCGAGATTTTTCTGCAGCAGAACACCTTTTCCCCTATCGATGCACACTGTTCGATCGAGAAGCAGTTCACGATTCTTCACACCATTCTCGAGTTCTACCGGATGGGCCAAAAAGCCCTGTCGGAGGGCGTGCGCGGTATGGATATCGCCGCGCTACAGGAGCGCGAGACGATTGCCCGGCTGCGCGAGGTACCTAACGAGGACTTTGAGGCGGCCGCCGAAGACTGCCTGAAAGGCATCCTGGTTGCCATGGGCGACCTCGAGCGCCCGGAATCGCTCGCCACCACGCGGGCGGAAAAAGAGGATGCTACATGGGTAACCTGGCAATGGTTGCCGGTCGAAGAGGA
>JABMPJ010000023.1 GCA_013203785.1 Lentisphaerota bacterium | reverse complement strand
TTCCCACACCACGGCGTGGCGCGGAACACCAAGGCGACGCTGGATGATCTGGACCGGCACACCTCCTTCAGCCAGGTGGGTTCCAAGTGAATGTCACTTATACCGAGCTCTGCATAAGCGATAAACATTTTTTGACTCGCAATCTCGATTGAAACCATAAGCCGCAAGGCATTTGCCCTGACGAGCTGCCGCTACAGTTGAAGGCGTCGCAGCCGATCATGAGGATGAAAAAACGGAAAGCCGCATGTATGTTTGCCTTACAGAAGACCCTCTGCTAGTTTGTCTGATAGAGGCATCAGACGAATAATGGACGCTAATGTGACGATACACGGCCTTCTTCAACGTTATACGTGTGCGGTTATCACCAACGAGTCGTGAACGCTTTATCGAGTGAGGGATGTTGATGACAGAAGGTGTATTTGCCCTCACAGAGGCCAAGGAGCAGGACTCGCAGTGAACCGAGCAGAACACGTACGATGTCTCTTCACCGATATCGATGACACCCTATCGACGGACGGTAAGATTACAAGTGAGGCGTACAGTGCGCTGTGGAGGGTGCACGACGCTGGTATCGCCGTCGTCCCTGTGACAGGCAGGCCCGCTGGCTGGTGCGATCACATAGCCCGTATGTGGCCGGTGGACGGTGTCATTGGGGAGAATGGTGGATTCTACTTCAGGATGACCGACGACGGCATGTCGCGTGTATTCCTGTATGACGCAGAAGAGAGAGCTGAGTTCCGCTCGCGACTGGAGCTCATCAAGCGCGAACTCCTCAGAGAGGTCCCTGGCTGCGGGATCGCGTCCGACCAATCCTACCGTGAATACGATTTGGCGATCGATTTCAGGGAGGACGTGCCGCCTTTGCCTGCACATCTGATCCAGCGAATTGTCGACATCTTTGAATCTCATGGTGCCACAGCCAAAGTCAGCTCGATCCACGTCAATGGCTGGTTCGGGGCTTTTGACAAGTTGACCATGGCAAAGCAATATGCGCAGGACGTTCTCGGAATCTCGCCCGAGGACAACAATCAGGCCTTCGCTTTTTGCGGTGATTCCCCAAACGATGAGCCGATGTTCGCTTTTTTTGATAACTCATTCGGCGTGGCAAATGTAAGTGACTTTCTTGGGCAGATGACACATCATCCCGCATTTATCACGACGAAGAGGGGTGGAGCCGGGTTCGCCGAGGCGGTAGATGCTATCTTAGGAGCCCCCCGAATCAAGGAGTCGAACTCATGACCAAGCAGAGCCAGAGGCTATTTGTCTTGATCATCACATTCAGCCGGATTCCCCTTACGTTGATGTTTGCGGTTCTGGCACTGACGGCCCTGATGAACGGTATCAATGCACTGGCCATCGCGGGGTTCATTGCGCTAGTAACGGCGGCGACCACCGATGTCATCGATGGCTACCTGGCGCGAAGGCTTGATGTCTGCTCGAAGTTGGGAGCCTACGCAGATCCACTGGCCGACAAAGTATTCTATATTGTCACATGGCCAGTGCTCCTATTTTTGGCGGTAATGCGAGCGCAGCACCTACACGGGCTAATGCTGCTCATTCTCACGGTACTGTTCTTGGCTAGAGATAATTGGACCAGTTTTTTGCGCTCGTTGGCATCCGAGCACGGGGGTGACATCCGAGCGAACTGGTCAGGTAAGCTAAGGACGGCCGTGAGCTTTCCTGTCGCGTGTCTGGTTTACGGGTACCTGCAATGGTTTTCCTCGGTCTCGCCGACGCTAATCTATACAATCGAAGGCGTGGGCATTGCCACAAACGTCATTTCTATCGTTGTATATACCCGCGAGTACTGGCCATACCTCATGAAGGCCCGAGCAGCGCATGGGTAGGAATAGCAGCGTAGCGAGGGCAACGGCGAGGAGTACAAGCGATTCAACCAGGTAGGGGTATGCGATCAGGCTCAACCGTGAGACGACTCCTGCCTGACCGTTCTGCCTCGCCGGGCAGCAGGAAGCTTCAGCTCCGAACGGAACGCGTCCAGCAGCGACAGGTTCTGTGAACGGAAGTCGTAGAGTCCCTGTAGTCCAAAGCGCCCTGGGTGGGGGGCAGCCCTCGAATTACTATTTAGAGCCTGTCCCACCGCGCGGAAGTACTTGATTCCGTTAAGGTTGCGCGGGGAGAATTTCGGGCAGAAGGAGCCAAAATGGCTCCTCTGCCCGAAATAGGCGTGTTATATTCCGGAAAGTAACCACACCAACCGGGAGAACACGCCAGAATGATAGCGATCCAGCCCGAGTTTCATCCAGCACTTCCTAACGTTTACGGCGCGGCCGATTATCGTGAGTTCCGCGAGATCCTGTTGCAGATGGATTCGGCTCTGAATACCGGTCTGGCTGAAGAGCTGGTGCAGCGGTGGCTGGAGAAGTGGGAGTCGGCTCGTGAAGGGGTTGTCGCTCCCGGTCGCCTGGTGTTGATGTGGCGTTACGCACATTATGCGTTGCGCTGCAACGTAGCACGGCATCTGATGGGCCCACCGTTCACCATTCGTCAGCGCTGTCGAGGCCCTTCCCCATGAGGTGCATCGACGATTGAGGGCAAAGCAGTGAACTTCTCGAATCCAGTCTTTGGTTGGATTGAGCCTGTTCTTCAGAGTGTGAGCCGCGCGGGCGATGGCGTGCCGACGCTAAGGGCGGTGTAGGGGCAGCCTGATAGGAGCGTTCCATTCCTCACAAACCCTTCCGGGCGATCTGCTAAACGACGAACCATGCGCTGACGCCAGGTGGCGACCACATCTGTCTGTTCTGACTCATCTGCAAGATTCCGTTCCTCTTGTGGATCATTCACCAGGTTAAACAGTTCCTCCACTCCATTCGTTGGGCGCCAGATGTATTTGAAACGGCCATCGGTGAGGGAGTGGTAAGCCTGTTGAGGGCTGTAGCAGATGGCGTGTTCCGAATGCAGATACGTATCGCCAGGCAAAGGTTGTCCTCGCAGCGCGGGTGCCAGATTGATACCGTCAAGCGGCGTAGGGCAGGTTGCGCCAGCCATATCCAGTAAGGTTGGCATGATGTCTTCCAGGCAGACGGGCATCTCTGCATAGAGACCAGGCTCAAAGCCTAGCTCAGGTGATGCGGCAATGATGAATGGTATATTGGCCGAGCCTTCGTAGGGCTCGCACTTGGCGAAATAGCCATGATCTCCGAGCATTTCCCCGTGATCGCTGGTCAATACAATCACCCACGGACGCCCCACCGTCTCACTCCTGGCCTTGAATCCTTGAATCAGCGGCCCAATCGTTTCATCAATGTGTTCGATGGAGCCAAAATAACCGGCTTGGGCGCGACGCAAGGTTTCTCCTTCCAGCTTGACGCGAGGTTTCATCGTCGCGAGCGTCGTGCCTGGCGGATTCAAGGACTCCCAGTCCACCCAGGTGCCTCTGGCAACCGCAGGTAAATCCAGGCTTAGATAATGGTTCAGGAACCGTTGCGGAGGGAAAAAGGGCGGATGTGGGCCGTAGAACGATGTGGTCAAAAAGAGCGGTTGGTTTGAGCCTGCCTCTTCCACGATTTTGTGGGACTGCGCAACTGTCCAGTCTACAGGATGCAGCTCCTCTGCCAACGGCCATGCCTGGGCTTGCCAGAAGTTGAAGGTTAAGCCCAACTCCTCTATGAGGTTGCTTATACCGCCTGCCTCGGGTGCCCGTTTTCGGAGGAACTGGTCATAGTCATCGTGATCTACATGAACGGATCCCAAGATGTTTGTCTGGTAGCCGCAGGCGCCATTTTCCGGGTTCTGATGCATATGCCGACCCACCAGAGCCGTATGATAGCCCGCATCGGCCAGCAGGCCTGGCATGTTAGGTGTCGTGAAGGACTTGGCGTCATATCCCACGACTCCACTGCTCTGTGGGCAGAGACCGGTCAGCAAGACCTGACGGGCGGGCATGCAAGAAGGAACGGTGGTATAGGCACGCCGGAACAGGGCACCTTCGGCCGCCAGGCTATCCATATTGGGAGTACGAATAACCGGGTGCTTGAGTATGGACAGGCAGTCACCCCGCATTTGGTCGGGCATAATGAGAAGAATGTCAGGTTGTGATGAGAGGGATATCATAAGCTTATGAGAGCGTTCTTTCAGAGGCCGGGTGGCCGAGACCGTCATGACGGTGTGAGGCGATAATTTGTCGAACAGTTACCACGGTTGTTTTGTCGAGTGAGGCGTAACTGACGACGACGCAGTCACTCTTGCCGAGAATCACGCCGTCCTGCCAGCATGTGCCAGCATCCGCGCAGATCCAGTCCTGGTCACGTATCAGTTGTTTAAATGGGTGCATAGCGCGTTACCCATAGCCCATTTCATGTTAAGCACAACATGAAATCAGCTCTGGGTCAACGGTAGCCACGATCTTGGACATAATCCAGTTTTCTTTTGCCGGAGCCTGGCCTGCCGCGGCCTATCTCTACGTCCGCGGCAAGGGTCTGGGTTCGCACGTCATAGAAGGGCGAACCGATGAAATCAGGCCGCGGCGGTGGGGGTCAGCCCTCGAATTACTATTTAGCAGATCTCACCTCAAGTACTGGAATCGCTGTGTCGCACTGCAGCAAGCTCGGTCTCAATTCGTTTCATCCTCCGTCGCAACGTGCGATCCTTACTGAGCAGGTCTGGGAGCCGCCGGACTTGTACACTGACGGCTCCACCTGTTCCTATCCGAAGGGCCTCTGCTGCCTGGCGCTGAGTATACCCGCCAAAGCGGATCAGCATGGTAGCGGCCACTGCCCGCAGTGGGCTGTTGCGACCACGCTTCAGAAAGTCGTCCACATCTACCCCAAGCTGTTCCGCTGCCGTCCTCAGAATGAGGTCGGCTGGCAGCGGCGTGGCCGTATGCCGAAAGGATACATCCTCCGGGGTGTTGTGATGAATGAGCAACTCCTCATACCTTTCGTCGACCCAGGCCCGGAACGCCTCCGCTCCTATGCTTCGGGGTGAGGCACGCATCACGGTCCTGAAATCCTCATCATCTTCGGCCATGCCACTCTCAACGAACTTGCGATACGTACTCTTCTCTTGGCCCTTTGCGCCTCCCACTTCCGCCCGCATTGGCTCATATTCGACGAACTCGAGTGCTTTGCGTCTCCCGATGTAGCTTGGATATGAGCTCCACGGGTAGTAACGCAAATAGCGGATACGCTCCTCGATAGGCTTGTGCTTCCAGGCTTCCACGTTGATGGGGTTCATGTGAACGTACCGGGAAAGGGCTAGTAGATAGGCATCGCTATCAACGAGCTTCGCTTTGTAGCGGCCGTCTAACAGGTGACCGTGGCGGTGATGACGAAGGTTATAGTAGACGGTGTAGGCTGTGAGCAGGGACTGCATGAACGTGGAGCAGTTCGCTTCGGGCGTTTCGAAGACGAGGTGGAAATGGTTGGTCATCAGGACGAACAGGTAGAGTCGAATATGGTGCTGTTCGACTCGTTCGGCCAGCCGGTCGATGAACCGCCAGTGATCGGCATCGTCTCTGAACAGCCGCTTCTCGGGCGGCCAATTCGTGCTAGCGAGGGCGGAAGGGTGATCGCCCACCATCCGGCCGCTGACATGGTAGATCGCTCCCGCGTATTCGAGTCTCAACTGGCGAGCCATACGCTCCTTTACAGAGTCTTCCGCTGCATCACGTTGCCGCCACTATCGCACGGGATACTCTCTCCGTAAACTATTAATTCGAGGGCTGACCCCGCTCGCCACGCTCGCCAGACTCATTGCCCCAACGTTTACAGCCAACGCGCTGACTCGCCGACGCAGCCTTCGGTTGTTTGCCAGTACTTCCGAGAGTCTGTGCTGCTGCTTGCTTACTGTGGCACTGTTGCGGACCTGCAACGCACTGGCGGCTTCCCGCTGCGTCAGCCCCGCATACCGGCAAAGCATTCGTGCCGCCACGTGATAGATCCCCCTGCAAACGCTACTCGTGGTCGTCGAGCCAAGCTTCTGCCCGCCAAACAAGCCTTAAACCGTAATCCATTCCTAAACCCGACCACAATTTTTCAAATTGTCCCACGACCAACTGCGTTTGCCTATGTCACTTAGACGCCAGACGCGCGGTCACATTCTCGCCGTCAATTTCGAAAACCACTTTGTGCCAGCTCCACGGTTTCCGAGCCAGCTTTGCTTCTCTGCTTATCGTCGGGCCTCGCTCTTCTGTTCTCCAAGAGATGACCGGGGGCGGTGACTGCTTAATTCCCATTGCACCATGGTAGCCCTTTCCCGCTCCGGGAGGCAGATACCCGTGGCCGAACTCCGTGCCGTCAGATTCCACCGTGACAGCATAAAGCATGCGATCACCCGTATTAACTACTCTGTGCATGGATGACGCGCATCCTGTGCAAACAGCCAGTAGCAGAACAGTAGCCACTTTAGTCATGCTTCGTCCCTCCTCAGTTGATGGGTGGTAGACTATTTCGTGGTCCACCATCTGCATAGTACCACTTTTCTGTGAGATCATGGGGGTTCAGATTCCATTGATAGGCCCACGGTCGCCGTTTTCCGCCTACTTCCAAGAAGATCTGACCATCTTCCATTGCAAGATTGAGCGGCCCGAACGGAACACCAGCGCTGTGGCCCCGTTCATGAATATAGAATAGGGGTGCAAGCGCCAGGAGATTTTGGTTGTCCCTATGACCTCCGCCAATGTCCGAGTGATCGCCGCGGAAGATATGTTGAGAAAACCTTTGACCGGGAAGCGCCTCATTCAGAGGGGTAAGCGGGAACGCAGCCCGATGCTCATCCTTAGCGATGGCCTGCGCGACGCTCTGCACGTTGGGAGGAAGACCCATCCGGATTCCGATATTGAGGTGATTTCCTGGAACACCGAACGAACCGACAGTATCGAAAAGACCCACGAACCGGATGGCTGGATCGCAATCGATGACCGTCTCCACCGAGCGGTTGCGAGAGCGGCCATGGGGCCCCGATGTCTTCTCGCGGTGGTATGTTGTTTCGATAATGCCTCGTTCATGGATCATGTTAGCGAATTCTCGAGCAAGCGCCGCCCCACGACTGAAACCGATGATATCAATACTCCTATCGCCCGCTTTGTACGTGGCAACCAGATTGCGATACATCTCGTTCAGACGCGCACGTCCACCCAATCCAGTTATTCCTCCCGGAAGTTTGGAATACCACGCGCTACCGACCCCATCAGCATAGAAGGCCTCCCCTTGGTAACTCCGGTATAGAATTGAAACATTTGTCCATGTCTCCTTACGAGTACCCGTCCCATCAAACGCATAAAGAGCAAGACCCCAAGGATCAATGTAACCTATGGGACTGTTGCGAAGAAGACCATAGAGGTCAATTCCCCCCATCTCCCCAATCGGATCCCGGTTCAACCACCGCCCTTGCTCGGGCGAATAGTGGCGGTAGCCGTAGTAGACGAGGCGGGTATCTGGGTCTTGGTATTTGGTGCTGAAGCGGAAGGGGTTGTGGGGGGCCATGGGGCCGGTGGATTGGGTTAGATGGCCGAAGGGAGAGTAGGTGTAGTGGGCTGTTTGGGTGGCGGTGGTGCTGTCGTATAGGGTGGTTAGGTTGCCGTTGCCGTCGTAGCAGCAGAATAATGTCTGGGGATCGGGCGAGACGCCCGACGCTACACTAGTCATTGAGAGGAGGCCACCTATGCCGCCAGCAGACTGAGGGGTACCGGAAATGTCTAGGCCCCAGGTGTAGAGGTTTGTGCGTGTGTGGGTAGCTGCGTGGTCGCCCTCGTAAATAAGATTCCAGCCGTCGTAGATGTACCGGCTGTCGGAGGTCGGAGAATCGAGGTCGTAGGGGGCACAGACGGTTCTACACGTCCGCCGCCCCATATAGTCGTATGCAAAGGTGATCAGTGCATCGGAGTTGGAGATGGTGGTCAGGCGGTTCTCTCCATTCCAGGTGTAGCTCCATAGCCCGTCGCTGGTGAGATTACCGTCCAAGTCGTGAGCGAAATGCTCTGGGGTCTTTGGGAGCGTGGCGCTACGGGTTGCGGTTTCCATGATGTGGTTGGTCACTCCGTCCTCGACCTCTTTGGCATAGGCGTTGATCACAATGCTGGTTGTGTGTGCGATTGCGGTGGTGTTGTCGATGGTAAGACGGTGCGAGAAGAAGCCGCCGTGGCGCGCGGTGTTGTTGGTGGGGCCTAGGGTGTTCTGAACGGTGACGGTGGCGGTGGGGTCCGCTGTTCCGGTGACCATCACCTCGCCGGGAACGGTCCTCTGTGTGTACTGGTTAAGTTCGTTGGCGGTGTAGTTGGATTCCGTGGCGGATGCGCCGATCCCATTGCGGACCGACTTGCGATTTCCTATGCGATCATATTGATACTCGTGTTGTGCTCCAGCCCTTGGCGTGCCATCCGCGAAGTACTTCTTCCCGCTGATGAGCTGCCCTAAGTCATCGTAGCGATACTGCCAGACAGAACCATCCTCGGTAGTGGCTGAGATCCGCTGGTCGGCATCGTTGTAGGTGTAGGCGTGGAAGCGCGTATCGCCGACCGATGTTTGGTGCGCAATACGGGTGAGCCGGTTCAGGCCATCGTACTCTTTCGTCGTATTGACCACACCGTCCGGGCCAAGCACAAGGTTGGTCACTGTCAGACCGTCAGCACCATACGCGTAGCCCGCGAGCACGCCGGGGCCTGTGACAGAATCGACCCGGCCTGCCGCATCGAAGTGATACGCTGTGTTGTGAACGGGAGCTCCATTGATGGAAAGGACGGTGTTGGTCAGCCGCGCCAATGCGTCGTACTGGTAGTGCAGCGCGGCCCCAGGGAGTTGCGGCAGCGTAGCTTGCACGAGTCGGCCGAGTTCTTCATAGGTGTTGGTCCGCGTACCCAGTGCATCAACAACCTCAACCGGGCGACCCAATCGATCATGCCTATACTGGAGTGATGGTGTACCGTCCGAGTAGAGCACGTTGGTCAGTGCTCCGGCAATATCATAGGCATAATCAACCGTAACGCCTCGCGCCAACGTCTTCCGTTCCAACCTGCCGTTGGATGTGTACGCATATTCATCCCCCTCTCCGACGGCATCCAGCTTGGCGCTCAACCAGCCGCGCTGATGATCATAGATCCAGCTGGTGATGTCAGCCGGTCCGTCAAACCCGTTGCGGAAGGTGGAGAGGGTCGCCATCTGGCCTTGGTCGGTGTAGGTGTAACGCGTGGGGTAGACTCGGGCACCATATTGAGCCGCCAACTCGCCGCGGGGGTTGTACTCATAGGTCACAATGCCGTCATCGGGTAGTGTCGTCTGGACCTGCCGTCCCATACTATCGTAGAGATGCGAGGTCCGTTGCTGCAGGGCACCTGCCGTCGCGGTCATACTGGTGACAGCACCGCCTGCGTTGTAGAGAGTGGATATGATGCGGGTCTCTCCATTGGCGACCTGTTCGCTGCGCGTGGCGACCCGCGAGAACGGGTCGTAGGTGAACGACTGGCTGGACACGGTGCCACCGAGTGAATCGAAGCGGGTTGTTGACAACATTCGGCCGCGATCGAAGTGGCTCACAATCGAGCTGCCATCGGGTTGCACGGCGGTCACGGTACGGGTTCCTGCGGCGGGGTTCAGTACGGTCATGACGTGCTTGGTTTGGCCGAATGCGACCTGCCAGCTGTTGCTGCCGTCCACCGCTACGAGCGATCGCCCCGAAAGCGTCGCCACGTCACTCCCCTCCTCCATGTAGACGCGGGTGCTGCTCTCCCGGACGGTGTGGCCCTCGTGTTGGGTAGTGCGTGTTTGGGTGTCGACCACGCGGTCGGGGCCGGCGAGATCAATCACTCCATTGCGATTCATGTCGATGGCCGAACGCAGGAGCGATCCGTCGTCGCTGTAGTCCGTTAGAGTGGCCGTGACACCATCGTCGCGGCCGACATCGCGTCCCTTAATGTCGTAGCGGTTGGTGATGGCATAGCCATCGGGATACTCCGTCACATCGATTCGACCCAGCCGATCGGTCCATGTCTTGATCCATTCAGCGGCGCTGGTATCGGGGCCTCGGTAGGTGATCTCGTAGGATCCACGGGCATCGGCACCGAAGTCGAAGGCCTGTGGATGCGCCGCTGTCCCGCTGACAACCCGGAGCTGGCCGTCGCGATAGCTCTCCTCCACACTGGTGGAGCCGTCGGGAAAGATCGTAGTCAGGCGCTGTCCGCCTTCGGGCGTGACATCATACTCGAAACGGGTGATATGGCCCAGCTCATCGATTTCGGCGATCGGGCGGCCGGCGGCATCAAACTGAGACGACGTGCGCTGCTCATTCGTTCCGGCGGAAACCGTGCGTTCTATCGTGTTCCCACGAACGTCGTAGCGGTAGCTGCTGGTGATACCCAGGCGCACGGACTGATCCATCCGCCCGAGATTGCCATAGATATAGGCCGTAGTTACACCGTCTCCATCGACCGACTCCTCAACGCCGCAGCAGCCATAGACACTATGCGTCGATGTATCGTTCACGAGGTTGGAGACTGAGAGGGTTCGGCCAAAGGCATCACGTTCGTATACGGTGTGGGCCAACGTGAGTCCTGATGAGATGTCGAGCGTTCGGGATGAGACAGTCTTGTTGTCTACGCCTACAACAGAGATGGTTTCGGTCCCGTTGATCACGACCCCGCCCGCCTGTGCGCCTTGCCGCAGTGTGGTGGTGAGCTGTTGGGCTGTAGCATCGTAGTCGTAGGTGTAGGTCGAGAGCGTGCCGTCGGCATGTTCGACCCGGCTGAGGCGTCCAGCGAAGAGCCCTTCGGTGTGGACGCTGCGCGAGGAGACCAGAGCGTTCTCGGATGTGTAGAGTGCCCCGTCATCTAGACACCGTCGCGTGACGTGCGCCTCGGGCAGGTAGGCGTGGTAGGTACGTGCTACCTCATGGCCGAGTAGGGATTCAACGATGAGACGAGGACGGTGGTCGTTTCCCTGCTCAACATCTTCCGCAGGAAAAGCCAGACTCACGAGCTCGGGGTCGCCTATGTAGACGTACCGCAGCTCGCGGCATTGTGTGGCGGAGGCATTGGGCGGCGAGTCCTTGAACGGCGTAACGACCCGCACAGATCGCCCGCCGGGGCCATAGGCATCATAGCGAGTCCAAGACCCATCGGGATACTCGACGAGACTTACACGGCCGTAGCTATTCGTGTCGGCAGGATTCTTGTAGTAGTGGTAGCGGGTGGTTTGCGGGATGCTCGATCCGTAGCCACCGGTCCGTTCGACGACCTCATCACCCCAGGGGTAGGAGCGAATGACCGTGGCGGTCTGCGAACGTTGCTCCTGCGCCGAGTCGGGATGCAGTATATCGGTGTGGAGAATTGTGCGCGTTCCGGCCGCACTCTCCGGCTCAAGGGTGCGAATGGTTTTTTGGGCCACTGAGAGCGTTCCGTTAGTTGTTACGTCCCGCCAGATCTCCTGTGCGTTCGGACCGGTGTATATACGGGTCTCATCGGTCAGGCTGCCCTGCGCATCCCACTCACGCAGGATACGACTGCCGGGGGCAAGCCCAATTTTTCGCAATGATTGGCCCTCGAGTCCCAGATAGTTGACGCCGACGACCAAGTCATCAGACGTCGTGCAGATTGCATTCATCCGCATAGTCGACACGGAGTGGACGATGCCGGCGGCCGTCCGGTCTACCAACAGGTCACCCCAGATCGACGGCGTCCCGTACGCGGTGATTTCATGGTTCTCAACGGTTCGACGGACCTCCAGGAGCGCGCCACCGGCACTGAAGCGGTGAACGGTCTTCGCTTTGTCAGAGAACTCCAACTCATAGCCGCCATCCCTCTTGGCGAGGGTGTAGCCGTGGCCCACCCCTATCGGGGCATTCTTGCCCTCTCCGACCAAGGCAAACAGCACTTGGGCCCCGGAGGGTCGTGTCACCAAAGCGAACGACCACTGGCCGTCGTTATCCTCATAGGATGTCACATGTGTATCCAGACTAAAGACCTGGAGCGGAACGCCCTCGATGATATACTCACTGACATAGGCCTTAACACGGATGTTGCCGTTGATGAGCCCGCTGGAGATACCCAGTGGGAACTGGATGTGCCCATCGCGGAATTTCTCATCGAACTCAGGATCCAGGCCGGGCAAGCAGTTCCCGGAGAAACAGCCCCCACAACCGGTATCACAGATACCATCGCTTGCGGTGTCATGGTCTGAAGGGTTCTCGAGCTTCCCGATGTAGAGGTCAGGCCATTCCAGAACGGCCTGCGACATGGCGATATAGTAGCCACGCCTGCGAGATGCCGGGACAACCGGTGGTGGCTCCTCGCACCAGGGGATCGGAAGGTCAGTATTGCCGAGGCGTGTGGACATGGCGGTCGCACCGTTTTCACTCTCTGACTGACAGAATGGCAGCCAGGTCTGACGACTGATATCGACTCCATGGGTATCCCATTCGTCGGTTGCGTCGGCGTAGACATAGAACGTGACGTTGTGTTCACGAGCGGCAAGGCCTTCGATAGCCATATAGCCGTATCCGGCGAGGAGCGTGGAGGAATAGCCCTTTGACCATAGTCCCTGAGACTCCGTGAACGCCCCCATGCTGAAGGCCCCAACACCACCATTTTTACTGAATGGGGCCGTGGCATTCCATAAATCCATCGCGTGTTGCTTGGAATCCTCAAACTCTCGATGGAGATCGAGGCAATAGCCAGATCGAGAGTTCGGCTCGCCATTGGCCGTCCACCAACCAGGCTGGCGTGTGTGGGTCAGGCGTTTGAGCGTCTCGAACAGCTCCGTGAAGTGAATCCACATCAGCGGCACCTCGCCGCCCACAACATTGCTGTAGTACGCTTGTCCGTTGACCGTGTACTCGGCTGGCACCGCCGTAAACTGGCCATCCTTGCCGATGCCCTTCATTATCAGGGCCGCGCTTCGGCGAAACGCCAATGCTACAGTGGTGCCGCTGTGGTCGATCGCATCGTTCGCAATGAAGTGGTCTCGCATCAGCAGGTGCACCCGTGTACGCAGCACGTCGAGGTCGCCCTGCCCGACGGAGTTCAACGTGGGATCATCGCTTCGGA
Organism: Lentisphaerota bacterium; assembly: GCA_013203785.1. Lineage (GTDB taxonomy): Bacteria > Verrucomicrobiota > Kiritimatiellia > UBA8416 > JABMPJ01 > JABMPJ01. The sequence goes on along the minus strand of JABMPJ010000023.1, from coordinate 6,280 downwards.
GGTCCTTCAGCGGCAGCCCGGAGCTGCTCTGCCAAACCACGACATATCGGTCGTTCAGCATGCGAACGAGCTCGTTGTAGGCGGGAATATAGAGCTCACCCTCACCGGCAAGTGCCCAGCAGGACGACAGTATCAGGATGACTGTGATCAGTTGTTTCATATCGCCTGCGGTGTGAATATGGTTAACCCTATTTCTCCCGGAAGGAAGGTCGCAGCGGGGGGGAGACTGAGCGCTGGTCCGTCTGGACTCATGGGATTGTACCCCTGCTCAAACTCCTCGCGGTTGCTTAGCCCGTCGCCATCAGAGTCGGTCGCACCATCGGGTAGCAGCGTGCCGAACTTATCCATCTCCCACAGGTCATCCATGCCGTCGCCATCGCTGTCCGGATGCGTGAGTAGGATGTCAGCCCCGGTAGCGCCCAGGAGCAAGGTGCGCGGAAACCCGTGCACCGAGCCGGTGGGCTCCCAGATATCGCATGCTCCGTCCTCATCCACATCCATCCATGCGTTGATGGCGTATGTCACGTCGCTCACAGCATTGGAGAGGACGTAATCGGCGGGCAGCGCACCAACCTGTTGGATCAGACCTGCCCATGGGGTTGCCCCAGACGAGGCGACCACACGCACGGGGCCCGTAGCACCCCCGCCATAGGTGATGGTACCGGTGATGTTCACGGGGAACGAGGCCGCATCGGATGGGTCGCTGCCACGAGCAATCTCCGTTGGATCATCAACTCCGTCCAGGTCTGAGTCGATGCGGGTGGGATCTGAATGGTTGAAGAATTCATCCAGATTGGTCAGACCATCCCCATCCTCATCACCTTCATCGTCCTGCTGCTCGCTGTCGCCCCAGTAGAGATCCTCCCACCAATTAGGCAGCCCATCGTCATCCCAGTCGCGGGTGGGCCGGAGGTCGAATAGCTGCTTGAGCTGCCCGACATTGGCGAGGGCCCAATCGTTGGTCAGTGGCGCGACAAGCCAGGGCGGCTGGAGACCCAGTCGATCGTAGAAGGGGGTAGCCACATGCTTGAGCTGGCCTACGTTGACAGCCGCAAAACTCTGACCATTCGAGAAGTCGTCGACCAGTGCGGTGACATCCACTCCCGGCCCCCACGGCAGCGCTTCGTCAAAGGTGTTGGCCGCACCATAGGCCATCCATTTCAATTGCCCGACATTGAGGGCCGCCCAATCGTTTGCGTCACTCGGTTCCGAGACTATGATGGCCTGCTTGTGCCACCACTCAGGGGGCGTATCCACAAGATGCACAATAATGACGGATGCGGTGCTACCTGGGTTTCCAATAGCGTCCTCGCAATAGAAAGTGAGGCGGTTGACCTCCTCTGGCAGGGCGACATCGACCGTCCAGGTGGTTGCGTCGGAAAGCGCTTCGATCTCGGCACCATTCATCAAGAGAGCTGTCTGGGCCGGCTTGGTGCCATGCACCAACTGGGAAGATGCTTCAGTCGGGGTTGTTACCGGGTCGATAATCGGTGCTGCGGGGCCGGTCCGGTCGATCTCAAATGAAGAGGTCTGTAGACCGCTGTTGAGCCCTGCGCGATCATAAAGTGTCACATCAAGCCGATAGAAACCTTCCGGAAGCCCTGCATCCGACTCAAAGCACAGGCGACCGGGCGTGGGCTGCGCCCATTGCCCCGGCAGAGCGTTGTCGTTACAGAGGAGCATCAGTTCAGACCGCTCCAGGTCCAGTCCACTGGCCCCCTCTCGGCACGTGATTTCGATGGAGGGCTGACCGCCTACCACAGCACCGTTGGCGGGCACTGTGACCACAATGCGGGGTGCCACGATGTCAGCCAGGAAGAGGAGGTTGGTCGGATCAGAAGCGTTACCAGCCGGATCGATCGATTTCAGAGAGAGAGCCGTCAAGCCAGTCAGAAGCGGGGCCCTGTTCGACCACGTGCCACCGCCGGCATCAGCCAGTTGTCGCTCATCCCGCCAGACGGAGCTATCGGCGTCTTTCGTGCCTGACAGTGACGGCAGCGTGGTCGCCACCAGATTGGTTGCAGGGAGACCAACGAAATTTGAGATGACCGGGGGCTGAGGCGGGGTGCGATCGATCGTAAAACTGTGTATGAAGCGATCGGCTGGCACCTCACCCGGCACCCCGTCAGCATCAACATCCATCAGCCCGCCTGCGAAGGAGGCAATAGTGGGGCCAATCGCCAGCTGGTAGGTACCGTCCACAGTGAGCGTGGTGTCGAGGGTCAGTGTGAACGTGGTCGCATCCACCGGGGATATCGCTTCCACAGCCGCGGACTGAGGACCACTGAGGACCATGTCGTCGGTTGAGAAGCTGGTGAGATCAATCGGTGCGTCGAAGACGAGGGTGATCGTGTTAAGGGTCTGCGTGACGTAGCCCGCCGGAAGGACGGCACTGATGCTGGCGGGCGGCGCGCTGGTGGCGTGGTGATAGGAGCCTGTGCCTCCTGGCGGATTGCCAAAGGCACCGGCAGCCACGGAGATGTTTGACGTCGCAAAGCCGTCCAGTTCAGCATAGATGGCCACCCGTCCGCCACCGCCGCCGCCACTGAAGCGGGTGGGCGATGAATAGCCATCCCCTCCCGCGGCCGCGATACGGCCCAGACCGATCAGGGATCGGGCGCATATAAAGACACTTCCACCTGCACCTGAGCCGCTGGAGCCCATGCCATACAGGTAGTCGTCTCCCGAGGCCTCGACTGTTCCATCCAGGAGCAGGTCGCCATCGACCATCAGCCAGATGACCCCGCCCCCGGCGGTACCGCCTCCGGAGAAGGCCGCCCCGCCGCCAGAACCCGGTGAGGTCGGATAGAGGGCCTGCCCGTAGACTGAGCCCCCAGGCGCTAGGTAGCTGGAGGTGCCCCCCGCACCGCCGTGCCCACCACCGCTACCGACATACCAGCCAGGAAGACCGCCGCCGGGACCGTGGCCGCTCGTCAACAGAGAGCCGCCACTGCCGCCAGCGTAGCCCTTTCCCGTGACAGTGATAGCGCCGTCGGCATCAACCCGTACATCGCCGGTTACTCGTAGTTTCAGCGACCACTCGTGCGTGTAGCGCGGCAGAGGAAGGGAAAGCGACGCGCCAGCATGAACCATAACCTCGCCAAAGACGGGGGGCAGGTCGCTTAAGGCGGGCACCGCCAGACTGCTGACGCCGTTGGTCACAATGAGAGCACTGGCCGTCAGGAGCGTGTTACTCCCGAGGTGCACATTGGCCCCGGTGGAGAGCGTGAGCGATAACAGAGAGATGTTCCCGGACAACGTAGTGGTGGCAAGCGGAGTATTGCTCTCGTCCGCCACAACATGCAACGCGCCGTCCGACTCTCCCAGATCGCGCAGGTAGATGGTACCGGCGCCCCCCCGGCGCACGAAGCCCCCAAAGGCGGTCAGTGAGCCAATGAAATGCGACGTGTTGTACTCCACCGCAATCCGGCCACCACCACCGCCACCGCCACCGGCCGAGGGTGATTGCGGCACAAGACCACCCCCGTTGGCCGTGATCACACCACACCCTTGAAACAGTGAGGCGTGCAACCAGACACTGCCACCGGCACCACCACCGGCGTTGCCGCCCCCATAGAGTCCGTCGCTCCGGATAGCTCCATCCAGGGCCAGCGTGCCACCCACATCGACCCGAATGGCACCGCCGCCAGCACCGCCCGGCCAGCCGGACCCCGAGCCGGCTGACGAACCGAGGGCCACCGGCTGTTTGATGTACCCGCATGTCATGCCGCCCGACACGGCAACCGAAGCAGCGCCATCCCCGCCATGCCCCCCGCCCGATCCGCCACCCCAATTGACGTGCCCCGCTCCCTGGCCCAGTCCGTCGGCATATCCGACCCCCTCGAAACCTTTGCCCGTCAAATCAATGGTGGAATTGCTACTGATGGTCATATCGTTGGAGACGGACAGAAACAGGCCCGGTGTACTGGCGGTGTGCGTCAGCGTGGCACCATTGGTAAGGATCAGATCCGCAAATGCATGCGCCCCATCAATCGTGAGTAGTGCATGGTCGATGGTGAGCGGGGCGTGGTCATAGGTGGTGTCGTCGGCCGAGATGACAAAATCGGTGCTGATGGTGATGGGGGTGGAAGCGTCAAAGACGTGCGTAGCGAGGATAAAACTGTCGACATACACATCATCTGATGCCTCGCCAGGCAAGCCATCACGGTCCTGATCCATCTCGCCGCCATAGGAGGACACAACATGGGGGCCGACAGAAATATGGTACTGACCGGCCGCATCAAGCGCGGGCGAGAACTCGAGTGCGACTGTTTGGGCGTCGATCATCGTCAGGGCGTGGACAGCGCAGTTTGCCGGCCCGGTGATGGCCACGTCATCGAGTGTGAACGTGCTCGCATCGATCGCCGAAACAAAAGCGATTGTGAGCTGGCTGACCGCTACATCCAGCGTACCGTTTGGCAAGAGGTCTACGACATAGGCCGGGGGCGAATTGGTAGAGATGTGGATTGATCCATCTTCAGGAGCAGGTGCCCCATCACCGTGGAATGCGGTTATGTTCTGGGTGTCAAAAGCAATGGTCGCATAGTACAGCGCTATACGCCCACCCGATCCCCCCCCCGCCAGATCCGATGACAAACCGCTGTTTCCTCCATCCGCGTGAATCGATCCGAGGCCACTCAACATTCCGGCGGTTAGCCAGATACTCCCCCCCGAACCGCCGCCCCCGGAGCGTCCATATTGCCCGCTTCCTCCCGCGCCTCCGTTCGCACGTACCTCTCCATCCAGAAAGAGAGCGCCATGCACATCCAGGTGGATGGCGCCACCGCCTGTGCCACCCGGCACGCCACCCGCGACCGTACGTCCTCCGCCTGACCCCGGTAGCAGGGGATGCGTGGAAACCCCATAGGCAGTGCCACATGGGCTGGGCCCCGACATGGTGCCGCCGCCGCGTCCACCGTGCCCCGCGCCGCTGCCATATGACGTCCCAACCGTAGAGCCAGCGCCATATCCAGTGCCGGAGCTGCGTCCTTTGCTAGAGACATCGATCAAGGAAGTCGCGTCCACAGCGACGTCACCCGACACCGTGAGATGGAAGCCCGCTGTCCCGGCCGTGTGCGTCAGCGTGGCGCCATTGGTGAGGCGCAGCTCAGTGAACCCATGCGCACCGTCAATCGTCAGTTGCGCACCGTCAACCGTCAGGGCGGCTCCATCGTAAGTGGCGTCTGACGTCGAGATGAATGTGTTGGTGGTGATCGTGGTGGCCGTCGCCGTGACGGCAAATCCAATGCAGCACAACGCAACGAGAGACCCGTGCGACACGGGGCCAAGTCTAAAAAGAGCACACTTCACCACGAATAGCACCTACCTGTTAGTGTAGCTCCCCATGCTCACGCCCCCGGCCGGCTCTACATTCTGTAGTGCCTCCTCCACCCACGCCTTGGTCACACCATCGCTCGCAGCTATGGGTGCAGCGAGGTGGGTCACTCGATTGCTACTGACATTGAGCTCGCCTTCGATTCTCACGTCGCCAGCGACATGCAACTTCGCCTCAGGTGCCGCGGTTCCGATGCCCAGTGCGCCCATCACGCTATTCGCGGCGGAGGCGGTGGTTTGGCTAATTCGGTTGCTGATAGAAACATTGTCAACCAGCCAGTCACCGGCCAGACCGATGGTCAGCATGACAACGAGAAGGAGAACGGCGGGGATAACTGATCTCATAGCGTACCTTTCAATGTTCCTTCACCTGTAACGGTGACGTCTACAGCGCCGATGTCGACGTCTTCGGGATAGGTCCCCGACAACACATGAACCGTGTCGCCGGAAAATGAAGCGGCTAGAGCCGCGTTGATCGATGGCATGGGGCCATGGACACCATCCCACGCGCGCGCCAATCCATCGAAGCCAGGCTCCACCGCAGCGCTCACGAAGAGCGTCACGGCCCCTGAGGCTGGATCGGTGGGAACAGTGCCCCGTGCGAACTCTTCGGCATTGGCGACACCATCACCGTCAGGGTTATCGCTACCGGAGAAACCGAGATGCCCGAAGTGTGCCATCTCCCATGCGTCGAGCAGCCCATCGCCATCGCTGTCGGGTGCAGGCGTAGAATCAGGAGGGCCCAAATATACAAGGAAATTGGCGACGCCAATGCATGGCAACGCCAGGAGTGAGCACAACACAACGTAAGCGTCTTGCCAACCCCATGGGTCAGGGAGTCACCACCTCCGCCGCCACTTGTCGCGATAACTGGGGGGATTGGGGATGGGCTCATCTGGCGCCGTGGTTCGCTCGGCCAGGAATGTGCTGTGATCACCGCCCTTGA
>JABMPJ010000229.1 GCA_013203785.1 Lentisphaerota bacterium | reverse complement strand
GGATCAGAAATCCTTGAGAAGGGAAAGTGCAAGTGGTGTTTTGTATGCACACCTTGCCCACTTCGATGTTCGATGTTGGATGTTCGAAATAGTTTACCCACGCAATGTAGCGAAGCCCCAGAGAAGAATCCGTCGTGCTCCCGGCTCACATTGCTGATGGCTGATCACTTTCCCCTGGGTACGCTGTCCCGCTGACTCAATACATCCCGCTGCTGGTGTATTTTCCGGGTGAAGTACCGAAGTGCTGGCGAAAGAGGCGGCAGAAGTAGTTGTGATCGGCAAAGCCCGCTTGGCGTGCGACCTCCTTGACACCGAGCGAGGTGTGCGTGAGGAGACGCACACTCTCGCGCAAGCGCAGCTCGCTCACGTAGGCGGCCGGTGGCGTACCCATCCACGCTTTGAAGCGTCGCGAGAGGTGGTAGCGGCTGCACCCCGCCGCCCGCGCGATGTGGTCGACTCCGATCGGCTCCCTGTAGTGGTCACGACAGAACGCCAGAGCGTCCTGTATGTAGGCGGGTCGCTGCTCGGACGGGAGGGGTAGGTTGACATGATCAAGCAGTGCCATGCCCAGCTCATAGGCCCGGCTGGAGGCCGCGAAAGGGGACGTTAGGCGCACGTGGACAAAGTCCATGAAGATGGAGGTGAGGAGGCTGACCACCGGGGAATCGCCCCCCATGGAGAGCAGTGGACCTTTGCGGCCGATGACGTCACTCCAGATGCGCATGAGCTCGCTGCCGTGCAGTGTAACGTAGAGAAACTCCCATTTCTGTGAGTGAGAGGGCAGCCAGTATCGATTGTCGGCGGGGAACTGGAGCACCATGGCCTCGCCCGCCGTCACCGGGTGGGTCTTGCCCTCATGCTCGAGCATGCCGAAGCCGCCCGTCGTGTACTGGAGTAGACCAAAAGGGGGGCTGCCGCGCGTCAGCCCGTGCCAATCGTAGTCGGTCGATTCCTCCCGTGAGTAGCCGCAGCTATTCAACATGGCGTGCAGGGGCACAGCGTGTCTCGCAAACGGCATCACGTATTGGCGGTAACCAATCGAGTTCAATTGTGTGAGCATAATAGTGCTATAGTACGCATAAATTGACTATATGCAACTGAATTGTCCTCCGATAGTATGCGCACAAATGGAGGATATCTCATGGCCATAAAGGTGGCAGTGATTGGGGCCGGGAGTGTCGGTTTTACGCGGGGTCTGATGCGGGATATGCTGGCCGTGCCGGAGTTGCAGAGCTCCGAGATCGCGTTCATGGATATTGACCGCAAGAATCTCGATATGGTGATGCAGCTCGTTCAGCGGGACATTGCACACAACGGGATCGGGGCCACGCTGAGCGGCACGGTCAACCGGCGCGCGGCGCTCGAAGGGGCCGACTATGTCTACAACCTCACGCGCATCGGTGGCCTTGAGGGATTTAAGACCGATGTCGAGATTCCTCTCAAGTACGGCGTCGATCAGTGTGTGGGTGACACGCTCTGCATTGGCGGCATTATGTACGGGCAGCGCAACGCGGCGGCGATCCTCGATTTCTGCAAGGATATCCGCGAGGTCGCCCCGGAGGCGCTCTTCCTCAACTATGCCAATCCGAATGCGATGAACACCTGGGTGGCCAACACCTATGGCGGCGTCGATACCATCGGTCTCTGCCACGGCGTTGCGGGTGGTCACCACCAGATCACCAATGTGATCGAGTTCATGATTAACAAGGGCAAGCATGCTGGCGATAAGGGATTCAGGGCGGTGACGACCCATGAGGTCGATATCATTTGCGCGGGCATCAACCATCAGACGTGGTACATCCAGGTCATCTACAAGGGTCGCGACTGGACCGACCGATTGCTGAAGGGCTTCTCTGAGCACCCGGTCTACAGCAAGACCGAGAAAGTACGGATCGATATGCTCAAGCGATTCGGGTACTACACCACCGAATCAAACGGGCATGTCTCCGAGTACGTGCCCTGGTATCGTAAGCGTACGAAGGACATCCGCAAATGGATCTCGATGGATTCCTGGATTAACGGGGAGACCGGCGGCTACCTGCGGGTGTGTACCGAGGGCCGCAACTGGTTCGTTTCCGATTTTCCATCATGGATGAAGGAGGAGCCTTGGGCGTTCTCGGCTGCAACGCGGGGGAGCGAGCATGGGAGCTACATTATCGAGGCGCTCGAAACAGGGCGGACCTATCGTGGCCACCTCAATGTTCCCAACAATGGATGCATCACAAACCTGCCCGATGACGCGATCGTGGAGGTGCCCTGCTACGTCGACGGCAACGGTGTCTCGGTACCGCAGGTTGGCGATCTGCCGCTGGGCTGCGCCGCCGTCTGTGACGCCTCGATCCATGTACAGCGGCTGGCCGTGGAAGCCGCCGTGCATGGGGATGTGATGCTGCTCAAACAGGCGGTGCTGATGGATCCGCTCACCGGGGCGGTGTGTGATCCTAACGAGATCAGCCAGATGGTCGACGAGATGCTGATCGCGCAAGCGCAATGGTTGCCACAGTATCGCCGTGAGATTCCGCGGGCCCGTGCGCGCCTGGCAAGCGAGACGCGGCTCGATACGCACAAGACGAAGGGTGCCGCCCGCAAGCAGACCAAGAGTGTCGCGGAGATGCGTAAGAACGCGACTGAAGCCCGCCGCAATGCGCAGGAGGCCGACAAAGCCGCCGCGAAGCGGAAGGCCCAGACTCGAGCGGGGAAGGTGTAGCCCGCCACGGCGACGAGTCCGGTGGCGACGCGTCGCTGGGAGGGCCGATACAGACGAGATCCGAACTTTTCCCCGGCGCCCCGATAGGCTAGAGTTTTCATCATAAGGAGAGTGGGTATGAGCGAGCGTAGTACACAGTATTCCATCGGACTGGATTTTGGAACGAACTCAGTGCGGGCCGTCGTGGTCGATGTGGCTGACGGCGCCATCGTCGGCGGAAGCGTGTTCAACTATCCCCATGGCGATATGGGGGTTGTCACCGATCCGGCCGATCCTAATCTGGCGCGGCAACATCCGGCCGACTACCTTGCAGGCATCGAGCAAACCGTGACCGCGGCCTTGATGGATGCAGGCGATGACGTCGCTGCGCGTGTGGTTGGGATTGGGGTCGACACGACGGGCAGCACCCCCATTCCGGTCGACGGTTCCGGTGAGGCACTGGCGCTGCACGATCGCTTTTGCGACAATCCCAACGCCATGGGGTGGCTCTGGAAGGACCATACGGCCTATCGCGAGGCGGCCGAAATTACAGCCGCAGCGGGCGAGAGCCATCCCGAGTACCTGGCCAAATGCGGTGGCACGTATTCCTCGGAGTGGTTCTGGGCCAAACTGCTCAAGTGTGCCCGCACCGATAGCGACGTATTCACGGCAGCGGCAAGCTGGGTCGAGCTCGCCGACTGGATCCCGGCGGTGCTGACCGGCACAACGGCGCTCGACCGGGTCAAACGCTGCATCTGCGCGGCGGGCCACAAGGCGATGTTCAATCCCGCCTGGGGTGGCTACCCGGCAGCAGACTTTATTGCATCGTTTGACGGCGGCGTTCTCACACATGTGCGTGACTCCCTGCCGAGCGAGGCGGTCACGATTGCGGACCGTGTCGGAACGCTCACAGCAGCATGGGCCACGAAGCTGGGATTACCCGAAGGGATTCCCGTTGCGGGTGGGGCCTTCGATGCACACCTGGGTGGGGTGGGGTCTGGCATCAAGCCGGGCACGATGGTTAAGGTGATCGGCACCTCGACCTGTGACCTCGCCGTGGCACCACTGGACAGCGATCTGCCCGATATCCCCGGATTGTGTGGTGTTGTCCCTGAATCCATTCTGCCAGGAAATTACGGTATCGAGGCGGGACAGTCGGCCGTGGGCGACATTTTTAACTGGTATGTCCACAAGCTGCAGCCGGGCGGGATGGATCACAAGCAGCTGGACGACGCGGCGGCGGCCATGAAGCCGGGTGAGAGTGGGCTGTTGGCGTTGGATTGGAACAATGGCAATCGCACGGTTCTGGTGGACCAGCAGCTGACCGGCTTGGTGATGGGGCTGACGCTGCACTCCTCGCCGGCCGAGATCTTTCGTGCGCTGGTTGAGGCCACCGCCTTTGGTGCGCGCATGATTCGCGATCGCATGGTGGAGTACGGCGTGCCGATCGATCGGGTCATTAACTGTGGTGGCATTTCGATCAAGAGCCCGATGTTGATGCAGATCTATGCGGATGTCTTCAACTGCCCCATGTTGGTTTCGGCCAGCGACCAGACCTGTGCCCTAGGCTCGGCTATGGCCGGTGCGGTTGTGGCGGGGGTCTATGCCGACTTCGAGCAGGCCGCAGATGCCATGACGCGCATCCGCGACAAGCAGTACGCACCGATCCCTGAGAACGTGGCCCTGTATGAGAGGCTTTTTGGACTCTACAAGCGGCTGCATGATCTGTTCGGTACGCGCGAGTATGGTGCCAATCAGTTTGAGGTGATGAAAGAGCTTATCGCGATTCGCGAAGAGCAGAGGGGATAATCATGGGGTACGAGGCTCTGAAGCAGCGGGTTTGCGAGGCCAATAAGGCGATCAGTCGTGCCGGTTTGGCGATTCTGACCTGGGGCAATGCGAGCGAGGTCGACCGGGCGGCAGGTCTCTTTGCGATCAAACCCAGCGGGGTGGACTATGACGTGCTCACGCCGGACGATATCGTGCTGGTGTCAGTTGAAAGTGGCGAGCGCGTCGAAGGTGAGCTATCGCCCTCCTCCGACAGCGCAACGCACGCCGAGCTCTATCGCTGTTTTGCCGGCGTGGGTGGCATCGTCCACACGCATTCTTGCGCCGCCACAGCCTGGGCGCAAGCACGGCGCGGTATTCCCTGTCTGGGAACGACGCATGCGGATCACTTCTACGGGGAGGTGCCCTGCACGCGTGCCCTGACCCGCGAGGAAGTTGAGGGTGCCTACGAGCTGAATACAGGCAAGGTGATTGTGGCCCACTTTGAGAAGCATGGACTGGATGCCGCGCAGATGCCGGCCGTACTGGTGGCCTGCCACGGCCCCTTCGTGTGGGGGACGAATGCGGCCGCTGCCGTCACAAGTGGCATCACATTGGAGGAGGTCGCCCGCATGGCACAATTGACCTTTGAACTGGCACCTGAGGTGGGGCCGGTTGATGACCATCTGCTTGATAAACATTTCCTGCGCAAGCATGGGGCCGAGGCTTACTACGGACAGAGGGGATAATGTATTCGCAATTGGCACGTCCATCTTCGGAGAAGACGGCCAAAGTAAATGGAGCGTGCGATGAGTGAGCAACGCAACGAGTTGTGGTTTGTGACGGGGAGTCAGCATCTGTATGGCCCCAAGACGCTGGCGCAGGTGGCGGAGGATGCCCAGCAGATCGCGGCGGCCCTGAACGCCGATGAAAGCATACCGGTTGACGTGGTCTGGAAGCCGACTGTTAAGACGCCGGATGAGGTTTATGCGCTCTGCCGCGATGCCAATGCGGATGAGGGCTGCATCGGGCTGATCACGTGGATGCACACTTTCAGTCCCGGCAAAATGTGGATCGCCGGATTGGCTGCGCTCACAAAGCCCTTTGTCCATTTGCACACGCAATTCGGCCGCGACATCCCGTGGTCTGAAATCGACATGGACTTCATGAATCTGAACCAATCGGCCCACGGCGGCCGCGAGTTCGGCTTCATCTGCACGCGCATGCGCAAGAATCGCACGGTCGTGGTGGGGCACTGGGAAGATCCTGAAGTGCGCGAAGAGTTGGGGGTCTGGGCGCGCGTGGCCAAAGGCTGGAATGCGTCGCACCACCTCAAGGTCGCTCGCTTTGGCGACAACATGCGCGAAGTCGCGGTGACCGAGGGCGACAAGGTTGAAGCGCAGATCACATTCGGCTATGCGGTGAACGGCTACGGTATGGGTGATCTCAAGGCCAGTGTTGACAAGGTGACCGATTCCCATATCAATGCGCTTATGGCGCAATACAAGACGCTCTACACACTCGAGGCGAGTGCCTCCGAGGAGCACATCCGCGAGCAGGCTCGTATCGAGGCCGGCATGCGCGCCTTTCTTGAAGAGGGAGGTTTCGGTGCTTTCACGACGACTTTTGAAGACCTGCACGGCTTCAAGCAATTGCCCGGATTGGCGGTCCAGCGCCTCATGGCCGATGGCTACGGTTTTGGGGCCGAGGGAGACTGGAAGACAGCGGCCATGACCCGCATCATGAAAGTGATGGGCGAGGGGATCAACGGGGGGACCTCGTTCATGGAGGATTACACCTACCACTTTGATCCGGCTGGCAACAAGGTGCTCGGCTCGCACATGCTTGAGGTCTGTCCGTCGATTGCGGCTGGCAAGCCTTCGCTTGAGACCCATCCGCTCGGAATCGGCGGCAAAGCGGATCCTGCGCGTCTGGTCTTCAACTCCCCGGCGGGCCCTGCGATCAACGTGTCGCCAATAGATTTGGGCGACCGCTTCCGCGTGATCGTCAACGAGGTCGATACCGTGGCACCCGAACACGACCTACCAAAGCTTCCGGTGGCGCGTGTGCTGTGGGTTCCGAGGCCGAACCTGAAAATTGGTGCGGCAGCCTGGATCCTCGCCGGGGGCGCACACCACACCGTCTATTCACAGCAGGTCGACACGCGTCACATCGAGATTTTCTGTGATATGGCCAATGTCGAGCTGGTCGTCATCGACGCCGACACCCATCTGCGCGAGTTCAAGAAGACGCTTCGCTAGTGAGGTGCGCGTTGCGCCAGAATAAAAGGTTACCGAAGCATGTCCCGCGAGAGACATGGCTGCGCCATAATTGATGTTACCGAAGCTTGCTGAAGATTGAGCGTTGTTTTGCATCAATGAGCGTCCTGAGCTTGTAGGGGTCGAGGT
>JABMPJ010000228.1 GCA_013203785.1 Lentisphaerota bacterium | reverse complement strand
TGCAGGGAATGGCCTTCTGCAGATTGTCACGTGGCCGGCCCGCCTTTTGTCCCGACTCACTCAGTACGGGAACTACCGCCAGAGGCACTTTGTCGATCCTGCCGATGCCGGATACGGCTTCGTAGATTAGCATGTGGAGTGGTAGGTCGGTCACTCGTCACGACCCGGCCGCCCGCTTGTCCGGCCCGCTCAAGCCGTCGCTCTATTGAACGGTTTGAAAACCCGCAACCCAAAACGGGACAGCCAAACTATGCCCATCATAAATTATTCACTTTTCACTTGTCTCGAAGAAGGCACTCTGCAAACCCTTGTTGGCTCTTCAGCCTCGGTAGACATCTTTGCGGTGCTGGACACGCAGAATCAGTACGTCGGCATCCATGATTGCAAAGATGACCCTGTAATCACCGACGCGAAACTTGCGGAGTCCAGCAAATGGACCGGTGAGGGAGGGGAACTGCTCAGCATCTCGAGAGAGTTCCGTGTCGATCTTGTCAAGGATTCGCGTCGCCTGTTGTTTACTGATGCGCTTGAGATCCTTAGCGACCGACTTTTTGAAAGTGATGTTATAGGCCAAGGGACTTCCTCATATCCTTGCTGGAAATGACGGGGTCGGCCTTGTCGCGAAGTCGGTCGATGGCCACTTGAAGGTCAGCGAAATCATCAAGATAGCTTTCCACTGCCTTCTGTATCACGAAGGATCTGGACCTTTCCGTCTCATGGGCCACTCGACCGAGAGCCTTGGCGACATTCTCAGGTAAACGGACTGATATTGCAGTGCTCATAGAACTTCTCCTTTTCTCTGTAATACAATGTACACAATGCGCACATTGTCGTCAAGGGTATTGTTTGTGGAGCCAACGTTTGTGCTCACCGGACCAGTGAGGGCGCGCATCGCGCGGCTTTACTGGGTACGATGGAGCAACTGGTTCGGCATTGTCCTGTCATCGCTCAGAGTACTCGATGACAACAGCGGGTCGGCGGCAATGATCCCCGTGGTCATTCCAGGTGCCATCCGGGTAAGACTGCGAGGAAGTGTTCCAGTGCATTTCAAGAAGGTATTCATTCCGGTCCGTCGGACCAGAATTGGTTGGCTCTCCGGGAGCCCAGTTTGTGTAGTCCCATTTCTCTCCTGTTGTCCATTGCCACTGGCCGTGCTCTTTGGTCCCCCCGACCCAGACTGCGTGGTCACGGTAAGTCCGACCGAGAAACCGCTCAAGCACAGACAGGACAAAGTCCTTCTCCTGCTTGGAAGTGATGGACGCTGCACGGCCTTGAAGACCACGGTACGTTCTTGACTCAGCAAGTGCGCACGCAGCTTGCCAACTCATTTGTTCCGCCATGACGACTTCGTAGAAGTGCGCGCGTCCGTCAGGATGCAAGTCCCATCGCACGGGCGGCCGTACAGCATCGGGGCCAGCGCCTTCGCTTGCGTTGGCTTCGCGTTCGCGCTGCTGTTCCGGCTGTTTGTCAATTGCTCTGGGTGTTGACAAGTTGCTCTCAACACGAGGAGGTCTTGGCGTCTTTAGGAATACGAAATCGCCCCGGTCAAGTCTGGGGTCTCTGATCTTACCGTACTGCGGAGTCTGACCGGTTTGATAGTACATGGCCTTCTCTCGGAGAAAGAGACCGAGTTCGGTTCCAGTCACGTAACCGTCGCCGGTCAGGTCAGCCTCGCCTTGAAGAGCGCGTATGAACAGAGGCGTGAAGACGCTCTTGGCCGGAACTTCCTCGCCGGCATCGCCGGCGGTGATGAATTGCCGCACGGGCTTGGCAATCAAGGGTGTGATGTGCGGTGGGTGATCGGGGAGTGAGCGGGTCGTGAAGATGGTGCCGGAGAAACAACTGTCGAACAGAAACAGGGCATGCCGGGCTTCCATTTCTTTGCACCATGCCAGAATCTGTGTCATGGTCAACGCCTTGCGAAGAAAGCCACGCTCGTCCTTGTTCGGATCGGGAGCGTTGACCGGTACAAGATACCCTTGTTCCCCGCCGCGCCTGCTCCACCCATGACCGGCAAAGTAGAACAGGAGCCGATTGCCGGGGTCGTATCCGTACGCACGAATGAACTCTCGAAATCCTCCTTCAAGTTGCGCGTAGTCCGGATCGAGTATCGTCGTTGTTGAAAAACCGTTTGCCTTTAGTGCCGCTTCGACATCGGCAATTTCTCTCGGGATGCTCGGCAGTCTCGGCCAGCCAGCCTGGTAGTCACTGACTCCAACGAGTAGGGCGTAGCTGTTCTCATAAAGGGAGACATCCTGCCCGTCGGATGTGCGGACGCCGACAACCTTCAGCCCTCGGTTATCGGCATGGGCAAGGGTAGCGGCCATGAGCGCAAGTATCGCAATCGTTTGTCTCTTCATACTCCTCCTGCCGAACGTACGGAATGACCTTCAATTCAAACTCGCGGTTTGAATTGTAATGGTCCATTCACTTGTTGGGTGATTTTCCGGTTCAGCGAGAGGTCTGGTTCTGCACCGCGCCCTGATTGCCCTCGCTCTCCAATACTGCCTGAACAACATAGTACGCCTTTTGCGGCGATAGGTTTTCATCCCAGAATCCGAGAACTTGCCGATTCTTGTTTTTGAAGTGTGGTTTGTCGCTTATTGTCCATAGGTTCCATGCAACCACGCCAGTATCTCTCTTTTTCAAAAGGCTACTGACAATATTCTCGAACACCGACGAGACTGTATCTGCATTATACGAGTCCCCGTTAGAAAGATGAATATTGTTCTCAGTAACGTGGAACTCCAGATCATTCTTATGCGCCCAGTCAATCAGGCTCTCAAGTGTCTTGAGGTCCTGACTGTCTTTCTCTTTCCATTTCGGCATCTCCTTTATGTGAGCCTGCCATCCTATGCCGTCTACTCTTAAGTTACGACTACGTAGATACAGAACCAGGTCTTTCAGCTTCCGAGCAGAGGCTGGCTCGATTAATGCGTGCTGGTTGATAATGAGCTTCAAGTCAGGCGCGTGCTTGGTTGCAATCTCGAATGCCCGGATAATGTAAAGGGGCACACCGTCCTTGCGTAGAGACTTGAACATTGAAGGTATGTTCTTCTCATAACCAATCTTGGGCCACGGGTTTTCCCACTGTGTAGTCCCGGGTTCAGGTCCAAACCACTCGCCCTTCCTTCCGATTGTTTCATTAACAACGTCCAGCCACCTGATTTCTTTCTTGTCGTTGTATCGCTTGCAAAGCGCAGTCATGTACTCTGCAAGGTTTTTCTGTAGTTCTTCACTGGTTCTTGAGTCTTCCTTTGCCCAGCGTGAGCACTGCGGGCTTATTGGTGCATGCATACGGATGAGCTGACTGTTCTTCTTCGCCAACGTGACCCATCGGTCTGGTACGTCCCATCTCCATTTCCCAGGCTCTGGGTGAACGTAGGACTGTTTGAAATCGTTATTAGGAGTTATGTAGCTGAATTCCCGGTCTAAAATGATGCCTTCGCCCTTTTCCCAGGACCTATAACCCGTGGTTGCTCCGATGTAGACGTTTTCGGGGTATTTTTCTTTTACAATCGTCCTTAGTCGGCGGCCTTTGGGGACCGGCACCTCCTGAGCATGCGCTGCTGCCACTGATAGTCCCGCGCATACAAATAGGCAATATTGGATCAATTTCATATGCATTTGTCTCCTTTATCCTCGCACCCAACGTCTGCCTTCACTTTCGGCGCGGTACGTGCCGTAAAGTGAAAGGCTTTGTTCGCATCACTCCTGTGATGCCTCGTCTAGTCTTTGGTTGAAATATGACACTAGATCGGGTGATCCCTCCCATCGGGAGGAGTGAAAACACCCGAGGTGTGTTCTGATTTCCTCAAGTCTTGAATCATTCCAGTCTGTCATGAACGTAGGGATTTCATGAATTGCCTCCATCATGTCGTTCACCTGGGCACGTGAATCCAAATCCTTTTGCAATGTCAGATTGCGGCAATACACTGTGGCCCAGTGTATGGTCTGCATGGTTGCTTTCAAAACTGGCTGTGGTGCATTCATATTCTTCATGCGAACGTTGCCTTGAACCGCTTCGGATGCCGCGCCCGCTTGCCCTCCGAAGCTCGTAGAGCGTAGGATGGGCGCGGTATTCGAAGTCGCGTTCCAAGGCTTGGTTCGGCCAAGTCTTTCTCTGTTTGTGCGGCCACCCGGCCGCCGGTAACGATCCGACTGCATCACTCTACAATGTCAGGTCGCCAGGCACCAGCATGTTCCAGCTTCAACTGAGCGGTTCCCGGCCGCGAGGTCCCGTCCACGACCGTGATGCTGTTCCCCTCTCCTGCCGAACGTCCGCGTTCTCGCGCGCGGTTTACCGCGTCGCCTGAGCAACGCTTTGTTGGGATCTCCGGGACTGTCTCTTTCTCGGTTTCCTCGGAAACCAGGCTGTCTGATTCTGGTAGTCTTCCATAAACAGTGCGAATCTCCGCATAATCTTGTCGACGACGTCCGACTGCCTGGCCTTTGGAATGGTGAATGAAGCAATCATGCTCTTCGGTTTGTCTTCCGGCACAGACACTCGCACAGACTTCCGATCGTCGGTGAGTGAATCTGCGGCCGAACGCATCTCGGCGAGATGCGTCTTTGCCGGTGCGACAGAGAGATCTACTTGAACGCGAACATCCATCTATTTCGTTCCTGCCATCATCATGTCACGATCCCAACTCTTTATGGGCGTCATGATGCCTTTTGGCCTATGAGAGGCATGATGTCGCCCTGCTTTACTTTGGCGAGTCTGTTCTTTGCTGAGATGGGGGTCAAGCGGAAATCGTGTTATTGCTGATCTATGTGGATGGTCTGGAGGCCTGTGATGATATCTCTCTAGCCGTTGAGCATTGAGATCTATAATATAGTATTGCATCTCTCAGAATTGGGCATATATTGGCCTCAAGAAGCTTGTAAATGTATCAAATTGGCCTATATGGCGTAATATGCAGTATGCGGTATAATATAGTATTGTAGTGAACGGTGGTGTTACATGCTTGAAATGAGTGACTTGCAGATTGATGAGTTTGGGGAGTATCTGCTGACACGGTCTCTTTGCGATGAGAAGCATGCGAAATTCTATCTGTATTGGGTAAAGAAATTCTTTACGGATTCCAGGGAGTGGCAGGCGGACACGTGGGAGGTGTTGCTCCAGCAGTTCGTCAATGTTTTGAGGGATAGTCCGAGAACAGAGGATTGGCAGGTTGCGCAGGCGGAACAGGCGGTACGCCTCTACTTCCACAATTTCAGGAGCGGGGATTCTGTCCCGTCGGCGGCAACAAAGTCGCTGGTGTTTGACGCGAATGGCTCGGTGTCGTGTGTGGATTTGCTG
Source organism: Lentisphaerota bacterium (assembly GCA_013203785.1). Taxonomy (GTDB): domain Bacteria; phylum Verrucomicrobiota; class Kiritimatiellia; order UBA8416; family JABMPJ01; genus JABMPJ01. Next base: position 1,140 of record JABMPJ010000228.1, on the reverse strand, counting down.
TCGTCGGTACGGCTATCCCTGCGTATTCAGCACTATTCGTATCGCACGGAGCAGACCTACCTGGACTGGATCAGGCGTTTCCTCGTCTACGCGGGCAGTGTGCAGCAAAGCAAGACGGCCAGTGAGAGCGGAGTGCCTGCCACCCGGAAAGCGGGGCGACCGCGTGACGCGGATAGCTCGGATGAGCTCCCCGACCGGGCGAGGATTACGGAGCAGCTTGTTAAGGATTACTTGGCATGGCTGGCGACGCAACGACAGGTGGCGGCCAGCACGCAGAATCAGGCGCTCAATGCGCTGCTCTTCATGGCGCGTGGGGCACTGAAGCTGGATCTGGACGAAATGTCGAAGGGGGTGCGGGCGAAGACGGGGAAGAAGCTGCCTGTGGTGTTGAGCCCGGCGGAGACACGCGAGTTCCTGGCGGCGGCCGATGGCACACAGGGCCTGATCCTGGGGCTAATGTATGGCGGTGGACTGAGACTGAAGGAGTTGTGCCGACTGCGCACGAAGGATGTGGACTTCGACAACGAGTTGATCTTTGTGCGAGGGGGAAAGGGAAATAAGGATCGATCGACGTTGTTGGCGTCGTCGGTGATTCCGCGCCTACGTACGCACCTCACGAAGCTTCGCAAGCTGCATGAAGAGGATCTGGCGGCGGGATGGGCCGAGGTCTTCCTGCCCGATGCGTTGGCGCGCAAATACCAGAACGCGGCGAAGGAGTTTGGTTGGTACTGGCTCTTCCCGAGCACGCAGCCTTCGCTCGACCCGCGCGCGGGGAAGGTGCGCCGCCATCATGTGAGTCCGTCCTACGTTCAACGGCTGGTGCGGGATGTAAGGAAAGCGTCGGGAATTGAGAAGTCGGTCTCTCCGCACACGCTACGCCATTCGTTCGCCACGCATCTGCTCCTCAATGGGGTGGATCTGCGGGAGATTCAGGAATACATGGGGCACCAGAGCGTGGAGACGACGATGATCTACACGCATGTGGTGAAGACGATGCGCAATCGGGCACGCAGTCCGTTAGATGTGCTCGAGGAAGGCGCGATGGAGGGGTAGGTTCTGGTCCACTGGCGAGGGGGCATCTGCGATTCGTTGCATAGGTCCCAATCGTAATCGTAATCCTGCTCGTAATCGTAATCCGAG
>JABMPJ010000227.1 GCA_013203785.1 Lentisphaerota bacterium | reverse complement strand
GATGATGATGATGACGATGATGACGGGGGCGGGGGCGGGGGAGATAATAGTCCCAGCTTTGTCTAACATCAGATAGGAAGGCGCCTGCATGACGTCACCTATTGTCGTCCTGACGGCCTCCCTGGCGGTGCCAACCGCTTTGGTTCTCAATCCATGGTTGCTCGTTCGCTGTCTTCTGCCCCGAGCCAAGCGTGACATGGCCCTGGCCACGATGGGTCTCACCATCTTTCTGCTCAATTTCACTGCGCCCTGCCTGCTACACCTCTTTCATATCCCGATCGACCAGCCCCATCTGGCTATTTTCCATTTTTTGCTGCTCCTGGTTCTCGCGATCAGCCTTGGATTGGCTGGCCGCTCCCTGCTCCCGCAGGGGGTTTTACCGCCATCTCCCCAGCCTTGGTTGCTCTGCCTGCTACTGGCTATCCTCGTCTTTCCCTTCACCCACATGGCTGGGATAGATACCTACAAGTGGCAGGATCTGGCGACCAATGTGGCCGTCGAGCAGAATATTCCCTGGCTGGTGCATCCGCTCGCCCTAGCCGGCTTCGCACCTCGCTCCTATCCCAGTCTCCACCCCCTGCTCCAAGCGAGCATGGGCATTCTTGGACAGACAGGCGTCGATGCTGCCTTCTGGCTGACGTCCATCGCCATCGGGTTCACAGCGATATTTACGATGATGCTTCTGGCCTCTCTCTTCTCCTCTGACCCGTCTCGGCAGGTTGGCCTGGCGGCCATGTATGTGCTGTCGCCCGTCTTCATGCGTTACGTCCACTGGGGTACCGGCCGTGGGGTCTATCTCGCCCTGCTGCCTCTTTTTGTGTGGGGCCTGCTCAATCTCAGACATCTGTCTGGCTGGTGCGTGACCGTCGTCACCGCTCTGGCGCTCATCCTGGCCCACAAGGCGGGCATTCCCACGATTATGCTCCTCCTGCCCGCTATGGGGATGGGTCTCCTTCTCCCCACGCGTCGATCCTGGACTGCGCCCCTCCTGATCACCCTCTGCCTAGCTGTTGGCCTTCTGCTTTCGCCCCGCTATGGGCTGCATGGTCCCGCCGGTCATCTGCTCGGATTCGTTATGAAGGATGTGCTGCGTCTGGGATGGATGGGCCCCTTCCTCGTCGCTGGCATCTTCCTGTATCCCGCGTCATGGAACCGCCCGTCCATAGCGAGGCCCTGCCTCGCGGCGCTCCTCGCCACGTTCCCTCTGGCCCACCACAAGGAGATGTATGGGGCGATGCTGGCCCTGCCCTTCGTCTGCCTGGCCGCGTGGCGCCCCCTGCTCCAACTCATCGAAAACGCCCCTCGCTTTCGTACCGTCATATTGAAGACAGCCGCAATTCTGACCGTGGCGGGCGGACTGGTGATCGTCATCCAGCGATCGATCCAGGCCACACCCGCACGGGTCTATGAGGCCGCCATGTTTATTGAGCAGACCAACCCCATCGGCCCCTTCCGCATCGTCTCCTCCCAGCGCCACGGCATTCATATCCAAGGCTACGTCAGCGGTTGTCCCCGATTCAGCGTGCATATGGCAGAATCCAACGCGCAGGCCTTTGCTTTACCCCCACTACAGATGGATGGGCCGTTGCGTGCGCGGGCGTCACGCGCGATTGACTACCTGCGCGGCTTTCTTAATCCGCCCGGTGTCAGCGCAGATTGGTATGGCGGTGCCAAGACCGTTTACCACATCATTTTGGATGATGAGAGCCTGCCACCGTCGAGATCGCGATTGATCTACAGCCAAGATGGTGTGACGATCTTCGAAGAAACACTACCATGAACATCACGTCCTTACGCTATAGCCTGCTGCCCGCGACATTGATTCTCATGGTCCTACTTCTCCTGGCTGCCGCCGGGGCCGGAATTTACGGGTGGTCGCTTGCGGGGGCGGCTCTGCTGTTGGCCCTGACCACGCTGCTCGTACATGGTCCGGTCGCCCAGGCCGACCCGGCAGCCCCCCTCCCTCCCCGCTGGCAGCGCATCGAGTGGGTCTACCTGGCCGCCCTGAGTTTTCTTCTACTCATGTTGATTCCCCTGCCGCTCTCACTCACCGCGATGAGCGGCGGAGAGCGCTACGATCAGAATATGATTGTGGCCACACGGCTCCAGCAAGCCGCAGCACTGGATGCGCTGGATCCACCCGCACTCCTCTTCAGCCTGACCCGCAATCGGGCTGGAACCATGCGCGTCCTCGCGATCTGTATCGGAGCCTTCAGCTGTGTGCTCGTAGGCAGTCGACTCTCGATGTCCGGCCGTCGCTTCTTGTTGCGCGGCCTCATTCTTGGGGGCGCACTCATCGCGGGGGCGGGTATCTTGTCGCTCACCAGCTTTCCACAGGGCGACACGCTGTGGTGGTGGATCACCATTCCACATATCCTGCCAGGGCCCGCCGCCTGCTTTGCCAACCAGAATCATTTCGGTGGCTTCGCCGCTCTGCTCTGTCCGGCCGCACTGGTAGCCGCCGCCTATGACATAAGCCGCCGCCGATGGCTCGCCGCCATCTTGATGTCCCTGTGCGCCTTGACCATGGCGGCGGCCGTTCCTCTGTCTGAATCACGAGGCGGTGTGGTGGCCATTGTGGGGTCGATCCTGCTCCTTCCAATCCTTCTATACCGCATGGGTCATCGTCGTATCGGGCTGTGGCTCCTGCTGCCTCTCCTGGCCATCGTGCTAACCCTCTCGATAGCGGTTCTGCCCCGCGTCAGCGACAGCATGCAGACGCTCCTGAGACCCACGCAAACGGCCAGCCTACAGAGCCGCATGCAGGTCTGGCGCGAAGCTTTGAGGATTTGGCCCCACTATCCCATCCTCGGCAGCGGCCCCAATAGCTTTCACACAACCTACCCTATATATCGCCACTCCTCCGCGAGTGGCCAACGTACTCACGCCGAGAACCTCTACGTCGAGACTCTCGTCGACAGTGGAACCATCGGGTGCCTGCTGGTGTTGTGGGCCCTGGCGGCAGGGCTGGCCGGACTCCGGCGATCCCGACGTGTGCCATCTACAGACCCGTTCCTCTTCTTTGCCGCCACGGGCGCTCTCATCGTGGCCGCCATTCATGCCCTCGTGGACTTTGCACCCTATGTCCCGCTCTACAGCCTGACCCTGGGGGCGCTCATCGGCGTCGCTCTGCCACCCCCCTCATCCCGCCGCCCCGTAGCGGCGTATGCGGCGGTTGGCTTGAGCGTGGTGCTCTGTTTCTGGGCTCCGGCCATGGAGAAGCGGGATTCGATCTACCACCTCTACAAATCCGACATGGCGTCCCTCTCCCGTGCACTGGTCTGGGCGCCCAGCTCCCAGCATGCCTGGCTCCACGCCGGGCGCCGACTCACCAAGCAATACCCTCCACCGATCCAGCGGCTGGGTGAGAGATTTATGACGCAATCCATGGTCTACGACCCCCAGAATTATCGGCACTGGATCAAGCTGGGCGATTTACGCCTGAAGCTGAACGATCATGATGGTGCGCGCGAGGCCTATGAGCGCGCCCACGCTCTGCGGAGCTGGGTCGGCATGCCAACGCGTTTGAAGGAGGGCACATGAACCAGATTGTCATCGGCGCCGCCCTGCCCTACCTCATTAGCCTCTGCGTCTATATCGCCCGCCGGGGGCGCGCCTCCATGGCGCTCCTGATCACCGCTCCGCTGAGTATGACCGCTTGCGCCATCTGGGCGGTCATCCCCGATCTGCCGCGCGCCCTCGGCATGAACGACCTCTATCACCGCTTGGCCGCCGATCCGCGCATCAACATCTTCTTCATGCACTACACCATCGATAAGATCGAGACCGACTCGATCCTCTACACCCCGGCCTTTGTCTTAATGGCTGTCTCCCTCTTCATCGTGGCATGGCGCGAGGTGTGGTTGCGCGAACAGGAGCAGGAGAGGCGACCATGATGCATTCCACGATCCATTTCTCTCTCGGAATGCTCCTGGGCACGGCCTTGACCTACCGCCCCATCCTGGCGGCGCGGAGGCAGGGAAAGCGGCTGGCCCCCCTTCTGCGGCGCTGGCTCATCATCGCCTATGCCCTGGGCGTCTATGCCATCATCCCAAACCTGCTGAGACGCGCCGGAGTGCCCCATGACCTCTGCGAGGCATGGCTGATGAACGTCTTTCTTTTTTCACCCCTCCTCAACCGCCTGATGCAAGGGGGTACCATGCCGGGGCAATTCCTCCTCAGCATGCTGGTGGCCAGCCAGTACAGTGCGTTGATCTGGGCCGTGCACAGAGCAACCTCCCACAAAAAAGCAGCCGACCGAATCTAACGATCCGACCGGCTGCACGACTTCGTTTGTAACGCTTCGACTACTGGACCATTCCGCTATCCTGAGCCTTGAACTCCTCGAACTTCTTGACTTCATTGTCTAGTTCGGTAAAGGCCTGTGACGCGCGGAAGCGCGTGTAGAGAGCCTTGGCAGAGTTCTTCTGGTCAGCAAAGGCATCGGCGATGACCTTGGGGTCCTGCACCATCAGCGCCCATGCGGTTGTGGTGTTTCCGGTGGTCTCATACTTGAGATCCTTTGGCACCGTACCGCGCAGAATCTGATGTGCAATGCTCTTGCTTGCTGCACTGAAGAGTGCGTTGTACTCAGCCGACTCGCCCTCACCGATTTCCTCGGTGAAGTCCTTCTTCAGGGAGTCAACCTTCGTCTCCAGGATATGGGCCAATTCCGTGCGACCACGGGTTTTGGCTTTATCCATCGCAAGCGAGATCGTGCGTGAGGTACCAATGCCCACAGCCGCCAAACCTCCGGCGTCCGTAATCATATTGGCCTTCTCCTGCATGACCTCGAACGGGGACATCTCGCTCGTGACCTTATCCGTTGAGCAACCAACCAGGGTCGCCATGACCAGCGCCGAAAGCGCCACCAACATAGCGTTCTTCATACTCCCACCTCCTTCTGTTGCGCCCTCTGATGAGAGCATCTGTTAACATCATACACCAAGCCATAGATAGCAGCAGCACCTGCGCCGATGCTAGTCGCCCAGCTACCGAAGAATCAAGCCATATTTTTCGGGAGCCGTCAACCTACCCCTATCACAGTTCTGGGTCGGCAGGTGTATCGACATTGGACGTTGGAGGCACATCGCCGACGCTGCCCCATGACCAGTTCCCCCACTTGGTTTGCGGGCCAGCCACATGGTTGCCTGCGCCGATGGTGACGCCGTCTGCGATGATGGAGAAACGCTTGTCCGCGCTGGCCGGGTCAAATGATTCGAAGAACGAGACCTCTTCAAGGTGCGAGCCGCGGAAGATGGACTGGAAGGTGTGGTCGGGCGCATCGGTCCAGCGGTGGGTGATGCGGCAGCGCCGAAAGATTTCGTGATTGGGGTAATCGACGTAACAGGCCTTGGTCTTGTTGGCGATGATGGCGCAGTCTTCGAAGAGGACGTTGTCGCCACTGTGGATCACCAGTGCGGTAGAGCGATAGCAGCCCTTGTCCTGATAGTCCACATCTTCGAAGTGGCAGCGGCGGTATTGCGTGGCCAGATCCGGATCGTCCGATCCCACGCCGTGAACGATCGAGCCATGAATGGTGCAGTCCTCGAATTTAAGGCCTGGTTTGCTGGCCCACACAGACCACATGGTGGTGCCCCAGATGGTGCAGTTGATAAACTCGGTGTAACCGCCGTCACCGGAGTCAGCGACGATGGCACAGCCGTTGTTGTTGATGAACTGGCAGTTTACAAACCGGCCATCTCGGCAAACAGAGACTTCGGGCTCAATGTCGATCCCCGCGCCGGGCGGGCTGCCAAATACGGCCCGTCCGGTATGGTTGAATTTGCAGTTGATCGCTGTCAACCCGCGTCCGCCCACCCAACTGAGTCCCTGGCGACAGTTGTATTCGCTGTCGATGTTGACAAGCACATGCGGCGTGGGCGGATCGTCGACAGTCAGGTTCGTCCAACCGATTATGATGCCGTCGAGCGCGTGGTGATGGGTGTGGATGTTTTCGATGCGGACGAACCTGTTATTGTAGAGCTGGATGCCGGAAGCGGGAAGCTGTCGACCGTGGCTGGACCAGATGCCGCCGATGTCCTGTTTGTCCACGTTGCCATCGAGCTCGAGATCGCGGATAATGATGTGGCTCGATTGGTTGATGGTAATGAGGCTGCCAATGGCGGCAGCAAGTTGGGGGTTAAAGACATTCGGCTCGGGCGTTTCGGTGATGGGCTCACCCGTCACCGAGTCGTATCCGCCGTAGTGCAGCCCGTCGGCGACGCGCAGGGTGGCGCCGTTACCTTCGATGACGACGCCGTCGACATTCCTGAGCTCGATGATCGGATGTTGTTTCCAATAAGGGACGGCGGTATTGCGGTAGCCGGGATTGGGGTGATCGGGGGTCAGGCCGTGGGTCTGGAGGCCGACGATGTACGTGCCCCTGGGGATGACGAGCGTTCCGCCGCCGGCCTCCTGGAGCGCTTGCGACGCGGCATGGAAGGCCAGGGTGTCGTTGCTAACGCCGTCACCCCGTGCGCCGTAGTCCTGGACGTTGATGACGGGACCGGCCGTGTCGGACGCCCGGGCCATAAGACCTCCGGACAAGGCGGCGAGTATCCCTAACATTACGACTTGGGTTGACATTTTCATAGGCAGGAATTCCTCCGGTGTTATGGGGGTGACATCATCAGGCTTACACTCATCAATCCAATCACGACATCTTGCGACAGAGCCTCCAGCGTTACGCTCTCTAGGATTTTGTCGCGGCGCAGCTTCCACGACAAGACCATGGCCCGGCAGTTGTTCCCAAGCTGCACTTGCGGCGGCGGCGCTATGGGGAGGCAAAACGCATCCGTCGCATAGCTGTAATCCTTGCCGCCCCACGGGGAGAGGCACCAGAAATTGAGGGGCGGTACAAGCGGCAGCGTTTCGACGACGCCATCGGCGTAGGCGAACCGGAATTCCGCGTTGGCGATGCGCAACTGCATTGGAAACGTCGAGCCGCAGACGAGCAACCAGATCACGTCCGCCGCTCGCTCCAAGGGAACGGTTATCGACTGTGGCCAGTTGTCCCACAGGGAGGTAAACGCAATGTTCCGATCCTCCGCGAAGCTCCAAAACGGTACGCCATGGGGTGTCACAATCCGCCCGTCCGCCGCCGTCAGCTCCTGCACACGGGACAAATCGATCTCAGGGGGCTGCCATTTCCAATACGGAAATGTCCACGCCGAATAGCCGTCCACGCCCAACCGCACGGAACACGTTGGGGGGCGGGGCGACAGATACTGCTGTTTGAAGATGGTCCGGACGTCGCCGTTGCAGTGGACCGCCAGATCAAAACACTCCCAGACGGCATTTTTCGGCGCTTCGCATGGAGTCTTTGCGCTCCGCTGCGACTCGGCCTCAGGATCGGTGACGTGCAATTTGAACGTCTGCCACCGCGCCAATTCCCCGCAACGGCATTCGGCCAAGACCAGATGATGACCCGGCTTCTGTGCAACCGTGCCGCGCAGGACCGCCCCGTCCACATGGACGTTTGCGAGCACACCGTGAAGATCCCGCCACCGCTCCACCACACCATGATCGACCCGCAAACACATCGACTCGCCAACCCGCGCGTCGACCGCCACGGGTACGCTTCGCGGCAGGCGGCCGCTCAATTCGACCGTCAATTCCGCCGTCGCCAACGTCGATGTTTGCAGAGAGATCCACGTGCATCCGAATCCCGGCTCGGCCTGCCAGGCGATCGCCTGTCCCGCAAGCGTCACCTGTCGCACGCACTCGGCGCACACAGGAATGCGGAACCGTACGCCTGCCGATTGGGTCAGCGTCAGGCGATACCGATCCGTGTCGTCTACTTGCCGATAGTCCAACGAAAAGTCCGGCGTCTGAATGGAGGCGGCCGGCCACTCGAGGGGAAAGGACGGACGCACGGCGACTGCGCCGTTGGGGTAATCGGGTTCGAAGCCAAACAGCCCTTCCACCACGGACCGCGCAAACATATGGGGGTTGTCCGCAAAATCCGTACCGGCGCCGATATGACTGAATCCGCCGGGCACGGCGCCGGCGTAGGCGCTCTCCAGCATGGCGCCGGACAACACGTCCCAGCCTTCGTCGCCCAAACCGGTGCGGAAGTAGGCCAACGCCAGATGAAACAGATCGCCGCCGAAGATGTCGCGTACCGACCAAGGGGACGGCGTCCAATTGGAGGGCTGGCACAGAACGCCACCAAACGGCAGTCGGATGCGTTCGAGCGCCCATTCCGTGTAGTACAGCGCTTGTAGCGCCTCCTCCGTCGTCGTCATACCGGCATCAATCGGCAGGATCTCGCTGTGGACCCAGGCATCCGCGTGCACGCGCCGATGGCCGCCTTGCTCTACATACAGGCCGAAATGGCCCCGATCCTTCAGCCACAGCACATCGCGCAGGGCTTTCTGGATTTTTGCCGCCCGCGCGCGATGCCGTTCGGCCGCCTCCGCATCGCCGGCCCTCCGCGCCATATCCGCCGCTGCCTGGTGTCCGCTGTAGGCATAGGCCGATTCCTCCACGCTCCCGCCCCCGTTGTACCAGATAGAGTCCGTGGGCAACGTGTTGATGTAGCTCTCATAGAGTCCGTCATCGTCGGGATCGAAACATTCCCGTGCCCATTCCAAGTGCAGTTCCAATGCCGGTCGAAGGATAGCTTCCATCTCGGGATCGGCGGTCCAGCGCCAATCGCGAACGACCTGGTCGAAGAACTGCGTCTGCGTGTTGTACATGTGTCCGGGATTCGGTGCCAATCGACCGCGCCCCCAGAACCGCGACTGCGGGCCCTCGTGACAGAGCCGAACGCTTTCGTCGGCATGGCCATGCGTCCGCTCCTCGTCGTTCTTGATCTGTCGCGCTGCATAGTGGGCGGCTGTTGATCGTATCCGGTCGTGCCATCCGAATACGGTGGCACCGCCCAGAACCCGCCAGCCGAGGAACGGAATGGCATAGGCCATGCAGCCGTGGCGAAACAGCGGCGACTCCCGCTGCCAGTTACCGTCGATTAGATGGCAGGCTGCCGCCACCGCCGCGTCGAGCCGGTGGTCCGGCGTATCCGTTTGCACCCGCTCGATGCCCGCCAGATAGGCTTTGGCACCCTCAAACGCTTTCAATGGATCCCCCGGATGCGGAGTCGTTTCCTTCACGTCCGATTCGGTCGCCTCAACGACCCAGTGGATTTCGTCGTTGACCGACCGCAACTCGATAACACCGCAGATCGTGGGTAGCGCGGCGGCAGTCGATTGAGCCAGCGCCGACGGGTCGGCGCTGGCGGAGGCGTCGGCGATGTGTAGGCGGCCGCTACGATCCGCACGCCCTTGCGCCATCCGTGTCGCGCCGGATGTCGCACGCAACCCGAACGCTTGTCCCGACACCACCGCTTCGTTGCCGCTACACCACTCAGGAGCGATGCCGCATGCCCGTTGCGGTTTGCGAGGATCGCCCGTCTTGCGCACATGTGGATTCCCACACATGATGGGATCCCACGCCTCGCGCGGATTCGCCTCCTGTTTGGCCCCGCCAAACGACCACACCGCCCGATCACCATCCAACAGACCGCTCGCCTGAAGCCGCACCGCAAATCCCGCTGCCCGCAGGGGGACAACCTCCAACGTCGCGCTCACCCCGCGCAGCAGGGGATCTGACAAGCGCCACGACATCCGCCCACATCGGTAGCGACATTCGCGTGTCGTATATTCGTGAAACCACCTTCCCTTGCCGCCTCGTACAATTGCTACGGTAAAGACGCCGTGGACATAGGGCTGGGCGAGCAGACGCACAAGCGGGCGATCCCCAGCCAGCACAACGCCTTCGCTATTGAGATCGCAGTACAGCGGCCGGTTGTTGAATCCCGTCCCCCCCCTCCCCACGATCTCTCGCCCTTCCGCGTCATAGCGCAGTGTTCCGGACCGCAGATAGGCGGCATCCGGAATCTGCCCCGGTTCGCGCCAGGTCTCGGTAGGCTTCCGCGGCTCAAGCATCTCGGTATCCTAGTTTGACATGGATGCTATTCGGGTGGCTCCTCAATGTCTCCATCCAGTTTTCGATGGCGGTGAGGGTCATGCCGGTGATCATGCCGCAGTTCGTCTGACTGTTTGGGGACGGACGCACTGACATAGGAAAACGCCCACCGCCTCGGGGTAAATGCACGGTTGCTGTCAACGGCCTGCCGTTGCGGCTTCATACGGGTTGCCCATCGGGTCTTTGCGGCGTGCGATCGAATAGCCCCAGCGATCCGTCGCCGCGACGTACTCGTGATTCTGACGCAGTGCAATGAACTGCTCGGGCGTCTTGAGTACTTCATCGGGACGCAGCCGACTGCGTACGAGAAAATCAGGTTCGGGTGGGTTGCAGGCCATGGGTACGCCGACGGAGGACGACGCCTTGGCTTCGCCGGGAAGCCGGGTGATCTTCGCGTTCGTCGGCAGCGCCGCGCTCTGATAACGAAGGTCCATGCTCCAGCGCACGATGTCGGTCTTGTTCTCAAAGCTCGCGTGCGGCGTGCGGTTGGCTAGCAGCACAACGCCACCCTTGCGAACCTCGGCGCATATCGGCTGGCAGCCACCGAATTCTTCATCAGGGATCACCAGGTAATGGCCCATCTCGTCCGGCTTGTGGAAGAAAAGCCCGCCCTTGTGGAGACCCGGCATCACCCACAGACAACCGCGTTCCCGTGTTGCATCGACCAGTGGCAGCCAGACCGTCAGGACCAGCCCCATATCACAATAGGACTCGAAATAACCCGAATCCTGATGCCACGGCACCGGGCTCCAATTGTGGCTGGGTACCTTTGGCCGCAGACGGTACACGCTCGATGTAATCAGTTCCGCGCCGCAGATTTGCTCAGCGACATCCAGTAGCTTCGGGTTGGTCATCAGATGAAAGAAGCTCGGGAGGACGAGTTTCATATCCCACATCGCCTTGGAGATGCCCTTGTTCTCTGCATCGACGTGGGTGAGCCGATGCTCGAAGTCATACTCCTCGTAGGTCTGCGACAGTTCGCCGCACGCCACTGCGTCACGGCAGCGTCGGTCCAGATCGGCGCTGACTTCATCGATCACCGGCTGAAGATCAGTGTCGCTGAACAAGTCCTCAATGACAAGGTAGCCCTCTTCGCCGAAGTGCTGAAGCTGGTGTGCGCTAAGAGGGCATGGCGTGGATTCGCTGTTCATGGGCTTTCTCCTGGATGCTTATGGACCGGCTGCGAGTTAGCGGATAAGGATGACGGTTCCCTTCGAGACGAGCTCCCTGTCACCATAGATCGAAAACGTGGTGTTGGATCCCATGTTCATCCAGCACGCCCAGACCCAGTTTGACGAGCGGGCCACATGATCGACCCGTACTTCATCCATCAAACCGGGGAAGGTATAGCCCGTTGCATAATAGAGGCCGATATTGAGGGGATACGCGGCGCTTGAAATGGCCGTACTGTAGGGTTGTTCAACGCTTAGCGCTCCATTGCGATAGATCTTCTGTTTCGCGCCATCGTACGTCGCAGCGAGATAGTACCAGTTGTTGGCCAGGATCTCGCCCCCGGGGGTCGTCGCCTGTCCGGCGCCCTCGCTAGTGGACCCGTTCAGTCTCATCTGGGCATAGCCGGCGTTGATGCTCATGTGGTACACGCCTTGGCTGCTCGTGGTACTCCCCTTCATGATGATGCCTTTGTTGGCCGTACTCGTCGGCCGTATCCACATCGACAGCGTCAGCTGCGTACCTGTGATATCCAAGGCCGCCTGATTGGGGACGCTCACGTAGTCGCCGCCGGTATCGAAGTCGATTGCGCCATCGGCGATGCCCGTGCCCAACTGAGGCGTTCCGACGGCCGTCCCGTGGTTGCCGTTCGCGGTCGAATCCTGGGCGTTGATTTCGCTCATGTGCCAGACACCCGCAAAACCGTTCGCCCACGTGGAGCCGTCCACCGCATTCGACGGCACAACGGCATCGCCCCGATCCCAGTAGGCCCAGATCATCGCATTACTCGTCAACTCGGGAACCTGCACCCACACGTACGAGGCACCGTTCGTGTCCCAAAGCTCGATATCGTAACTAAGCTGCACATCGTTTTCATCCGTGAACCGCAAATCATCTGCGTTCGGGTCCGCATCGCCATAGGCGAAACCGACGAACTGCGTGACGGAGACCAGCACGGGGAAATTGGTCAGCGTTTCCGTCTTCGTGTAGCCCTCAAACGCCAATGGTGCCCGGTAATTCCAGCTCGGCTTGTATATCGCGGTAGCGAAGCGCAGGGTGGAGTCAGCCCAGACCACGCCGTTCGCATTGCTGCTACAGAATCGATAGTAATAATACGACTTGTCGTCGCTCAGGCCGATAACGGGGTGTTGCAGGGAACCGGCGCTGACAAACCCGAAGTCGTTGGTGTGCTGCCAGCTCGCCGCATTGGTTCCTCCATCGGTCTCGCCGTAGTAAACGGATGCTGCCGTCGGAACCCCGTTGGTGTCTCGCAGGTCACCGTTCAGTGTGGCCGTTCCCCGCCCGAGATTGCTCACCGGACTGTTGACAATGAGATTGCTGACCGCGCCGTGCAATTTAAAATACAGGTCGCTGCCCTGACGGAAGACAGTGGAGTCCAGGGCGTGTGTGCTCCAATCGCCGGAGCCCCCGCTCACAATCGGCGCGCAGTCGTTGGTTCCGCCCCACGAGGTCATTGTGCCACACCAGACGTAATTGGAATTGGCAGCGTTGACGGCCGTCAGGAAACTGTACCCTATGGAGGTGGCGGGCCGCGGGCCTTCGAACTCGGGCGTGATGTAGTAGGTCTGCCCCTGCCACAACTTGAACGGCGCGCCAAAGGTGTTGGTGGCGTAAGGCGTTGGGGCGATCGTGTACGCATCATTGGTTGTGTAGGTCAAAGATCCGATCTCGTCGAAATCCGCGTCGCGCACCTTTATGATGAGGTTATTGGTCGGGGCGCCGGCGAAGGCGAAGGAGAACACCCCTTCCGTCACGGTCACGAACGAACCGGCGGGAAGAACCTTATCCGAAATGACGAACTTCTGCCCGCTCGCAGCCTGGGTACTGCCCGTCAGCGTCAGCGGTTGGCCGCCGCCGTAGTACAACCCCGTATAGGGCTGCCCCGGGCCGGGAATACCGAAGGGGTACGTCGCGTTACCGAGTATGAAAAAGGGGTCGTTAACATACACCACCCATGCCGCCCCATAGATTTTGAGCACCGCGTTCATCATGGTATCCCTGGCGCCATCGAACGGTCGTGTGTCGTTCCCGATGGCGGAGCCATAGAGCACCGTCTGACCGCCGGCGGTCTCCAGTCGCGTGACGAGGTGATAGACAGTGCCCTCCGTTAACGCCACGGACGGGAAGCCCAAAAACTCGAGCGAATCGCCGGTCGGTGGATTCGTGACCGCGCTGACAAGCCAGGTTCCGCTGGGAAGGCCGTCGCTGTCCGCCATGAGGCCGATCCGCAGGCTGGTGCCCCCTGTCGTTCCGACCATGAACTGCAGCGCACGATCCACGGTTACGTTCTCTAACGCCGTAAAACGCACGGCGTACTCACAGTTCGTGGCGTCCAGGGTCAGGATGGGCTGAAAACGAGTCCACTGTTTGTAGTTTCCCACGACCGCCTGGTCACCGTCTAAATAGATGGGTTCCACCGCCCATGCCGACGACGCCCAAGCCGCCAATCCCACCGCAATGCCGAACAACCTGATTATTCTACCGCTCATCGAACACCTCCTTGTGTGAATTGCCTTTCGTCCCACTCATGAACTCTCTTCGCCTATTCCGGTCGAACCTGATTCCAGCACGAAACGATGCACGACCCGGATAAGATTGGCGGGGTACTCGCAGTACCACTCGACGCCGAAGCCGCCTTGCGCGTTGTAGCGTTCGCGCCAGTTATAGCCGTTCTCCCGCCCCACCTTACACACGCGGTAGAGGGAATCCATCAACCCCTTCCGGTCGCCCATCCGCGCCCGTGCCTGGCATTCCAGATACCAGACCCTGCCCATGGCGGCCAGGTCCATGCGGTCGTTATGCGAGAATTCCCACGCCTCGTAAGTCTCAGGACGCGTCGCGATCCCGGTGGGCATCCCGCCGTACAGGAACCCAGGATCCCGGCGGAGTATCGGCCACAGGATCGACTCCTGCTCCGGCCTGAGCACACCGGTCGCGACCGCCGCCCAGTCCACATCCGTCAGCCCATGGTGACTCACGGCACCGCGCTCCGGATGGATATACTCCACGCAGTGGTCGCCCGCCCAGAAACGTTCACGGAAACACGCGACGATGCGGTCGGCGGTTGCCGCACAACGCTGCGCTTCGGCAGGATACTTCGCAATGTCAAGGAGCTCCGCGGCTATCTGTAGCGCGCGCGCCGAGCAGCACTGGTTCACACCGTCGAACTCCACCCGCGTCGGACGCTCCACATAGTAACCCGCGCCATGCACCAACCCCTCTTCGTTGACCTGGCCGATCAGCCAGTCGGCCGTCCGTGCCAGCATCGCGGCTTGCTGCACCAGCCACTTACGCTCACCGGTGTGCCAATAGATTGCCTCCGCCAATTCCAGGACCGTCACGTTGGCCAGCGTGCGCAACGGATTGCCCGGCACCCAGTGTCTAAAGATCGCACCGCGTGCATCCGCAGTTAGCGTGCAGTGCTCCGCCATCGTGCTGGTCTTGCCTGCCAGTCGGGGAATGATGGCAAAGGGCAACAACCCGTCTTCCCGCTGCATGCCTGTGACATGCTCCCAACTGGCCAGCACCTCCGCCGTACGCCCCAGCCACAGCAACGCGTCGGCGCTCTGCCCCCAGTCCAAACCGGGAAACGTCGTATTTTTGCCGTGGCCGATGCCATCTGCAGTTACGGAGGAATAGCCGAAGAAGATGCCCGGATTCAGCGCCGCTAAAACGCTCTTCTCGGCCGCCTGGCCATAGGCCTCGGCCAATTCCGCACACAGTCCTTTCGGAGACGTCATGATCTTCATCGCCGATTCCTTACCCATGACGGAAATACTGACCACATTCTGTTCCTTGTGTGCTTCTGGATTTTTCCAGCATTCCGCCGGTCGTTCACGATTCCTCGCGGTACCGCGATGCCTTGAAAGTCTATCCACTGCTCCGTTCATCCTCTGGCCTTACCCGATCCTCATATTCTCAACACCACGTATTGTAGCACGTATAATCTTTACATCAATATGGATACTAGCGTACATATGTATGGATTATTTATGTCTACATCATCCGATAGCCAATGTCCGCTGGAACGGTACGGGTTCCGAGGTCTACATGCCGTCCTGCAGCCGGAAGACAGCATGCGGGAGTTCGTGCGCCGTGACGAGATGGCGCTGCACCTCGTGCAGCGCGGACGCATCCGGATCCTGTTCGCCGCCGGCGGCGCTGTGACCTTGCCCGCAGGGCGGCTTCTGGTTTCCTGGGGGGCGTTCCCGCACCGGGCCGAATGGCTGGAGCCCGACACGGAGCTCTATTGGGTCTCGTTGCCGCTGGGCTGGGTGCTGGAGTGGGGGTTGCCGTCGCCGCTCATGCAGCCCCTGTTCAAAGGCCGCATTCTGATCGGTCCGGACGGCGAGGAGGGGCGGTGGGACACCGAACGGATGCAGCTGTGGACCGAGGACCTCCGGCGGGCAGATGACGCGCTGAACCAGATTGTACTGCTGGAGGTCCGGGCGCGTCTGCTGCGGTTCGCCCTGACCTGTGGGAACGTGCCGTCGACATCCGATGACGATTCTTTGTTCCATGGCCACGCCACTCTGGGGCGGGTCCTGCAGTTCATCGCCGCCAATCTCACGCAGCCGCTCCAGGTCAAGCAGATTGCCGGCGCCACGGGCCTGCATCCGGCCTACCTGTCGCAGCTCTTCAAACGCGAGATCGGGATCGGCCCGGCCGCGTATCTGGCCCAGTGCCGCGTCGCCCATGCGCAGGCGTTGCTGCTGAACACAACCCGCACGATCGCGGACATCGCCGAGCGTTCAGGCTTCGGCTCGACGTGTCAGTTCCACGCGGTCTTCCGCCGCCACGCCACATGTACGCCGGCCCAGTACCGTGCCCGGCACTGGCCCAAAGGCTAGCCAATCGCGACCATTCGGGTGACATCTCAACATTCAACATTTCCACAGCTTCGCGCTATTGCAGTGCGAACGTCTTGTCCTGCCACAGACTTCGTTGCTGTGGGCCGGTGAAAGCGCACCAAAGTGGCGTGCCGAATCCGCCCTTCGCGCCATGCCGTTCGCGCCTGGCATTCCAAATACCAGACGCGGCCCATCGCCGCCCAGTCCATGTCCGTCAGCCCGTGATGCCTCACCGCGCCGCGTTCGGGATGGATATACGCCACGCAGTGATCTACGGCCCAGAATCGGCGACGGAAGCAGGCTCTTCTCGGCCGCCTGGCCATAGGCCTCAGCCAATTCCCTACCCAGTCTTTGTGGACACGTCATGCTCATGATCGTCTGCCTTGTTTTTCGCCAAGCCGGAAGGTCTTGATCTCCCACGCACGGAGCGACACCTGCTGCTTCTCACCGAGGGGGACTGCTTCCTGAGTGGGAGTACCGAGGAAATCGGTCGGCTGAATGGTGTGAACCGGCAAGCGAACCCTCACCCTGGCCCTCGTCTTCTCTCCGGCGCATTCCACCACGCGCAGTTCCAATGATCGGCCCCTACGACGACGAAACGACGAGAGCAGCGCCCCATCGCCTTGCACAGCCACAAAGCTCTGCCGCGCCGGCAAGCGACCGGCGTGCGGCTCGTCCACGCGACAGATGGGGGGCTGATCGAAGGCAGCAACGGCCCGCAGACGGTCGCCGTTGCTGAAGTCCGCCCCATGTGGCAGCAGCACATAGCGATAGTCCGCCGCCCGCGGCCAGCCGTAGTCGCCCGTGTACGGAGACTCCCATTCGCGCACGATAAGGTTCGCGACGGTCCGGTCACCCTCGCGTTTGAAGTACTGCGTTCCGCCGTGCATCAGCAGCAGACCATGATCGGTGCCGACAAAATCGACAAACGAGAGGGCCTCGATTGCATCCTTCGGCGTCGCTTCCACGCCGAAGGGGTAGTCGCGGATCACAGCCTGTGGCGTGAACCCGAGGGTCCATCGCAGCCAATACCCCTCGGTAATCTCCAGCGGATACTGCCAGGCGTTGATCCTGTCGCCACCGAGCTGAGGCTCCGTCCGGGGCGGGAGGTCGCAAAAGACCCGCGTCCGGACCTCAACGGCGGGTGAATCGGCGCACACTGTAATAAAGGTCTCGAAGCGAATCGCTTGCAGCACATGGCAGGCTCTTACAGTGGCGCGCAAGGGGCCGCGTTCGATCCAGACAATTTCAGCCGTGGAGGTCGAGCTGTCGTAGGCGTCCGGGCTCGACCCGCCCGACCGATAAGCGGGGTTCGGCCGCCCCGTGAATCGGGGGGCCGCATGTGCGGCCCCGTCGATGAGCAGTCGGCCGGTGCGGCGGTCCGCCAGCCGGGCAATGGCCCCCGTAACGGGGTCCAGGGCAAGGACCACATGCGCGTTCTCGATGGTCAGATTCGTCTCGTCGACACACAGGTCGGTGGGCGTAGCCTTGGCGGCCTTGCCGTCGCTCTCCATATAGTAAGTGTCATACCCGACGCTGGGGAGGCGCTTGGCGCAGAAGGCCACGTTGGCGTGAATCAGGTTGCCCGCAGCGTCCCGCTCGTGGGAAAGCAACTGAGAGCGAACGACGCGCCCTCGGGCATCCCGAATGCGCAGATTCCGGCACATCCGCTTTCCCATGTAGACCTTGCCCGTCTGCGCCAGAGCGTCGCGCGCAAATCCGCAGGGATTAAATGTCGTGACGGCCCATGCATCGCGGCGATCGGTGGCGTTGTTGACCGCCTTGCTGATGAGGTGCAGGGAGCAATTCAGCGTCTGAGAGCCCAACGCCTTGGCCTCGTCCATGTGCTGGAATCCAATCGAGCCCCATGTCAGACCGTGCGTGTCGAAAATGGGATCGAGCGGCTGCATAACGCCACCCCCATTTCGCGAGTACTCACACAGCGATACGTCATGGCTCTGGGCAATCAGCAACTTCTTCCACGCCTCATCCAGCCGGGCAAGCTTTGCGGTCGGCAGCCCGAGCAGGTGCGCAATAGCCTCGAACCGCTCCGCCGCCAGCAAGACCGCCTCAACATCCCGGCCAAAGCGGCGAAGCTGGTCGCCACCCACGCCCCAGGGCAACAGCTTCTCGAAATCGTTCATGGAGAGACTGACCGTCTCTCTCGCCTCCCCGCCGTAGGCCTCGATGTACTCCGTCAGGGTCGTGTAGCGGACGTTGAAATGGCTAGAGAGCTCCCTAAATTTGGCGGGATCGAATTTATTGACCGCTTGCCCGCCCAGCGTCTCCCATCCGAACTCCGTCCATTTGATAGCCAGGGGCATGCCCAGTTGACGAAGCTGTCGCAGCCGCTCCCGGCCCGCGTCACTCCACAACCAGTCAATGTCGGGAGTGACCACCGGAGGATGGAATACAAGGCCGTTGATCGGTGTCGTCAGTATCGTCGTGCCGTCCACACCGCGCCAATGGAAAAGGTTGAGGTCCATTCGCGGGCTGCCGTGTTTCCCCCATGTGTCGCACTGGGCAAGACTAGCGAACCGGTAGCCGGCCTGCACGGCCAGTTGCGGCACCTGCGGATGGCTGAATTCCTCCTCTTCAAGGAACGTGCTCACGCGTCGGCCCACCGCTTTGCGGATCGTCTCCTGGCCAACGACCAGCTGCCGTACACTCGACTCACCCGAGATCATGGAGCCCATGGGCTGTCCGTAGGACCCACCGATGATTTCGACGCGACCAGCGCGCACGTACTGCCGAAGCCGTTCAGCGATGTCGGGATAGTGCCGGGCGATCAACTCGTAGGCCAACGCGTCGAGATTAAGACACGTCTTCACGCCAGGGTCGTAGTCGGCCATCGCGAGGCTGTCGCGTATCGACGCGGCACACGATTCAAGACCCAGCTGCCAGCCAATGCCCGTGTAGCTCCAATGATTGGCCAGGGCCATACAGAGATCCGGCTTATCCGCGCTTTGCATATGATCCAGAATTACCTGTTCCCGCGTCATGACTCTTGCCCCTTTTTCGCATCCGGCGGATCGGCCAGCAGAAAGACGCGGTCATATGTACCGCCATGATCCGTCGCCTTGAAGACGCGAAACGCGATGGTGTTCCTTTCGCCCGGCGTGATGTGCGCGGTCACGTCGAAATGTTGCTGATGGTCGTAGTCCACCCAGAAGTAGGCTGGTCCGCGCCAGACTTCATCCTTATAGTCGCCGTAGTCGAAGAGCACGGGTTCGCCATTCACCCAAATACGAAGTGCACGCGCAATCAAACTGGGGAAGAACAGTTCGATTTTCGCGTGCTGCGCGAAGGCTTTCGGCACATCGATCTCCGTGCGGTAAAAAAACGCAGCGGGCTCACGCTGTGTCCCGTATTTGATATCGGGGACGACCGTTGTGTCCCACGCCTCGAGCTGATCCACTGAGACCTCGGGGAGCTGCCAACCTTTCGTCCAGCTCGTGTTGAGACTATCGAGCGCCACCTTCATGTAGCGCGGCAGGCAAAGACTGGCTCCCGATGCTTCGATGAACTCGGCCCACGCTAGGTATTTGTGGTACCAACCGCCAGGCCTGAACAGGGTCTCAGACGTCTTATCAATGCGCTTTGGATGGACAAAATGGGAATACTTACTGTTCAGAGCATCGGCGATTTCGAAGGCCGGTTCGAGCTGTTTGGCCGCTTCGGAAAACTTACCGGTCTCGCGTGCATGCTCGACACCGCCACACCACGCATCCATCGCCTGTTGAAACTGGTCAACGGTTTCAAAGTGCTCGCGGGCCCGCTTGCCTTCGACCAACGTCCCGGCCTTCTTTAAGAGGTCCCGGCCCTTCTCACGGGTGGCGGCATCAATCGTTAGATGATTGCCCCATATCTCGTTGCCGCACAGATCAGGCACGACATCCATGCGGTCTTCGTACACCTTGTAGTACTGGTGCATGGCTGCGGCTGCCTTGGTGCCAAAGCGGATTCGGCAGTAATCCTCTACCAAATCGTCGTAGTCCTGCTCGACATCCCAATAGAGCCGCACAGCGACCCACGCGGTCAGGCCCATCGCCCCCCAGTCGTCGAAGCCCTGCGAGGTGTGCCCGTCCAGTCCCTGCTCGTGAAACCACGGATAGTTGCGCCCGATGATGGCCCATTGCGGAGAGATGATGAAATTGCACCATTGGAACCCGATGGGAAGGTAGTCGTAGTAGTAGGTCTCAGCGCCCACGGCTCTCGCCTGTGCCATCCAGGCCTTAAACCAGTCTTTATAGGCACGATTGGTTTTACACTTGTCGTCTCGAACGTGATGCAGCGGGCAGATACCGAGGGGAGCAAAGACGAGTGCCATCGATGGGTGTACAGACTCGATGCGTGGCGGCGTCATATTGTTGGCATAGACCAACACGCCAAAACGACGGTCAGGATGCTCCTGGATCACGCGGTCGATGTAGCGCCGATGAAAGAACCACAGCCGATCGCTTGATGCATAAGCCCCAATGGTCCAGTCAAACTCGTTGCTGTCGAGCTGGCGGCTTTCTTTGCGGTCATCAAGAGTCAAACCGTCTGCGGCGGAGATGGATACGTAATCCTCGAGCGGATGTTCGTAGAAGTAAACGTCGCGATAGTACTCCGTACAGAGATCCCACACCTTGGGGTTCGACATGTTGGCGAGATGCGTGTTCGGCGTACCCCCAACCATGGTGTAGTACTCATCCGGCAGTTGAAACACATCCTTCTCAACCATCACGCGCTCGAGCGGCTGGCCCGCCTCATCCCGCAACACCTGGCCCTTCTCATCACGTTTCCAGTCGGGCACATCCTGGCGGACCTTGACCTGTAGATCTTTGCGGTTCGAGCCGTAGGTGAGCGGCACTTGGGATGCATGGCTCTGTTGCACGACGGCGTCACCGAGCGCTCGAATGAAATTGCCTTTGTTGCGCAGGGTCCAACGCGGATACGCCTCGCCATGCCCCCACGTACACCACCAGTAACGCTGGCGGTGTGAGGGGTTCTGAACGGTGTTCGTTGTGACCTCAATGGTGGTCATTTCCGGAATGATCTCTCCAAACGGCCCCGGCATGACCCACCGACAACCCAGTGATTCGAGCCACTCGTAAACGGCGTAGAGCGTGCCTCGGGCGCGACGACCAGAAAGAATCAGATGGTTCGGGGTGGTACGAATCACAAACCCATCCGGCAAGAGCGCATCCAGGTCCGCCCCGAGCCCTGCGCGGCGCGCTAGCTCCGATCCAAGAAGAATCAGCGAACCCTCCGGCAGTGGTTGGTTCGACTTGATTCGATGGATCGGCAGATCAGCACCCGACAGCTTCTTCACAAATGCAACCAGTTCTTCAGCCGCCAGCAGTTCCTCGTCTCCGACGCGTTGCGCCTCTTGCGCCAGCAGGGCTGGCAGCGTGGCGATCACCTCTTCAAGGCGTTCTGTGGACGCGTTCGGGAAACGCTTTCGAGCCAGACTCGCAAGGGCTTCTGTCGTCATATGTGTATACAGATCCCACTCCGTCTCAGCCGCCAGAATGATCGTCGCAATCGCCCCCCCATCGCGTACCAAGGAAACGGGCCCACCCTCCACACCGACCGCTAGCATAGGCACCATCCCCCCGCACAGCATTGCACCAAGCATGACCTTCTGTTCCAGATTCTTCACGATAACCCCTGTCTCTTAGTTAGATTCCCCAGCCGAGAGCCGCGCCCATCACTATGCTGCCAGTCAGGCCAAGCATCACATGCCTAACACGCACTCGTGACGTCGTACGTGCACTGGTGCGCTTCATCCGCAAAAGCCTCAATCAGAGGCAGTTCCGCATCGAAAAACTGATCCGACGGACAGAGGATATACCCACCATCACTCCCGGCGGCTTCAAAGCAGCGCCGCACTTCGCGGCGCGTTTCCTCGGCGCTACAACCGGTGAAGAAGTGAAGTTGGTCAAAACCGCCAATCATACAGATCTCGCGCGGGATGCGGCGGCGGGCTTCCGCCAAGTCCACGTCAGCCCCCATGCCAGGCGGTGTAAAGGTCTCCATGGCATCCGGCTTCATCGCCGCGATGTGCTCCAGCATCGGCATCATGCCGCCACAGGTATGATACGCGATACGCTGGCCGCGGCTATGCGCGATCTCGATCAACGGTGCATCATAGGGGGCCACGAAATCGTCGAAGATCTTTGGTGAGATCACGGTTGAGGAGGCGCTTCCGCCGCCGAGCTCCAGAATGTCATAGGGTGCGCCCGCCATGGATTCCAGATAGGTGGCCTTGCGTCGTTGAAGGATCTTTAGGAATTCGTGCACCCACTGCGGATCGTCGTAGGTGGCCATAATCATCTCCTCGGTACCCGCCAGGCAGGTGGCATCCTGCCAGGTACCGGGTTGCCCGAAGATGTCAAAACAGCACACATACGAACGGACCAGACCTCGCTCGCCGTAGTCACGGGCGGCACGTTGGACCACCTCCACGTCACACAGGGGGGCGGTGCCGAACTCGCCGATCAGATCGATGTCGCGTTTCTGCTTGATCAACGGCTCGAGCACCCACGAGCTATAGGCGCCGGACTCCAGCACCATGGTCAGCGTTCCTTTGGGGGTAACGATCGTCCAGCGCGCCGTCGGATGGTCGCGCCCGGTGATCGGCTCGGAGTGGATGCGCCAGTTATCGGAAACGATGCGCCGACTCTCCAGAAACCCAACCGCGCTCTGATCAGGATCGAAATACTCGCCCTTCGCCGGGTCGGGCCGATGCGGCGCCAGATAGAGAATAGGGTCCAGCCCGAAGCGTTCGTAGAACGCCTGTTCATCCAAATGTGCCACCTGCTGAAGGAAGTAGCCCGTGACCCAGTGGGTCGTCACGGGGAGCCGATCCGGCTTGCCGCCCTGCAGTACAGTCAGAAAACGCTCTCTTGATGTCATCATCTGTTCACCCCTTCACTGTCGCGTGATTGCCACTTTCAGAGTCAAAACAAGATGCTCACATTCTTCGCCCACCCGCGCTGGATGCATTGCGTGGTTTCAGCCCAGCTCCTGACCCCGCTGACGGCATCAAGCACCTGTACGTTATGTGCCCCCACAGCACAGGCGTAATGCAACGCATCCTCCAGGCTGCATCCTCGAAGGATGGCGGCGAGAAACCCGCCGATGGCGTTGTCGCCGCTGCCCGCGGCCGAGACCACCTCATCTACTTGGTAGCTGACCTCAAAACATTCACGCGTGCACCAATCCGCGCCACGGGGTTTCGCCCGTCCCATCTGCTCCAGACGATCCTGTCCCGCCGTGCAGACATACATGCCCAGTCGGCCGCACTTGATCAAGACAACCGCGCTGCCCAACTCGAGGCAGTGTTGGCCCAACGCGCGCACGAGCTCCGCATCCAGTAATTCCAGGAGGTCGCCGTCATTCGAGCGCTTCACCATCTCGTCAAAGGTGTCCCGTCGCAACATAAAGATCAACTCCTCTATACTGGGCGTGAATACGTCCACATGAGGGAGTGTCTTCATAAGGATGCCGGGCCAGTTAACCTGGCCACTCGACCCGGCTGGATCGGGCAACGACGTATCCAGACTGGTCGTGACACCGGTGGCCTTGGCTGCGGAAAAGATTGCCGCCAGCTCCCGACCATCGTGTGCGTAGGTTCTCGCCAACAAGGGCGGGTACCCGAAGTGGAATAGACGTGCCCGCTTCACCGTCTCGAGATCAATATCTGCCACCCCAAAGGTGTCGTTGGCTCCGGTACAGTGTAGCAGAATTCTGTCAATGCCCGGAGGGACGACGACCAGCGTGTAACTGGTTGTTTCCCCGGCCACAACCTGCATGCCTGTTTCTGCTCCGTCGGCCTCGTCTCTCAACTTCTGCAACAGGATGCGTCCGAAGGCGTCGTCACCACATTTGCCCATCAACTTGACACTCATGCCAAGACGACTCAGGGCCAAACCTGTGTTGGAGACCGCGCCGCCGGTGGACAGGACGGCTTTGCCAATATCGACCAATTTTCCCGGTCGCAGAATATCTCCAAGCGTCTCGCCTCCGACC
Source organism: Lentisphaerota bacterium (assembly GCA_013203785.1). Taxonomy (GTDB): domain Bacteria; phylum Verrucomicrobiota; class Kiritimatiellia; order UBA8416; family JABMPJ01; genus JABMPJ01. Next base: position 1,473 of record JABMPJ010000227.1, on the reverse strand, counting down.
GGAATATGGGGAACGATATCGAGGCAAATATGGCCAGCGACCACCACATCCACTTCAGAACTCATGCGCTTCATTCCTTTCCACCCTTCGACGGGCCGGCAACATGCGTTGCATATGGCAGCCTAACTGACGGCAAGCTGAACGCGGAATTTCTCCGCTTCCCAGTTGTCGATGAAACCACGCTGACGTTTGTTCAGGCCATTGATTCCGCCCATGTCCTGGGCGTGACTTCGCACAAACAACGAACCGACCACAATGTCTCTGACAATGCCCGCCATGGTTGGTTCTCCGGCGATAAAGAGACCGTAGCCACGCACCAGAAACGCGACGGGCGGCTTTCCTCGCCGGGCCACACAAGCAGCCACCTTCTCACCCATGGCCTGGGGGTCTGTGGTCTCCAGATACAGGACCGGACTGCTGACAAACCCCATTTCATCCGGCGTCAGTGGCGGTGCTTTGACGAGCTGCGCGACATCGTCCCTGGCGAGCACGGCAGACACAGTCTTGTCGACGAAATGATGAACGGGGCTCGCCTCACCGCATACCGCCGCCAGGGCTTGCGAAAGCGCATCCTGCACGCGTTCCGCATCGGACGTCCTGACCCTCAAAACGGTGTGAGCCGATGTATGGCTCAACCCGTCGCTGCAACGTTTGACAACCTGCCGCACCCGTCGCAACGCTTTGTCGGGCGAATCCGCCGCGACGAGCAAACCGTGCTTCTCCAAGAACATGACAGTCGGCTTGCAGCCACATTCCCGCTCGTATCTAGCAACGAGGCGGTAGGCCTTCTGCCCAAGCGAATAGCCTGGGTCGGCATAGGGCACCCAGAGCGGCGGCGTGGAGGCATCACTGAACAGGTCAAACAGGCGAGCTTTCCCTTCACGGGCGCTGGCGTAGGCCAGCGTGACCAGCGCGTGGAGGTGAATCACGCAGGTATCCAGCAGTACGTGCAACGGGCATTCTACGGATGGGCGCGCCTTAGCGGTGGTTCCGTCATCGCAAGCAGCCTGCAGCCGCTTGACCATTTCCAACTCGCGCGAGCTGACATCCATCCCGGCAAGCGCCCTGTCCGTAAAAATGGATTCCACGGCTTCACGGTTCACCCGGCACCAGCCGCGGCGACCGTTCATATCCTTCAGCGCCGTTCCGCTGGCCTTGATGTACATCCAGCGACCGTCATCGGTCTTGACCGACGTATTGCCGCCAACGCCCTGAACGAGCGCGCTATCCTTGCCAACCACGTTGGAGATGCGGATCAGTTGTGACAGGGCTGTATTGACCATGGCGTGTTACCTCGGCGTGGCGTCCGGCAAACCGCCGTCGACAGGAATGGTGCCACCGGTCGTGGGCGTCTGCCGCGTGACAAAGAACAGCACGGCATTGCCGACGTGGCGACCGGTCACGGTCGCCTTGAGCAGATTCCGGCTGCGGTAGTATTTTTGAGTAGGCAGGGGACTCCCGTGATCTTAGGAT
>JABMPJ010000226.1 GCA_013203785.1 Lentisphaerota bacterium | reverse complement strand
GTAAAGAGGCTTTTTTGAACTTTCCACAGATTCAGGGCCTGCTATGTCCCACCAAACTCAACCGCACCCGCGACGACTGGGTGTGGCGACGAAGAGTAGACCTCCCCCCCTCACACATGGTATCACTAGCGCCACGTGCCCGACCTAAAGCAGGCACGCAGACCGGCGCGCCGGACCGCCCCGAGCACTCCGGTGGCTGACGGGCGAGTGGAGTTTCGATGCTTGAGCGACTGATTGCCTTTTTTGCCGCGCGACACCTGATGATGAACTTTCTCTTCGTCGCGGTCGTGATCGGCGGCATCTTCACGTGGCAACACACCAATAAAGAAGAGCTGCCCGATGTCACATTCGACCGCATCCGCATCTCGGTTCGCTACCCCGGCGCCCCCGCCGAAGACGTTGAGTTCTTCGTCACCAAACCGATTGAGGAGCAGCTCCGGGGACTCGACGGGGTCTACAGAATCCAAAGCAGCTCCAGCGTCGGCGAGGCCAACATCACCGTCGAGATCGAGCAAGACTACCCGGACTTCAACGAAGCTCTGGCCGAGATACGCAACGGCGTGCTTGATGTGGAACTGCCCAACGAGGTCCTCGATGACCCCTCCATCCGCGTCTTCAAGACATCCAAGAAGGCCATCCTCGATGTCGCACTCCTGCACCGCGACTACCCCATTCTCGATGTTGAGGGACGCCGTACCCTACAGCAGGCGGCCCTCGCCCTCGAAAACCAGTTGGTCAGCCTGCCCGAGGTCCACAGTGTCAACCGCAGCGGCTATCTCCAGGAAGAGCTTCAAGTCAAAACCGATCCGGAAAAGCTGCTAAAATACGAGATCCCGTTCAACACCGTCATGCGCCAAATTAGGGAGAACCACGTGCGCAGCCCGGCCGGAGCACTGGAAGCCGAACGGGAGCCCCGCGTGACGCTGCTGTCCGAGCTGGACACGCCCGACAAACTACGCGACCTCATCGTCCAGGGCGGATTCGATGGCCAGGTCGTGCGCTTGGGCGACGTAGCCGATGTCGCAACCGGATACGAGCGGACGACCTCCATCAGCAAGGTCAACGGCCATGAAGCCGTCATGTTCAGCGTCGTCAAGAATAGCTCGACGGGCATTCTCGATGCCCTCACGGCGGTGAACCGACTGATCGCGAACTTCCAGAGCAACAATCTCAAGAACTCACCGGTGGAAATCGTCCTGCTGGATGACGAATCCATCGATGTGCGCAACCGCCTCCGTATCATAGCCATCAACGGGATCATCGGTTTCGTTCTGATTGTCGCCGCACTCTTCATCATCCTGAACATTCGCGCCGGTATTTGGGTAGCCATGGGTATTCCCTTCACCTTCTGTGCCACCATGATCATTGCCTCCATGATGGGCTATACCATTAACGGCACCACACTGGCCGCCGTGATCATCGTGATGGGCATGGTGGTGGACGACGCCATCGTCGTGGCCGAGAATATCACACGCCTGATGCACAGCGGCGTCGCACGCATGACGGCCGTAGTGCAGGGCACCGCGTTCATGTTGATGCCCGTGCTCGCCAGCATCGTGACGACCTGCGTGGCCTTCCTCCCGCTCTTCTACTTCAGCGGCCACCAGGCCCGAATCATTACCTTTATCCCACCCGTGATCTTCCTCATGCTGGGTGCCAGCCTGGTCGAGTCCATGTTTATCCTGCCAGGTCACATGCTGCTTCGTGTGCCGTCGCTGAAGGGCCTATTCGGCCGCGCACCACGCCGCAACGCCGCGCGTGAAGAGCGAGCCCATTGGTTCGAACGCGTCGAGCGCAACTATGCCGCGCTCCTGACGCACCTGCTGCGGCACAAACCGCTCGTCTTCCTCCTCTTTGCCGCCCTGCTGGGCCTGGCAATCTATATCGGCCAGCACCGCATGAAGTTCGAAATGTTCCCCAATGAGGAGACCCGCGACATCGTCCTCAGCGGCATGACCGCACCCGGTACCGACCGCCTCGCAACCGCCCGCATGGTACGCCGAATCGAAGATGCCATTCTGCCCTATGTCGGCAGGGAGGTCGTTGGTTTTCGGACCGATATTGCCCAAAGCCGCCGCGGTGGTGCCGTCGAAGAGAATCAGTTCCGCTCCCTCATCGAGATTGTGCCCAAAGAGAAGCGAACCAAGTCGGCCGACCAGCTCGTCAAGGAATTCGAGCACGCCATTGCCGCCCTCGACGGCTTCCAGAAAATCCGCTTCGCTAAGAGCCGCTGGGGACAAGCGTCCGGCAGCCCCATCGAGATCATCGTGCAGCAGAGTAACGACACGCTCCGGCATGACGCCGCCGAGCAACTCGCCACCGCCATGCGCGCCCTGCCCATGCTCAAGAACGTGGAGATCGATGAAGGCCTGCGCGTGCCGGAGTACCGCGTCGATATCAACCGCGACGTCATCAAGCGGCTCTCGATCGAACCGGCCGACGTCGTCTCGACCTTCCGGGCCGCGCTGCAAGGCACCGTGCTATATGAATTCACGAACGGTGACGAAGATATCCGTCTGCGCCTGACCACCACCGACGCCGCCAAAAGCGATATCGAGCGCGTCCTCGATCTTCCCGTTGAAAACCGCAACGACTATCTGGTCTCATTGCGCAATATTGTCTCTGTCCGCCAGGTCGAATCACCCACCACCATCTCGCGGCTCGACCTCAAGCGCACCACGCGGGTCTTTGCCGATATGGCGGAGGGGGCCCGAACCACGCCGCTCGATATCGGACGCGATATCGAGCGTGATCTCTTTCCCGCCGTCCTCACACAACATCCCACCACCCTGCTCTCCTTTGGCGGCGAGATCCGGGACACGCGCGAATCGCGCAGCGATCTCAAGAGCGCCGTGATCATGGTCATCCTCCTGATCTACGTCATTCTGGCCGTCCTATTCAACTCCCTCGGCAAGCCCCTCATCATCATGCTCGCCATTCCCTTCGGGTTGGTCGGCGTCATCCTGACCTTCTACCTGCACGGCAAACTTGTCTACGGCTTCTACGCCGCCGTCGGAGCCATCGGCCTGGCCGGTGTCGTGGTGAACGATGCCATCATTATGCTCGTCAAACTGACCCACGACTTCGATCCCGACACACCGGGACTGGACGTAAATAGCGAAACCGCGCGCATTGCAGGCAGCCGCCTGCGGGCCGTCATACTCACCACCCTGACCACCGTGGCGGGCGTGCTGCCCACCGCCTACGGCTTCGCCGGGTACGACGCCATGCTCGCCGAAATGATGTTGGCTCTGGCCTGGGGACTCGCCTTTGCCACCGTCATCACACTGGTGCTGATTCCCGCCGTCTTCGCCCTGCAACAGGAGTGCATGCTCAAACGGCGGGCGATCACCGGGAGGCGCTCATCATGAAGTCGATATCCTGTCGTGTGGCCCTGCTCGTATGCCTCGCCACCGGCTGGGCGGCCGCCCAGACCAACACGGTCCTGACGATGGAGGCCTTCGTCCGCCGTGCCGCGCAGGCCGACAGCGAGTTCGAAGCCATCCTGATCGAAGAGCTGAAGCTCCAGTACCGGGAGACGCTCGCCCTGCCCGCCCGCGATATCGTCCTCTCGGTAGCCCAAGACTACCAGGCCTTCCTGTCGCAGGACCGCTCTGCCGGGGCCACCTCCGTCCAGTTGAGCCGACTCTTTCCCTCCACCGGTACTGCACTCTCTGCCGCCTACGCGGCCTCCCCCGCTTTCCGTTCCGACGAGACCACCTCCGAGCTCTCCCTGACGCTCTCCCAACCCATTGCGCGTAACGCCTTTGGGCGCTCGACCCGGCTCCTCCAGCGTATCGTTGGGATCGAGGTTGAAGTGGCGCGACACCAGATCGTCGAGGCCTACGAGGACTACCTGGCCGGCATCATGATCGCCTACCATGGCTGGTACGAGGCCTACGAGAATCTCGCCGTCGCGCACTCGTCCTACGAGGCGAACCTGAAGCTGCTCAACAACATCAAGGAGCGACAGAACCAGCAGGTCGCGCGCCCGATTGACGTCAACAAGATTGAACTCCAGGTTCTGGCCAAACAGGAGCGAGTCGTCGAACTCGAAGAGGCCTACCGCGACCGTCTGCACACCATTCAGCGCGTGGTACGGCATACGGGCCCGGACGACCTGCGGCCGCAGGCCCTCACCGCCCCCGAGATTGAGCCAGCCTTCGACCCCGCCTTCCAGGCCTTTACAGACAATAGCCGCACCTTCGCCATGCTGCGCCTGCTTGAGCAGAAAAGCGCCTTGGCGGTAGATCGAGAAGCCGACGATCTCCTGCCCTCGATCGCGCTCATGGTTGGCTATGACGTGCAGGGCGACGACTATGGCCTCGCACACAATGACGACAAGCTATGGCTGGGGGTACGCCTCGACTGGCCCTTCCCCGACCATATAGCTCGAGCCGAACATGAGGTTGCCAAGATCGACCTCAAGCGCGCCGAGCTGCGGCGGGTCAACACCCGCTACCGCCTCCAGGAAGACGCGCGCAACCTCTTCTATCAGCTCCAGCGAGAGAAGGATCTCATGGCCCTGACCCGCAAGAAGATTGCCCTGGCCAAAGCCGTTCTGACGGATGAAACCGAGAACTACTCCTATGGCCGCGTCACCCTCAACGACTACATCTCAGCCGTCAACGTCCTGGACAACAACCGCTTCAGCGAGATCCTGCACGAAGCCCGCTACCAAAAGCTCGCCACCGACTGGCTACGCCTGACCGATCGCCTGATCACCCGACCGCAGATCCAGTAGCTGATTCAGCCCAGGGCAACGCCCTCGTTATTCTACACATCTCCTGAGCACGAGCTCGTTACTCATGCTGGCAGTAGCGCGGCCCCGTCCCGAGGCCAGCGCAGCACAAGAGACGCGTGCGTGTTGGGAATCAAAAGCCTAAACGAATCGTCATTCTCGCTCCGCACCTGTCCT
>JABMPJ010000022.1 GCA_013203785.1 Lentisphaerota bacterium | reverse complement strand
CGTCGCCAGGCGCTGCAAGCAGGCTGGTATGCATTGGAGATTCCACAACGCCACCAGAATCTGCGCCATACTTGCCGCTCTCAGATCATCCTCTTTCGCGGTCTGATCAGACCCAACACCCACGAAACTCAATCACACCCTACCAGGAATCCTATTCAGCTTGTGACACCTCCGTTGCTGGTGTATAGGGTGGGGATGCGTCTATCTTCTCTATTCCTGTGGTGCGCCTTTATCGCCCTCCTACAGCCCATCGTGGGCCGCGCGGGCTGGGTTGAGGAGCGTGACGGCAAGACGATCATTCACGTCACGCTCTTCGATGTGCCTGATCCGAGCCAGACGGACACGTTCAATCGCGGCGAGGCGGCTGGCGTACGTGCTTTCAGACAGAAATTTTCCCAGATTTTTGCTGAGCGCTACGCGGAAAAATACAAGGCCAACCCCGAGAAATATGGCGTTCATAACTGGGACGACGTCGAGATTTCGCTCGAGAAATTCAGCGGTATCCGGGTTGAAGGTGTGGAGGTGGATCTCCTTGCGATTGCGGGTGGCATGGCCCCCGATGTGCTCTACATCAATTTTCGGAAGTCCGACAACTATATCCGCAACAACTTCCTCTATCCCCTCGACAAACCGGAAGATGGTTACCTGACCGCCATGCCGCAGGAGGATGTGGCGTTTCGTATCCATCCCAAGCTCTGGCCCGTGATCAAGCGCAAGGGGCCCGAAGGGGCGCAGCATGTCTGGGCCATCCCCTACGGCGGTGCCTTGGGCAAGGTGCTGATGTTCCGCAAGGATCTCTTTGACGCCCACCATATTCCTCACCCCACGGTTGACTGGACGTGGGACGACATGCTCGCCGCGGCCAAGGCCCTCACCGATCCCGAGAAGGGGACTTATGGCCTGCAGCTCTCACGCGGTAAGCATGAATCATGGCATTGGATTACCTTCCTCTGGTCGGCTGGCGGCGACGTGATGACCTATAACGAGGAGACCGATAGCTGGCGCTGTGTCTTCGACACGCGCGAAGCCGCTGTAGCACTCGACTTCTACACCCGAATCAGCTCAGAAAAATGGACGGACGCCAACGGCAAGACCCGTCGCGGCTACTCCTCCAAGGACGCCAGTGATGCCGGTACCAAGTGGATGCGCGGCGAGATTGGCATGCGTGCGGAGTATATTGACGAGAAGATCTTTTCCCAGATCAACCCGGAGGTCACCGGCATGGTGCCTGTGCCGAAGGGACCCACCGGCAAGCGTGGCGCTGAGCTAAACAGTCGGATGATGGGGCTTTTTTCGGGCATTAAAGATCCGGTCGTACGTGATGCCGCCTGGGAGTACCTCCGCTTCTACGACTGTAGGGAGGCGGTCGAGATCAAGACGCGCATCATGGTCGAGGGTGGCTTGGGCCGTTTCGTGAACCCCAAGTACCTGCGCATGTTCGGCTATTCCGAGATCGAGCGACTGGCCCCCAAGGGGTGGGCGGATGTCTTTGAGATTGCCATTGCGACCGGGCAGCCCGAGCCCTGCGGACGTAACAGCAATCTGGCCTACAATTTGATGACCTTGCCGATCCAGGCCGCCGATCAGCTCATGCGTGAGGACAAGCTGCCTTCCGATCCTGAAGAGCGTCTCAACGTGTTGCATGATATTCTGAAAGTGGCCTGTGCCCATGCCAATGAGCAGATGATAGGTTTGGTCTCGCCCCGCGAGCGTTTTATCCGTCGTGTCGCGGCCTCCCTGACGTTGTTTGGAATCATCGCCGCCTTTGCCGTTGTCTTTCGCAAGATCATCAGGACCTTCACCCCTCCAGACCTTGGTGAAGATGGACCGCGGAAGAGTTGGGGTTTTAAGAAGTACGCCTGGGCCTATGTCCTGCTGGTGCCCTCTGTGGCCAGCATCCTGTTGTGGAATTATGTACCGCTCATTCGCGGATCCGTGATGGCCTTCCAGGACTACCGTATCATTGGAAAGTCAACCTGGATCGGCGTCGACAACTTTGGTGATCTCCTCTTCGACAACTACTGGTGGAAGGCCATATGGAACTCGCTGCGATACAGTTTTCTGGTTGTCTCCATGACCTTCCTGCCACCGATCATCCTGGCCATCCTCCTGCAGGAGGTCCCGCGCGGTAAGGTCCTCTTCCGTACGATCTACTACCTGCCGGCGGTGATTACCGGCCTCGTCACCATCTTGCTTTGGAAGCAGTTCTACGAGCCTTCCGAGCGCGGCGCGCTCAATGCGATCATCCTGCGGGTTCCGGCCCTCGGCTTTGTGCTGCTCGGGCTGGCGCTCTTCGCTCTGGCCTGGGCTTTTGCGCGCCGCCTACTGATCCATGAGCTGCGCTGGCCGGCGCGTGGCTTCAAGGTGGCGGCCCTGCTGCTGTTCCTCTCCGTCGCCAGCCTCGCCCTGCCCATTCTCTTTCCCTCCCACGAGAGCATTTTGGTTAGCCTGGCTCACCTGCCCACCCGCCTCTTTGATATGACCCCGGAGCCGTACGGATGGCTGAACGATACCCAAACCGCCATGCTCGCCTGCGTGATCCCTATGGTGTGGGCCGGCATGGGGCCCGGCTGCCTGATCTATCTCGCGGCGCTCAAAGGGATTCCGGACGACTACTACGAGGCCGCCGATCTCGACGGCGCCAATTTCATAGACAAGATTCTCTTCGTCGTCTTTCCTACGCTCAAGGCTCTCATCATCATCAACTTCGTCGGCGTCTTCATCACCTCCTGGTATGGCGCCACGGGCAACATCCTCGCCATGACTGGCGGAGGGGCCAACACCGAGGTCGTCGGTCTCCATATCTGGTACAAGGCCTTTACTTATCTCCAGTTTGGTCCGGCCACCGCCGCCGCCTGGATGCTCGGCTTCATGCTTATCGGCTTCACCGTCCACCAGCTCAAGATACTTTCGAGGGTTGAATTCAGAGCCCAGGGGGCGACGAAGTGATTTTCGATATTTGCCATCCGAAATCCGGAACCTAACCATGTCCATCATTTCAGTCATTGGTCGCCGCTCCCTCAAGGTTCGCCTTTTGATCGGCTCGATCTATACGATCCTGCTCCTTGGGGCGGTCTCGATGGTCTACCCCTTCATGCTCATGATCGCCGGTAGCACCAAGAGCGCCGTCGACGCGCCCGATGCCAAGCTGATCCCCCCCTTTCTGAGCAGCGATACGGCGCTCTATCAGAAGCATGTCGAGGGCTTCTTCAACGAGTCGCTCGAGGCCCTGCAAATGGCCCACAATGTGGTCGACACCTCCTTCCGAGCGGTGGCCCCTCTGTCGGCCCCCAACCACGCCCTTGCGAACGCGTGGCGCGCGTTCATCGCGTTCACCGATCTGCCGCCTTACACCTATGGGTGCGCCTACGTGCAGGCACCTGTCACGCGCGGCGTCTTCCCTTCAGCACTACGTGCCTTCAAAGAGGAACTGAGTGCTGAATATGATGGCGACATCGCGCGGCTGAACAGGGGGCTGGCCACCGAATTCGTGGACTGGAACGCCTTCTATCTCTTGCCCGAAAATTATCTGCCGCGCCGCAGTACGCTTGTGTCCAGTCTTATGGACGATCGGTTCGCTCTCTTCAAGGCGGCGCTTCCGCTCGAATCCCGCATTTACTTCAGTCCCGAGAACTACTATCGACATGCCTACCTGCGCACGCAGTACCAAGGTGCGATTGAGAGATACAATCAAACCCATGGCACCTCCCACGCCTCGTGGGACGATGTCCACCTCGACCGCAACCTGCCGGTAGGCCCTGACCGGAGCGACCTCGAGCGGGGGGACTGGATCACCTTTGCGCGTTCGGTGCTCAACCTCCTCTGGCTGCGCGCCGAACCCGCGGCAACCCCCTTTTATCGCGACTTTCTGAAAGCCAAGTATCTAACCGTGGCGGGGTTGAATCGGAACTACGGCACGGCCTACACCTCCTTCAACGACATAGTATTGGAGGAGGAACCACCCCAGACGGGACTGATGTCATCAGACTGGTCCGCCTTCGTCGAGGGATGGAAGGATCCTGCGGCCGGCACCATTCATATGCTGCCAGCCGATATGATTCGTATCGATAGCATTGACTTCATGTTCCGCGACTACCTCAAGTCGACGCACGGTACGCTCACCGCCGCCAATGCAGCGCTTGGCACGGCCTACCGGGATTGGCTGGAGATCCTGCCGCCCCAGCGCGACCTGTTCGCGATCGATTTTGCCGGCCGCAAGGCGGAATTGCGGAAAGAGTTTCTCCTGCGCAACTACCTCTGCGTACTGGATTACATAGTCCTGCACGGGCGCGGCATCTCGAACACCGCCATCTATTGCGCTTTGGCCATCCTCTGTGCCTTGACGGTCAACCCGCTTGCCGCCTACGCGCTCAGTCGTTACAAACCGCCCTCGGCCTACAAGATCCTGCTCTTCCTGATGATGACCATGGCCTTTCCTCCTATGGTCACGCAGATACCCAGCTTCCTACTCCTGCGCGAGCTCGGTCTCCTCAATACCTTTGCCGCCCTGGTTCTCCCTGCTATGGCCAATGGCTACTCGATCTTCCTGCTCAAAGGATTCTTCGATTCTCTGCCCCAGGAGCTCTATGAGAGTGCCGAGATCGATGGGGCAGGGGAGTTTCGTATCTTCTGGCAGATCACGATGAGTCTCAGTACACCGATCCTGGCCGTGGTCGGCCTGAGTGCCTTCACCGCCGCCTACTCCAACTTCATGATGGCCCTGCTGATCTGTCAGGACGATAAGATGTGGACCATCATGCCCTGGCTTTACCAGCTTCAGCAACGCAGCGGACAGGGGGTCATCTTTGCCTCCCTGCTCGTCGCCTCCGTGCCCACCTTTCTGGTCTTCGTCTTCTGCCAGAACATCATCATGCGCGGCATCGTGGTTCCGGTCGAAAAATAGCGGACGCCTACCGCCACGCGCGGTATTGCGGCATGCGCTGGGTGACTTTCTCGATGTAGTGGCGGGTTTCCTCGTAGGGCAGATCGCGCTGGAGGGTGGCATAGACTTGGTCGTGGCCCATGCTGTTGATGATGGGGGCGGCGCGCGTGACCGAGCGGCCCTCGGTGAACGCGCGAGCCACGTTACCAGCACCGGTGTTATAGGCCGCAATGGTGCAGAACATGCGGCTGGTAGCGTTCTCGATCGCCTTGAGATAGCGGCTGTCAAGGACATGCACAAAAGCGCAGCCGAGCTCGATGTTGTTGCGCGGATCGTAGAGGTAGGTGTCCGGCAACATGCGATCCTCCTTATAGACGTAGCGGTAGGCATCGCGCGCGCCGGAGCGGGGCACGAGCTGCATCAGGCCGTAGGCGGGAACGCCGGAGCGGGCACGCGGATTGAATGAGGACTCCGTCTCAATCAGAGCGTAGATAAGCGGCGGGTAGACACCGTACTTCCCTGCATATTTGGTTACGAGGGGGCGGAACCGCTCCGCCCGGACGGCGACATGGTTAGGCACGAGCGGCACGCTGACGCTGGCGACCCGACGGGCTGCGCCATCGCTGCCTTTGACTGTGTCAACTGTGAGCCCCTCATCCACGACTTCACGTGCATAGGCCCGCGCATTGGCGCGCGAGACGGGTTTACCTCTGCGGGTTTGGAGTTGGCCGCGCAGCAGTGGATCCTTGGATGGCTTCCACGTTGAGGCTGGTTTGACCGCCGCGGGCAGAGGGGTAATACCGGGCACCTTGAGGATCTGGCCGACCTGCAACCAGCCCTCTTGATCCAGCTGATTGGCTGTGGCCAGGTCGGTTCGGCTAACCCTGAACTTGCGGGCGACCCCCCAGAGCGTATCGCCCTCTCGCACGGTGTACGTGGCGTCGGGGGCGGCCCGGGCAGCGGTGGTCGTACTCGGCGGATTGCCGTTGCCGAAGAGCCGACGATGGAACATCTGGATGGGCCCCTCGGTTCCGCTCAGCGCCAGGCGCTCGACGGCGGCGGCGAGCTCAGTCTTGACGCTGTCCGGGTCGCTTTCATCGGTGACTACAACCTGGACCCGGGCGTGGCCGGCTTCGAAGTCGACACCGCTGCGCTCTTCGAGGTCTTCGCTGTATTGTACCCAGCTCTTGCGGTCGGGCACCCATACATCGTTGCTGCCCCACACACGGCCGGCCGCTTCGATAAAGGCGTCAAAAGCCTTCTGTTCCTGTTGGACAAACTCCTGGTACTGGCGGGTCACGGTGTCATCGTATTCGATCTGCGCAGCGCGGTCCGCAGCGAGCCACTCGTCATACGTTTGGTCTTGTGCGCAGGCGGGGGCCGGAAGGGCGCAAACGATGAAGAGAATGGGAAGTGCGTAGGTGACGCGAAGGGTGTGCATGTCTGATGCCTCCTGTCGATGGGTCCACTGGATAGAGAGGCAGTAGCACGGCAGAAAGGGGGAATGCAACCTCCAATCCCCCTTTCATAGAGGCGTGCATTGAGTGGGGTGGGGTGGTAGTCTGCCGCGACGTGGTGCAATTCTTCTGGTTGGGAGGCTGTTATGGGCGATGAGGCCTTTTGGGTGCTGATGGCGATTTGTCTGGTGCTGGGGCTGGTGGGGGCGCCTATCGCGGCGCTGATCTTGCTGGTGGGGATTAGGAAGCGACAGCACGTCATGGCGGGGACGCTGGCCGATCTGAAGCGGGAGATGCGGAGGAACGCGGCCGCGCCTGCGGCGGCTCCGGCGGTTCAGCCTCCCATCGCTGTGCCGCCGCCCGCGCCGCCGGTGGTGCCCAAACCGAAACCTGTAATCGATGTTCCTCCGCCACGGCCGCCGGTCGTGCCGCCGCCGCGACAGCCCAACCCGCTCGAAGAGGCCGCACGGCAGGCACTGCGATCGATCTGGGGCTGGATTATTGTCAGCGAAGAGCATCGTCGGCCCGGTATGAGCGCGGAACAGGCCGTCGCGACGAACTGGTTGATCCGTATCGGTGTGCCGGTCATGGTCGCGGGAATCGGCTTCTTCTTGAAGTACTCCTCCGATGCAGGCTGGCTCAATCCCCAGGCGAAGATCAGCATGACGCTGCTGCTGGGGGCTGGCTTTCTTGCGGCGGGCATCCAGCTGCTCGGTAAACGGTATGATCTCATTGCCCAGGGCCTGCTCGGAGCCGGATTGGCCTCTCTCTATGGGGCGATTTTTGCAGCGGCCACTCTGTATCACTTGATAGGGCTTCTGCCAGCGTTTGGACTGATGATCTGCGTGACGGTCGGCGCGGGTGTGATGTCGGTCCGGTTCAACTCGATGCTCGTGGCTATTTTGGGAATTATCGGCGGCTATGCGACGCCGATCATGCTCTCGACGGGCTCGGGCAATCTGGTGGCGCTCTACAGCTATATGGTCCTCTTGGGTATCGGGGTGCTGGGTATCGCGCAGCAGCGAGGATGGCATCTGCTCAACGCCATGGCGTTTGCGGCGACCTGGGGGTTGGTAAGCCTCTCCCTGGATCGATATTACGAGAGCGGCCTGTTCTGGCCGGTGATGCCATTTCTGGCGGCGTTCTTTGTGCTCTTCTCGACGATCACGTTTATACATCAGCTGGTCAAGGGCAAGCAAGCGACGGTCCTCGAGCTGATTATGCTGGTATTGAATGCCGGGATCTTCTTCGGCATGTCGTGCGACCTGATTCGGGGTGCCTATGGGAGGCACTGGACGGCGGCGGTATCGCTGGCGCTGGCGGCCTTCTATACGGGGCATCTCTATCTCTTCATGAGCCGGAAACGACGTGATCGAGGTCTGGCCCTGGGCTTCATTGCGTTGGCGGCCCTGTTCCTGATCATCACCATACCGCTCCTGCTGTCGGACCAGTGGCTCACACTCTGCTGGAGTGCCCAGGCACTGGTGCTGCTGTGGCTGGCCGCGAAGCTGGATAGCCGCTTTCTGCGCTATATCGCCTATGTGCTCTACATGATCGTGTTGGGCCGATTTTTTACCGTGGATCTGTATGGACAGTTCGGCCATCGGTTGCCGACGGATACCACGATGACGGCTTACCTGAAGCTGTTGGGACAACGGTTGCTTGGCTTCGGGTTCCCGGTGGTTTCCATGGCTCTGGCGATGCGGTTGCATACCAAGCCCACGGCTTCCGCCTCACTGGTGCTTGAGGAGGGGAACGATATCCGGGAGCTGGTCCCGCCGCGTCCGCGCCTCGTCGCGCTGGCGGCGCTGGTCTTCATGATGCTCTTTATCTACCTGCATTTTGAATTGAACCGGACGGCCATGTTCCTGTGCGCGCCGGTGCGACTCCCCATGTTGACGATGCTCTGGTTGGGGGCCTGCCTGTTGCTACTGACGCTCTATGCCCGCAGCGCCACCAAGGCGGTCTTCACGCTCCTGATGCTCTTCGTGGTCGGTACTCTGTTCAAGGTGGCCTTTATTGATCTGCCCTTCTGGCGCATCTCTCTGGAGCGCTACAGCTTCCAGGCGACGAACTACTCCTTTCTCGAGGCGGGCATGCGTCTGCTCGATTTCGGCGTGATTCTGGCCTTCTTCGTTTACGCCTCCAAGCTGTTGGGTCGCAGCCTGCTATCGTGGCGCCCGGATCGATTCTTCGGCTATGGCTCGCTGGTCCTCTTTCTCTTCTACATGACCTTTGAGTTGAATACGCTGCTGGCGCACTTCGTGCCGGGGCTTCGGTCGGGCGGCATTTCGGTCTTCTGGGGTGGCTTTGCGCTCTCGCTAATTACCGGGGGTATCATCAAAGGGGTGCGACCGCTGCGGTTTGCGGGGTTAGCCTTGTTCCTGGTGGCAACGGTCAAGGTGATTCTGGTCGATCTTGGGAGCCTTGACCCGCTCTACCGGATCATAGCCTTCATCCTGCTAGGGATCGTTCTGCTTGCGGGAGCATTTGTGTATATCAAGTTTGAGAATCGACTGAGTGGGGCCGAAAGTGAGAAGAAGTAGGGATCTTCTCGCGCAAAGACGCCAAGCTCGCCAAGGAGAGGGTGAGAAGGGGGGCGTTTCCCTTCAATTTTCCTCTTTCTTTGCGATCTCTGCGCCTCTGCGCGAGCTTTTTCCCCCGCTTGATAGGGTTCCAACGGCAAGAAAGGTCCGCATTATGACATTACGAAATATTCTAATCACCTCAGCTTGTGCCATCTTCTGTGCAGACATGGCCTGCGGTGCCGTTGAGTCCGCGCCATTCAAATATATCCGCGAAATCACGACCACCTCTGCTCAGGAGGAGATTGCGGCCATTCCGCTGGATGAAAGCTCATGGGAGCTGCTACAGGCCGACGCGGCAGATCTGCGGGTGTTTAATGGGGCGGACACCGTCGTTCCTCATCTGATGCGGCGGGCCATGGCCAAGCGGCTGCGCCGCGTGCAGGTGGTTGCCCCCTCCCGCGTGACGGGGTTGCGCGAGATGGAGGGCAACCGGATTGAGATTGAAATGGCTTTGGATGGGGACGCGCTGGCGGCGGACCAGCTCTGGCTGGAGACACCGTTAAAGGACTTCGAGCGGCGGGTGAGTGTGGATGGTGTGGGGGAGGAGGGCACGACGGTTCGGCTCGTAACAGATGCCCTGATCTATGACTACAGCCGCTACATGGATGTACGCCATGTCAGCGTCGATCTGCCTCGCAACGACCATCGACTGCTACGGGTGACGATTGATGCCGTGACGGATAGCGCTCAGTCGCCGCGCACCGAGATCACCCGGACGCTGCGCGAAGATACCGAGCTACAGCGTACGGAAACCACGGCAGAGACGGTGCGCCCCTTTCGCATCAACACGGCGCGCCTCTACACGCATCGTGATGAGGAACGCAACCGAGAGACGCTCAGCCGGGACTACAGGGTCAAGGAGTGGAGCGTCTCGGAAGACGCCAAACGCCGGATCTCCACGATTGAGATTGAGAGCTATCATACCCCCCTCACGGCGTTGATCATTGAGACGCCAGCACGCAACTTCACTCGGCGCGCCACGGTTCAGATCCCCTATCAGCGTGACGGGCGTGAACAGTGGAGGTCGATCGGCGCCGGCGTGCTGTCGCGGATTTCGTTTAGAGACTTCAGTCGCGAAACCATGGCCATAGAGTTGCCAGAGCAGCAGTCGCACCGCTTCCGGGTCCTGCTGCACAACGGCGATGCCCCGCCGCTTCGGCTCGAAGGCCTGCGCGGCCGGGGGCCGCTCTGGCAGGCGCTCTTCCTTGCCGCGCCTGGTCAGAGCTACCGCCTTCTCCTTGGCTCGGAACAGGTCCCGGCCCCGCTCTTCGATACCGCCCATATCGAGCGTCTGCTTGCCCGTGACATCGCACCGCGTCCTTTCGAGATTGGGCCGCTTATGGACAATCCCGCCTATGACGCAGAGGCGGGCCGCCAAGAATGGGCTTGGCTGGGAGGACGGGGGGTGTTCGCAGGTGTGATTGTGGTTGTTGTGGTGGTGCTGGGCTTCGGATTGGTGAAGGCGGGGAAGAGAACGCTCGAGGAGGCCTGAGAGTCTGACGTGAACGATCGAGGCAGGCGCAATGTTAATTGTGGCGAATACCCCCCTCAATCTGTACGATATTCCCCATGAGAGACCCCTATTCCAAGATTATTTCGCGGTCCCGCATGAGTGAAGTCCGGGCTCAGCTGCGGGCAGATGGTCAGCGGGTGGTGTTTACAAACGGATGTTTTGATCTCCTGCACGCGGGGCATACGATCTATCTTGCGTTTGCGCGGAGGCAGGGAGATGCCTTGATCGTGGGGGTGAATTCCGACCGATCGGTACGTGAGCTGAAGGGCCCTGCGCGGCCGGTCGTGGAGGAGTCGGAGCGGGTGCTGCTGCTGGCCTCTCTTGAGGCGGTCGATTTCGTGGTGATCTTTGACGAGTTGCACGTGGATGTTCTTATTGGCGAGCTCCTGCCTGATGTGCTGGTCAAGGGCGGGGACCGGGCCGATTGGGTGTGTGGCCGCGAGATTGTTGAGGCGAATGGGGGGGTAGTGGTTCTGGCTCCCGAGGTCGAGGGTAAATCATCGACGAACCTGATCGAGCGGCTCACGGCCGGGTGAAGGAGCGGGACAGCATCACTGCATAGGGGGCTTCGGGAGGGCCGTTGGCCTCCGCGTCCGTGGTGGCTAAGGTGCCGCCATGATGCGAATAGCTGCGGAAATACCCCTTGACCTTTTGGGGCTATTCGTGGAAGCCTGTACGCTGCAAATCGATTACTTCTACCTGCGCTTAGTGGGTTGTTCATATTGGCCCGGCTACTGTTGTGTCGGGTGTTCGGGATTTTGTTATGAAGCTTAGACAATTTGCACTGGCGCTTGGCGTGGTTACGGTGGCTGTATCGCTCGTGGGATGCGCCACACCACGTGACTACGATATCGATGTGGATGCGCTGTTGCAGCAGCTTGAGATGGAAGCCGGCATGCATCAACCTGTTGCGGCGGCTCCCGTTCTGAGCGCCCCTGCACCGGCCGCAAACATACCTGCACCTGCCCCGGTCATGGCACAGCCTGTCGCTCCATCTGCTGAGATTCCTCAGGGCGAACTCACGATTCAGCCGGACTGCCTGGTCCAGATCAGCGTAGCTGAAGATCCCGCGCTCAACGGCAGCTACCCCGTCAACGAGATCGGCGCGGTGAAGCTGGGTTATGTGGGGCCGGTGATTCTCTTCAACCGTACCGAGGCCGAGGCTGCGGAGAAGATTACGGATATCCTGACCAGTCGCCATTTCCGCAATGCCACGGTGCAGGTGCGAATCATCCGTGCGTCTTATGACAAGGTGCGTGTCGGGGGTGAGGTGATCAACTCGGCTCAGATCAAGATCGGGGCTGGTGATAGCATCAGCCTGAACGATGCTCTGCTGCGTGCGGGTGGCCTGAAGCCCACGGCCAAAGGGGCCAAGGTGAAGGTCGTTCGCAATGGGCTGCGTTCCATCGTTCCCTTTGCATCACAGGGAGAGGTCTATTCGCTCTTCACGCCGGACGGCACTCCCGCCGTTCCAGAGATTGAGCTGAGGAACAATGATCTGGCCTTCGTGTTTGTTCCTGTCGAGGAGGGTGGCGGTGGCCTCTCGACGGGTGGAGGCGAGAAATCGGTTATCGTGGTCGGGCAGTTGACGCAGCCCGGTATCTACAGCTTCAAGGACGGGCAAAACTGCTCGATGATGCATCTCTTGTTCAGGATCGGTAGTCAAATCTCACCCTACGCCAATCTGAAGAAGGTTAAGGTTATCCGCAAATCCGACAGGGGCTGGGATGAGGAGTTTATCGTGGATGCCGACCGCCTCATGGAGGATGGTGATCCCGCAGCCGATATTCCGCTTCAGCATGGTGATCGGGTCATCATTCCCAAGCGCCGCATCAGCCTCTTCTAGCCCATCCTCTGCATGGGGCGGAGAATCTCGCGCAGAGCACGCGGAGCCCGCAGAGGAGAGGGAATTGGGGTGGGAGAGGTTCCCTAAAGGCCCCTCTACTTTGCGATCTTAGCGTCCTCCGCGCGAGAAATGGCTTCCCTATTCAAGCCCAGCGCTGCTAATCTTCTCTTCTATGCCACCTAACAACGGACAGCCTGAGGCACCACAGCAAATTGATTTCCGCCAGTATGTGGGGATCATTGTTTTCCGCTGGCAGATCATCGCGCTCTGCTTTCTCTACTGCCTTCTTACTGGTGTGCTCTATATCCACCTGTCGCCCAAGAAGTATCTGACGCAGGCGAAAATAACGCTCTACCGTGATCCCCTGCTAGCGCTCTCAGGACAGAACGAGCGCAATCCTTTCTGGACCTCCTTCTCGCTACATGAGCATATGCTGACCAATCCCCGTCTGATTGCCAGAACAGTGGGGTTGCTCAAGGATCAGTGGGGTGATCGCTTCACGAATCAGCGCCAGATGAATTTGGAAGTTGAAGTCGATCGCACACGCGGTGTTGACCGCCTCTTCTCCGTCTCCGTTAAGAGTGGGAAACCGGACTATAATGAGGCGTTCTTAGCGGCCTTGCTCGTGGAGCACCAGGCGGAATGGCAGAACCTACAGAGCCAGTCGCGCAATGCCGCAGGCACCATGCTGGAGACCGAGCTGGCGCGGCTCGAGCAGAAGATCAAAGTGGCCGAGGACGATAAGCTCGAGTACCAGCGCTTGCACGACATTGCCCGCACCGAAGCGCGCAGCACGATGGAGAGCCGCTATTTGGAAGCGCTCATGGAACGACGTAATCAGATTACGACGGAGCTGATGCTGCTCGAGGCGCAGTATCCAATGCTGAAAGGGGCAAGCGCAGGGCTGATTAGCGACATCAGCAAGCTCACCCGAGAGACCGGTGCGATCGAGACGCCCGAAGAAAAGGATGAGGATGAGAGGGGCCAAGATATCGACGCTGAGAAGGCTTCGCTACCGGCCGCTCTGCGGGATGCCGGGACAGATACCGGCTCGGGCATCGGTGAGGATTGGCAGGAGTTGAGCTCCTCTCTCGCGCGGCTGGAGCAGCAGGAGAAGCGGCTCGCCGCAGATTTCCGCGGGGAGCACCCCCCGTTGGTGGAGCTTCGTAAAAAGATCAAGCAGGCCAAGGAGGACATGGAGCTCGCTCGTAACCTGGAGCTCTCTCGCCTCCAGGATCGGCACAAAGCGCTGTCGATCCAGTTGGAGGCGATTGAGGCGGCCGAGTACAAATGGCAATCCAAGAACCTGTTGGCCAGTCAGCGCAAAGCCGAATTCAACCGTATTGCCGGCAAGGTGGCGCGCTACGAAGATAACTATGGGACGCTTTTTGAGCGGCTGCATGACATGCGCGTTTCGGAGGAGTTGAAGGCGGAACGGTTCAACGTCACCGAGGAGCCCACGAGTGGGGAACGGCCGGTTTGGCCTGATCCGCTCAAGATTCTGATGATGGCGCTGGCCGCCGGATTGGGCAGTGGATTTGGTCTGGCGCTCCTGCTCCAGGTCGTGGATAACAAGGTCCAGTCGATTAGGGACGTAGAGCAGGAACTGGGGGTGCCCTTCTTGGGCGGGGTCCCGTATTGGGTGCATAGTGGCCTGGAATCCATGATCCGCCCGATCGTGACCGAGGAGCACTCGGCTGGTGCCGTTGAAGCCTATCGGGCGCTGCGCACGACGATCATCACGGCGCTGGACAAGGTCAACGAGAAGATCCTATTGGTGACCAGTGCCGATTCGCGTGAAGGGAAGACCCTCACCACGTTGAATATGGCTATCATGATTGCGCAGATGGGGAAGAAAGTGTTGCTGGTCGACATGGACTTGCGGCGTGGCCGATTGCATCGTTCCCTCGGCGTGGATCGCTCCCCCGGCGTGACCGATGCGTTGCAGAAAGGGCTCTCGTTGCGTGAATATCTTTCGGGGACGCGCATCGAGAACCTTGATATTGTGCCGACCGGCAGCAACGTGGACGATGCGGCCGAGTTGCTGCAGTCGACTAGTATCGTGAATCTCTTTGCCGAGGTGCAGGACGACTATGACTACATCTTGATTGATACCTCGCCGGTCCTGCGTGTGACGGACACGGTCATCCTGGCCTCACAGGGGATCGGGGTGGTGCTCTATATTGCGCGCGTCAATCATACGCCCACACCGCTGATTCGCTATTCGCTGGGAATGCTGTCGGATGCGCGCGTGCTCGGGTTAGTGATGAACAGTATCGAGATGCATAAGATCAGCAGTCTCTACTATACCTACCAGTATCCCAACTACGCCTACTACAGCAACGCCTACGCCTATGGGTATAATTACTACTACGGCGACTCCACAGGCGAGAAGGGGCACCGGCGACGCCCCAGTCTAAGGAGCCGCGCAGAGCGCGCCGGCCGGTGGCTGAAGAAGACCGTGCTGCCCGTAGACTAAGGACTGGCTAGGGGCTGGGATTTTCGCGCAGAGGCGCAGAGATCGCAGAGGGGGGGCATTTGACCATTTAGCATTCTTCTTCGCTGCGCTCTTAGTGTCTCCGCGCCAAAAGATGCGGAGGTCGCAGTGACTGAGAATGAGGTTGGGTCCACCGTCATTAATGCGGCAATAGCGGTTCATCGGGAACTGGGACCGGGCCTCCTTGAGCATGTATACGAGGTGGCTCTGGCTCATGAACTGACGAAGCGAGGGCTTCATGTTAAGCGCCAGGTGTCCATGCCGATCGTATTTGATGGCATCGAATTTGAAGAGGGCTTCCGTGCAGATATGCTTGTGGAGGACAAGGTCATTCTAGAACTGAAATCTGCCTCGCAGCTTACTATGGTTGACCGGAAGCAGGTCCAAACCTATCTCAGGCTAACCAAGAGACGACTTGGTTACCTGTTGAACTTCGGTGCAGTGCTAATGAAGGACGGCATCGTACGGGCTGTCAACGGCCTCCCAGAGGATTGAAGAGTTTTCGAGCGGAGGCGAGTCCAAAAGAAGTTCAGAAGCGCCAAGTCCCCCCCAAAAAGAAACTCCCCTCTTTGCGATCTCTGCGTCTCTGCGCGAGAATCTCCCTTCCATTCCTGCGGGCTTGGCTGCATAATACCCGCTAATGCCTACTGGACGCACACATTTACGGCTACAGGTTACCTGGCTGGCCATGATGGACTTGGCGTGTCTGGTGATTGGCGGCGTGCTGGGGGTGGCGCTGCGATTTGGCGGAGATGAGATTGTTGAGTATGTCTTTCGTAATTTGGACGGCTGGCTGCTGCTGTTCGGCTGTGTGATTCTCGCCAACTACCTGGCTGGCTCCTATCGTATTCAGTATACCTTTTCCCGCTTCAACCTGCTCGTGACTTGGGCCTTCTCGCTTGTGTTCGCGCTACTGATCATCAGCATTTTCTCCTACACATGGTTCCACATGGTTCTCGGACGCGGCGTCCTGGCACTGACGATCGGTATATACAGCTTCCTTTCGTTGGGGCTCAAGCTGCTGGTCTACCGTAGCCTCTTCCGCAGCGATTTACTGCTCTGCCGAACGGTGATCATTGGTACCGGTGAAAGGGCCCAAGCCGTCCAGAAGACGCTCGAGCACGCCTACGTGCTGCCGGTCCACAAGGTCATTGCGTTCATCGACATCGGGCAGCGCAGCGATGAGGAGCGCCGGAGTGGAGGATTCATCGACGGGGCCGCCATTGTGACGAGCTCATTGGAGGGACTGAACGAGATAATACGCAGCCTCGGTGTAGCCTTGATCGTGGTGGGCTTGGAGGATCTGAGCACCGTCCCACGCCTTTATCCTCACCTCAAGCGGCTGCGCTTCGAAGGGGCCGAGGTCGTGATGCCGCTCGACATGGCGGAGATTTACAGTGGCAAGACCCCTCTCGATTTGATCAACGAAGAGGAGATGATGCATGCCACTCTGGAGTGTCGCCTGCCAGCGGGCCGACGTCTCAAGCGGTTTGTTGATGTGGCAATCGCGATCGTCGCGCTCATCCTGCTCGCACCGGTCATGTTATTGGTAGCGATGGTGGTCAGGCTGTCTGAGCCGACGGGTCCGGTTTTCTACTGTCAGCAGCGCGTTGGATTGTTCGGTCGTCTCTTTTCCATCATGAAATTCCGCACCATGCGCGTCGATGCTGAGAGTGAGAGTGGGGCGGTCTGGGCCATGAAGGGAGATCCTCGCATCACACCCGTGGGGCGGTTCCTGCGCATGACGCGGCTGGATGAGCTACCTCAAATCTTTAATGTGCTCAGAGGGGAGATGAGCATTGTGGGTCCTCGACCTGAGCGGCCCGAGTTTGTCGAGCAGCTCTCGAAGGAGATCTCCTGGTATGAAGAGCGGGAGAATGTGCTGCCCGGTATCACCGGCTGGGCGCAGATCCGCTATCCCTACGGGAGCAGTGTCGAGGATTCGCGGCGCAAACTGGAGTACGATCTGTTTTACATGAAACATATGTCGATGAGCCTGGATCTACAGATCATCCTGCGCACACTGCGGATTGTGCTCCTCGGCATGGAGCGCACTCTTTGAGGAGGCATTAACCACGGATTGCACTGATGTAACGGATGGCGGCATTGCCGCCGGGAGAGAGGATGGGTGGCCTTGGGATTGATTCACGAAGCGTTAAGTCGGGACATTATCGGGGCGGCCATGACGGTGTTAAATGAGCTGAAACCGGGCTTAGATGAGAAACTCTATGAGAATGCGCTGGTGATAGAGCTTCGTGAGCGTGGCCATTCGGTAGATCAGCAGAAGATCTTCAAGGTAGAATTCAAAGGCCACCAGATCGGGACGCTTATTCCTGACATGATTGTGGATGACCTGGTTGTTGCTGATCCCAAAGTCGTAACGTGTTTCAATGATAATCATATTGCACAGATGATAGGCTATTTGGCAAAGACAGAGCTCTCGCTCGCCTTGCTTCTGAATTTCAAATTTGCCAAGCTGAAATGGAAACGTGTTGCAAGGTGACATTCTGTTTATACAACCCTATACTGCGCCGAAGCCGCCATCCGTTATATCCGTGCCCTCCGTGGTTAATCCTTTATCATGAAATCTAACTCCAAAACCCCCGCCATTCTCCTCCTGATCTGCGTGCTGCTGGTCTCGTTCTGGCAGATTATGGCTTGGCGAGCGCGGCGGGGGTTTGATGCTTTTCGGATCACGGCGGCGACGCTGGATGAGTTCACCCCGCAGATCAAGGGGTATACGCTGACCGAGATGCTGGTGCCGCCCGATCCCTTGCAGCCCAATATTATCAGCTACCGCGCCCTGCCGAACGCGAAGGACGGATTCCCCCTACAGGGCGGGCAGCCGGTACTGATTCGGCTGGCACACGGCTACAACATGGTTGACTGCATGCGAATTAAGCACTTCACAGTCATGCGGCTAACCCCCACTAGCCAAGAACCAGTAACAAGTAACGGCGCGTTTCCACGCGAAGCGTGGAAACTCACGTCATCCATTGAGGATCAATCCATTTGGATGACCTCCATGCTGGGCAGTGAGACCTTCGGGTTGCTGGATATCTCGACGGAGAGCATGCCTTTTCCCAAAATCGGGACGCCGGACGATCCGGGCTGGAAGCCGAGCGGCCTGCGCCTGAGAAGCCTCCGACAACCGCTCCACAACTTCAAGCGGCTCATGCACGCCAAGTGGAATAATGCGCGTTGCGATCCGCTGACATTCTTGGGCTTGCGTCGCCCGGTATACGCCAGTGATGAGATTCTGACGCTGGTCAGCACGGTTGCGGTGCCCCCCCCCAATGATGCGAATCCTACGGAGATCGAAGCGGAGCTGATCCGGATGGAGGATGAGGTGCATACGGGGATGATCCGGGAGTTGATGACGTACCGTGCCAAGTAGGGAAAATCTCGCGCAGAGCTCGCAGAGGAGGGGAACATGGGCAATTCGTCCATTCCAAATTTCCCTTAGCGATCTTGGCGTTCTCTGCGCGAGGATCTCTCTTGAAAAGGTTGCCCCTGATGCTACCGTATGCTGTGACGAATGTGTGTAGGAGACCTTGATGAGACTGACAGGGAAAGAGCGCGATATAATTGTGGAGCAGGCGCGAAGATTCTTCGGTTCTGACGCACAGGTGATGCTCTTCGGTTCTCGCACGGACAGCCGTCGGCGCGGGGGTGATATTGATCTGCTGGTGCGGGGGTCAGGGAGTCGGCAGGAGCGTTTTCGCCGCAAGGTCCAGTTTCTCGTCGCACTGAAGACTCAACTCGGTGATCAGCACATCGACGTCGTCTTGGAGGACGCGTCCGGCGACACTCGTCCGATCGTTCAAGAAGCCGTGCGTCAGGGGGTAGTGTTATGAGTGATATTGGCCATCTTAAATGGATGAGCGCCGTGACGGAGTGCGGGATCCATCGGGCGCGACTAACGGTAGCGATGTCGCATGTGGCGGGGCTGTTGCCTTTGGACGGTGATGATCTCGAGACGCTTTCTGATGAAGATGCCGCCTGGCTGGATCAGCTGCTCTTTCGTTTTGCCAAACTACAGGACACGATGGGTGACCGGATTTTTCCGGACGGTCTCGCTTTGCTGGGCGAAGAGTTTGCCGATCGACCCTTCATTGATGCCCTCAACAGGATGGAGGCTCTCTCCCTTATTCCGAGCCGACAGTGGTGGATGGAGCTACGCGAGTTCAGGAACCAAGTGGCGCACGAGTATCCTGATCGTAGAGAAGAACAAGCGGCATCCATCAACGCCATTATCGGGCAGTGCGATGAGCTGATCCGTACCCTTGACACATTCACCCTCGCCGTCGACGAGAAGGTATCTGCGGCGGATTAGATCTAAGTGGGGACCTATCTTCTCCTCCCTCTGCGATCTCCGCGTTCTCCGCGCGAGAATCTCGCCACTTTCTCCCGCTGACCGCCGCCGTCCTCCCTCTAACCCGCCACCAAATCCGCCACAATTCTCTCCGCCGTCTTCCCGTCCCACAGAGGGGGGCGGTGTGGCCGCCGCTTCAGTTTGAGTGACGTGTCATAGGTCTGCCTGATCTTCTCCAAATCGTTGCCCACCAGCGTGCTCACGCCATCATGTTCAACGAGCGTAACTGGCCGCTCTGTATTGAATCGGAGGGTGACGCAGGGCGTTCCTAACACGCAGCACTCCTCCTGTAGTCCACCGCTATCGGTGAAGAAGACGCGAGCATCCATATTGAGTCGGAGGAGCTCGTGGTAGCCGAGAGGGTTGACGAGATAGAGTCCATCGCAACTGGACACTTCATCCCATAGGCCAAACGACTGGAGCCGCTCGCGTGTGCGCGGATGGAGCGTCCAGATCAAGGGCATATCTTTGCTGACGGTATGGGTAAAGAAGTCGACCAGTGGGGTTAGCACCTCGGATTCATCAACATTGGACGGACGATGAAGCGTCATAAGTGCGTAGGCGTTTCCCGTGAATTCGGACCGGCTGGGGGCGACGGACGCCGCGCTGATGATGGAGGCGATATCAAGCTGTTTGGCTCGCTCCAGATTGGCATCCAACGTATCGATCATGATGTTGCCGACAAACCGGATTCTATCATCCGCTGTGCCCTCTGCCTTGAGGTTGGCGGCGGCCAGACGGTCGGGGACATAGAGTCGGTCCGCGAGCCGATCAGTTACCAGACGGTTAATTTCTTCGGGCATATCGAGATCGAACGATCGCAGGCCAGCTTCAATGTGGGCTAGCTTGATATGTTCTTTCTTGGCCGTAATGGAGCAGGCGCAGGTTGCATTAACGTCACCCACGACGACCACCCAATCCGGTTGCTGCTCACGCAGGACCGCCTCAAAGGCGATCATCGTGCGGCCCACTTGTTCGGCGTGGCTGCCTGAGCCAATCTCCAGGTCAATATCCGGCTCGGGGATATCGAGCGCTTTGAAAAAGGAGTCAGACATGGCGGCATCGTAATGCTGGCCGGTGTGAACAAGATAGTGCTCAATCGGCCGCGTCGGCGCTCCCGCATTGTGAGCGGCGATGGCGCGCACGAAGGGGGCAATCTTCATGAAATTGGGGCGGGCCCCGACGACGGAGACGATGCGAAGTGGTTTATTCATGCGAGGAGATTATCGGGGGAGGGTGTCTGTGTCACGTATTTTGGGGATATCTCGCGCAGAGATCGCCAAGAACGCAAAGAAGAGGGCAGATGTTCATGATCTCCCCTCTGCGATCTCCGCGTAGTCCAATCAGGCGCGGTGGAGCCATCGGCGGACCGGGGACGGTCCGCCCTGCCAGATGGCCTCGGCTCAACCCTGTGGGGGTAGGGCGGGGCATCCCTGCCCCGCCGTGCAGAAGTCTGGGCGCATGCCCCGCGGCAGACCCGCGCCCGGCTCGCCTTTGCTCCCTCAAACATGCGCGTCCCTTTTTCGCGGCGCGGCGAGACGCCCCGCCCTACCTTGCGTATCGACGTCCCCATCAATCCCCATCCGGCGGCGCTAGTCCTCCGTAGCCCAACGGGCGAAAAAAATCTACTATACTATAGGTCCTCACTATAGGCCCTCTATTCTATTTCCCTATTTCCGCCTTATTTCCGTTCGCCCAAGGGCTACGGCGGCAAGCGCCACGCCCTACGTGACTGGGTTAATCAACACGGTTCGGCAAAATGAACCAAAGGTCCCTTATTCCTCTTGAGGTGATGGGGATGTGGCAGTGGGGGCGCGGACCCAGTGCGCGTGTCGAAAAATATGGATTCTTCGTTGATATCTATAGGTTGGCCCATTATGATTTCCACATGCCGACCATCAGTATGTTCTACGGGATCATTATTCGCATGTACTGCGGGAAGGGTGAGCACGCACCGCCGCATTTTCATGCCTACTATCAGGAATACAAAGCGGTCATTAACATCAAGGACTGTGAGATGGTTTGTGGGAAGTTGCCGCCCAGGCAGAGCCGCTTGGTGCTGGCGTGGGCAGAACTCCACAGGGATGAGCTGCTCGCCGATTGGGATTTGGCACATGCCGGTGAGTTGCCCTTCAAGATTGATCCGTTACGATGATGAAAGAGGACGTTGTGATGTGTGAAAGCGTCAAGGAAGTGACCCCGCTGGATGGGTATGAGCTCTTGCTTACGTTCGGAAACGGTGAGGTCCGCACGTTTGATATGAAGCCGTATCTTGACCACGGTGTATTTGCACAACTCCGCGACGAGCGTGTGTTTAGGACCGTGCACGTCAGTTTCGATACCATCGAGTGGGAAAATGGAGCTGATCTATGCCCCGAAGTCCTGTATAGCGAAAGCGTTGCCGTTCGGAAAGTGGCGGAAGAGCGCGTCCCATACGGTAGCTGAACTTGCGGTGCTGAAGTCTCTTTTCAGATCAACTCGCCGCCACCGGCATGCGGGGCACCCCCAATAACCATTCACCGCAACCATTGACTGTCACCTCTCCCGCAGGGAGCCCCTACCGCGACTTCTTGTCAGGAATTGAGCCGCGCTGATGCAGCGCCTCCACGACCAGCCGCCGCGCCATGGCGGCCAGTGGCCGGTCCTCCTCCTCCGCCAGTTGTTGCAAGACCTCCAGCAGATCGTCATCCACTTGAACACCGATCGAGGTCTCTTTCTTTTCCATAAAAATGACTAAAGGCCGTCCCTTATTTACACCTTCCGTATTTCCGCTATCGGACTGCTTGGCGCAACTATTTCCCCGCGAGCGTCAGCTCGGCCATCCAGTAGATCTTGTTAATCCTGTCCATCCCCCCCTATTCTCCATGGTCTAAATGCAGGAAGAAGGTCGTTGCATAATGCAGCGTATTGCGACACTATTGTCTCGTGGTAAGAAATGGAGGTGATGTCATGACAACTGCAGTTCGAGTCTCGGAAAATCTGGTACGTGAGGCGCGCCTTATGAGTGCGGTCGACAACCGTTCTGTAACCGGCCAGATTGAACATTGGGCAAGGATTGGCAAATGCGCTGAAGATAATCCCGAGCTAAATTACCGTGTAATCAAAGACATCCTTATCGGGGTTGAAGAGCTGGATCAGGGCGAGTCCTCCGAATACAAGTTTGGGTGACACACGATGCGCATCGTACAGTCCCGCACCTTCGAGAAGAAAGTACGGCGGTTCCGCACGCAGGAAAAGAGTATTCTGGACCAACAGGTGCGGAAGATCGCCAAGGATCCATCTATCGGACAGGAGCAGCGAGGAGAGATCCGCGGCATTTTTGTTCACAAGTTCAAGATGCATGCCACGCAGTACCTCTTGTCATACCGCATGACGAGTGTCGACACAGTGGAGTTGATCATGATCGGCCCCCACGAGAACTACTATCGAGATCTGACGACCCACCTGAAGACACGACGATGATGAGGGCATAATCGACTAAAGGTCCCTTATTTCCCCCCGTAATGATTATTGGGAGGGGGAGATGACGTAACCGGAAGTGCCGATTGACAGGACGAGGCGATGGAGTATGATTGCAACATGACTCTGGACTTAGACAATGCCGTTTTGGATAGGCTGAACATCAGCCCCGCCGATCTTATGGTCGATATTGCCATGGGCCTCTATGTTGATCGTCGGGCTACGCTGGGAGAGGCGGCTGACATTGCGGGTATGACGCAGGCTGAGCTTCGACTTCTGTTGGGCCGACGCGGGGTGCCACTCCAGTATGATCTCGACGATTTCCAACATGACCTCATGGTCCTCCGTGAACGAGGAGTGGATTGATTCTGGTCGTCAGTGATACATCGGCCATCAGCGCCTTGCTGCAAGTCGGCGGGCCATTATATTCCGCTGTCCTTCGTGAACTGGGGGAGGACTGAGCGGGTCTCGTGCTTCCATGTTTTCAGAACCCTTCTCCCCAATGATCTTGCCCTAATGATTTTGCCATGCCCCCTCAGCGATCTCAGCGCCTCTGCGCGAGAATCTCCCCACCCGATAACCACTAGCCCCCGCGGCACGCCGGCCCCTACCGCGACGTCTTCTCTGTAATCAATCCGCGCTGACGCAGCGCCTCCACCACCAAGCGCCGCGCCATGGCGGCCATTGGCCGGTCTTCCTCTGCAGCCAGCTGCTGAAGGATCTCCAGCAGGTCGTCATCCACCCGAAATCCGATCGTGGTCTCTTTCTTTCCCATAGTGCCGACCAAGCTAACATTCCTGCTTGATTGCGCAATGGTATCAATGGTACCTTATGACACGAAAGGAAACGTGCACCCGAATGAAGCCGCCCGCACATATGCTCCCCGTTGTTGCCATCGCTCTGCTCGCTATTTCTCCAGCCCCCCTGCCTGCCGACATCTCCGCCGTCCGCATCACCCGCATCATCGACGGCGACACCGTCATCGCTGACCTAAACGGCACGACTGTCCGTGTCCGCCTAGCCGACATCGATGCGCCTGAACTCGCGCAACCGCATGGACCCGCCGCCCGCGAATTCCTTGTATCCCTCATCGCCGACAAACTCATTCGCTGTGACTCCAACAGGACCGATCGCTACGGCCGTCAACTCGCCACGCTCTTCATCAACGGCGCCAACATCAACCTGGTCATGGTCAGCACCGGCCATGCCTGGCGCTACCGCTATGCGCGCAAGACCGGGGCACTCGCGGATGCCGAGGCGATAGCCAGGGCAGAGGGGAGGGGATTGTGGGCGGAGTCACACCCGGTTGAGCCATGGGAATTCAGGAAGGGGAGATTATCTCGCGCAGAGCTTGCCAAGCCAGCGGCATGGGCGCAAAGATCGCAAAGGAGGGAGTTGTGAGTGTCATGGAGATGGAACCAAGTACGAGCATGGCAGCGGCCGTAGGACTACTGCTCTTCCTGATGGTCATCGCCTACCTCGCCGCCGCCCGCTGGCTGCAACAGCGTTCCGCGTGGCTGACTCCCCTCGTCGAGGTCGACGCCGTCTATATTCTGGCCGGTGCCCCGCCCCGAGGGGAGCGACTGGATGCCGTCATCGCCTGGGCCCGTCAGTATGACTGTCGTCCCGCCACCATTCTGATCCCGCAAGATCCAACCGCCGGACTCTATCCGAACAAAGCCGGAAAGCCGGTCACCCCTGCTCAGTGGCAGACCGAACAGCTACAGGAATCCCTCACTTCCCGCCGACCTCATCCCTCCGACCTCCGATTTCTGACCTCCGACTTCCTCCCCCCGCCCCCCCGCCCCCACTCCCGCTTCGCAGACATCATCGTGGTCCCCGGCTACTACCACGGTACAGACGGCGAAATGCAGGCCCTTGCTGCCTTTCTCGACCCCAATCCATCCTTCCGACGCGTCGCCCTCGTTACCTCCCGCTCCCATATCCGCCGCGCACTGCAACGCGCCCGCACCCACATCGCCTCCCCGCGCATCCTGGGCGTCATCCCTGCAAGAAACACACTGCGCGACTACTCCCCGCAACGCGTCATCCCCGAATACCTCCAACTCCTACGCGACATTCTCGGTCTGACCCATGCCCCATTCCTGCATCGAGGCTGGCGGGCCTGTTAGAGCCAGCGAGTTACGAGTTCACCGATTTGTTGCTTTATGAAGATGGCTCGCGCGTTGCGCCAGAATAAAAGGTTACCGAAGCATGTCCCGCGAGAGACATGGCTGCGCCATAATTGATGTTACCGAAGCTTGCTGAAGATTGAGCGTTGTTTTGCATCAATGAGCGTCCTGAGCTTGTAGGGGTCGAGG
>JABMPJ010000225.1 GCA_013203785.1 Lentisphaerota bacterium | reverse complement strand
TGGGGAAAGGGGGCCGCCTTGCGGCGTCCCCTCTCCCGGATATTCAACGAGGTCGTTGACCATGATACCGCTGTTCAGGAACGCCCGTATGAGCTTGAGAACCCGCTTATCCTCGATGCGTTGTGCCAGCCGACTCATGAGCCGGTCGTGGTTCACGCGATCAAAGAATTTCGACAGGTCAAGACTGACCACGTAGGTGTATCCTTCCTCGACGTGCTTTCTGAACTGTTCGACTGCCTGCGCCTGGGACCGACCCGGTCGATATCCGTACGAATACTCCGAGAAGGTGTGTTCCCAGATCGCTTGCAGTACCTGTGCGCTGCACTGTTGAACGAAACGGTCCATCACTGCGGGTACCCGGACACCAGCACATTCTCAAAAGCCTTTCAACGCCATAAGGGGGTGAGTCCCATAGCGTTCCGGCAAGACACTAGAGGAGAATGGCATGTAGATAGGGTGCGTTCTCGTAAAGGGGCTGCGCCCTGAACGTATAGTGAAGCAGAACAGAGACGGCCCTGGTTCGCCTCAGTACTAGCGCAGACTCTTCAGCACATTGACCACGGCGGCTTTTCTATTGAGAAGCATCGCCTTGACCGCCCTGCCACGAAGGCCCAGCACCCGGCCCAGGGCCAAGCCATCCATATCGAGCAGGCAAATCAGAACGCGTTCGCCATGTTTCTTGTTGAGGAAGACTAGCTCACGATAGAATCGGGGCGATCCGTCGTTGGTCACCAGGAGCATCCGAGAGACCCGTTCGCTCTGGTTGTCAACCTTCTGCAATCCAAACCGCTCACCGGCAAGAGATTTCACTATCGCGTCATACCCAACCAAGACCTGTTCCATGCACTTGGCGTAGAAGAGACTCTTGCGAAGCTCTGCATTCAGCTTCAGAACGGGAATCGACAGCGTCGTTTCGCCCTGGATCTCGGTGCTCTCCCTCTCCAGTACCGCTCGCACATCCG
Organism: Lentisphaerota bacterium; assembly: GCA_013203785.1. GTDB lineage: Bacteria > Verrucomicrobiota > Kiritimatiellia > UBA8416 > JABMPJ01 > JABMPJ01. Next base: position 2,635 of record JABMPJ010000225.1, on the reverse strand, counting down.
ATTCAACGCCCTCCTCCGCCAACTCTTTTGGTAACATCATGTCGCTGAGTGTAGACCATCGGGCGGCCAATTGCGCCTTAAAGTAACGCAAGCGATTTTCCGGGCCTCCCATCCGCTGGTCCGGGTCAATGAGGATAAGGCGTCGCGCGGCCACCGACCCGTGTGGACGGACGCCCCGCGCGCCGATAGTCGCTCGGGGTCGAGCGCTCGACGGCCTTAAAGGCGCGCGAAAAACTGTGGATCGATTCAAACCCGACCCGCAGAGCAATCTCGGACAACGTCAGACTGGTTCCCATCATCAGGCTGCGGGCCTGCCGGATGCGCGCCTGCCGTAGATAGGTCCGCGGCCCGCACCCGTAGTGACGCGCAAACAGATCCCGCAGGTAGCTGGCCGAGAATCCATGCTTGCGGGCCAGCTCCGCCAGCTGTAGAGGCTCTCCGCAACGCGCCGCAAGCTCGGCCGCGACTCTCTCCAGCGCAGGAACATGGGCGGTCCATCCCCCCTCCCGCACAATCTGACCGCGCAATAGCTCCGCCACAATTTCGATCAACAGCCCGCTCATGCGCAGCCCAGCCAAGGGCTGTGCCCGCGCCGCTTCGGTGCAGAGGTCCTGCAACAAACGCCCCGCTCGCGCGTTGGTGTGACCGCGCAACACCCCCTTTAAGCCGAGCAGCCCTGGATGATCCATCGGCGGATGCATCAACGGGAGCAGCTCACCCATATCCACCATGCCGGATGGAATCGAGAAGTCCCAGTGACTGCGTGCCCCATCATATACGAGATCGAAATGCACAAACGCCAAGCGGGTACCGGGTGCATAGCCCCGCATCTCATGAGGGGTATCGGGAGGTATCCAGAAAAGATCGCCACCGTGCACCTCATGGACCTCCTCCCCGATCGTGAGTTTCATTCGACCCTTGGCGATATAGACAAGCATATAGTCCAGCAGGCAGCGCCTCCCGATGTGCCATGCGGGGCGATCTGCGTCACCGCAATGCCGTGCATATGGCCTCAACACGGCCAGAAGCGACTCGCTCCCGTCGCTACCTGGAATCGTTGCAGTCACGTCACTCATATCATATTGTCCGGCGATTCAGACCAATCTTTCTCGATTCAACCAAAGACGCGGTGGAATGGAAAGAGCAGAATACAGGGCAGAGGTGAGCATGGGCGCATCCCACAGAAGCAATGCCACAGGTTCTGTCAAAAGTTTAAAGTACCAAAACGGGGCAAAGATGCCCATCGAAGGCTAGCTGAGACACTTACTCCTACATTTTGTCGCACACTTAAGCTCACACTTGCTTGGTTACGCTTAAACCTGAACCTGCCCGGAAAAAGTAGACAGTCCTCACACTTAATACGAGGATATATCTACTATGAAACGACGCAAATATGACGATGAGTTCAAGCGCGATGCCGTGGAGCTGGTGATCCGGAGCGGGAGAAGCTCGACGGAAGTGGGCAAAGAGCTGGGTATCAACGGGAACATGCTGGCACGGTGGAAGGCTGAACATCTGGGCGCAATGGATGCGTCCTGTGGCGTCCTTCGTGAGTCAGGCATGACCCCCTCAGAGGTGGAAGCGGAGAACCGCCGGCTGCGGCAGGAACTGGCCTATGTCAGTGAACAGAGGGACATTTTAAAAAAAGCCATCAGCATCTTCTCTCAGGAAGAAAAAGGACGTACGAGTTCATCAAAAGTCATGCCAATGAGCATGTAGTGGAAACGATGTGCTCTGCCTTTGGGATATGCCGTAGCGCCTATTATAGGTGGGCAGAAGACGGCAGAGCTATGAACGAGAGATCGAAGGAAGATGCTATGTTAAAGAGCGAAATCAAACGGATTCACAAGCAGAGCCGGGAAACATACGGGCGGCCGCGGATGGTGATAGCGATGCAGAAGAAGGGCTACGACTGTGGCAAGGAACGCGTAGCGCGCCTCATGCGTGAGGAAGGCCTGCAGGGCCAGCAGAAGAAGCGCTATAATCCATATTCAACCGACAGCAATCATGGGTTCAGTATCGCGCCCAATCTCCTGGCCTCCTACGGGCCTGTCAGCGCCCCAGACGAGGTGTGGGTGGCAGACATCACCTACATAAGGGTTGAGGAAGGCTGGGTCTATTTAGCGGCCATACTGGACCTCTACAGCCGTAAGATCGTGGGGTGGAGCATGTCCCACCGGATCAATGCAGCACTCGTAAGGACCGCATTGCGCCGGGCCATCAAGACACGCAAGGCACCGAAGTTGCACCACAGCGACCGGGGCAGCCAGTACGCGAGCGATGCCTACCAGAAGGAGCTCACAGCCTACGGGATCACTCCAAGCATGAGTCGTAGCGGGAATCCGTACGACAACGCAACGATGGAGTCCTTCTTCGGGACCCTCAAAGCCGAAGAGGTCCGTGGCCAGACCTACAGCAGTCGGCACGAGGCCCGCTCGGCCATCTTCAGCTACATCGAGGCCTTCTACAACACCTCGCGGATCCACACCAGCCTACCTGGGGGGATCAGTCCAACTGGCACAGAAGAGATCTTCTTTCAAGAGGCAGAGAAGACAACTACAGTAACAACACAAACCGAAAGGGCCTTGGTCAGTCACTAAGAGAATTGACTGTCTACCAAAACCGGGCAACCTCA
>JABMPJ010000224.1 GCA_013203785.1 Lentisphaerota bacterium | reverse complement strand
GGGCCCCGGACGTCCGGGGCCGCATGGATAGGATGCCGCCGCACTCCAAAAGACGCCGTTCGCATGGCTGGCATACGTAGCAGGTGGCGCTCACGCGCGCGCATGCGAAGCTTACCTTTGTGGCTTTGGCACCCTAAAACATAAAACAACGCCATATATAGAGGTTCCCGCATATCCGGACTAGACATAAGATATATTATGCGACGTTGCTGGTGTGGCCTCTGAAGAGGGCTGTACAGGTGAAGCATCGCTTCTGGGCTCTAGCGCGCCAGCCCCCAGCGCTTACCGATTGGCCAGTAGACAATGGCTGCCGGTCCGACCATGTTGGCCTGTGGGACGGAGCCCCAGTAGCGGCTGTCCCGGCTATTGAGGGTATTGTCTCCCATAGCCAGGTACTCGGCTGGACTGAGCGTGATCGTATCGTCCGGCGAGGAGAGAATGCTGCCGTCCCGCGCGCGCGGATCGGCCAGGGCATACCCGTCGTATCCGGGTTGCTTGGTCGCAATGCGCTCAATCGAAGCTGGCGTGTATACAGCCTCCCCATTCACGATCAAGTCAGGTGGATGAACGCCAATCGTCTCACCTGGAAGACCAACCAGTCGCTTAATGTAGTGACTGCCCTGCGGTAGCGTCGGAATCCTGTCGGTACTAAAGACCATAATGTCGCCCCGCCGGGGCGGGAAGAAGTTCCAGCGCACTTTATCCACAAAGACGTGATCGCCAGATTTGCGTATCCCCGACCACAGGAGCGTGCCTCGTGCGACATACTCGCCGAAAAGGACCTTCAACTCCTGTCGGTGGTAGGCATCAATCGGCACTTTGTGCATCTTTCCACCGATGGTGAAACGTACGATGGAGGGATCCCATTGGTCTTCCATCAGCTGGCCCACGGTGCCGGATACCTTGGCGCGATATTCATGATAAAAATCACCCGTCACAGCCCACTTGAGGTTCTTGAGAACGGGGCGATCCATCAGGCCTGCGCCGTGCTGCGCTACGGATGTGATCCCGTACAGCGAGGGCTGCATGGAGCCGGTGGGTATCTTGAAGGGCTGGATGAAATAGGTTCGAAACGCCATGGCTACAGCGATGGCGACCACGAGAATCTCAAGGTTCTCACGAAAGGCTGCGAAAGACTTTGGGGGCAGCACGACCGCTGCCGCCTCGCAGGCCTGTTGGGACATGCGCTCCATCTGCTCAATATCGCCGGATGTTATGGCAACGGCCAGATGCTGCTCCGCCTGATAGATGTTGGCGACGGCCTCGGACGGCGCGATATCCTCACGCATGTTGCGTGAGTGACGGGCATGGTGGAGGCAGTGCTTTGCCGTCTTGCGTGCTTTGCGTCTATTCATCCACGTCATCATATCGACTCACCTTTCTCAGACCGAGGCGCTGCCTTCTGTCGCAATCCGTTGTCATAGGCTGGCCCCTTTCGACGAGGGCTAGCTATTCTTGAGCACGGCCACAAACGCCTTTTGCGGCACACTGACGCTACCGAATTGCTTCATGCGCTTCTTGCCCTTCTTCTGCTTCTCGAGCACCTTGCGCTTGCGTGTGATATCGCCACCATACAACTTGGCGGTCACATCCTTTCGAAAGGCGCGAATCGTCTCACGGGCAATGATACTGCCACCCAATGTCGCTTGTACCGGCACCGTAAACATGTGTGGTGGAATTTCGTCTTTAAGCGCCTTACAGATCTGGCGACCACGGGAGACCGCGCGGGACTCATGCACCAGTGTGGAGAAGGCATCTATGATCTCACTATTCAACAAGATGTCCATCTTGACAATGGGGCTCACCTGATAGCCTGAATATTCGTAATCCATCGAGGCATAGCCACGACTAACGCTCTTAAGGTGATCATGGAAGTCGGTTAGAATCTCGTTCAGCGGCAGCATGCAGGTCATCATGACACGCTGGGTGTCCAGTGACTCGGTTTTCTCGCACTCGCCGCGCCGATCCATGACCAGGCGCATGATGTCACCGATATGCTCATTCAGCGCGATGATAAAGGCCTTGATGATGGGCTCTTCGATCTGCTTGATGCGGCTGCGGTCCGGCAGATGAACAGGGTTATCGACATCCATTAGATCGCCGTTGTTGAGTAGGACGCGATAGATCACCGATGGGCTCGTCGTGATGATGTCCAGATCGAACTCACGCGTCAGACGTTCCTGAATAATCTCCATGTGGAGCAGACCCAAAAAACCACAACGGAAGCCGAATCCCAATGCCGTTGATGATTCGGCATGGTATGTGAAAGAGCAATCGTTCAGGCTCAACTTTTCAAGGCTGTGCCGGAACTTGTCGAAGTCCGCCGTATCGACCGGGTAGATCCCCGTGAAGACCATAGGCTTCACCTCTTTAAAGCCTTTCAGCTTCTTGGTGGCCGTCCGTTTCGAGGTCGTCACCGTATCGCCCACTTTGATTTCTGAAATATCTTTCAGTGTACCGATGACATACCCCACCCCACCGGCCACCAGGGCATTGACAGAAACAGGTTCAGGGACGAAGACGCCCACCTCCTTGATCTCGGTCTCTATCCCGCTGGCCATGAACCGCATGCGATCGCCCACTCGGAGTGACCCATCGACCACACGTACATAGGTCACGACGCCGCGAAATTTGTCATAGTGAGAATCAAATACAAGGGCGCGCACACCGTCCTGTTTGCCTTCGGGATCGCCCTGGGGCGGAGGGACCCGTTTGATAATGGCCTCAAGAACGGCCCCCACCCCCTCCCCTGTCTTCGCACTAACGGGATAGGCCTGATCGCTCTCGATCGCCAGAACATCCTCAATCTGTCGCCGGACCGTCGGTATGTCGGCACTCGGCAGGTCGATTTTGTTGATCACAGGGATGATCTCAAGATTGTGTTCCATGGCCAGGTAGGTATTGGCCACGGTCTGTGCCTGGACGCCCTGGGCGGCATCTACGATCAAGATAGCCCCTTCGCAGGCGGCCATACTGCGTGAGACCTCGTAGGCAAAATCCACATGCCCGGGGGTATCAATCAGATTGAGTTCATACAGTTCGCCATCCGCGGCAGTGTACTGCATCGTGACCGGGTGCGACTTGATGGTGATGCCTCGCTCACGCTCAAGATCCATGTCGTCCAGCATCTGGTCGCGAAATCCGCGATCATCAACGGTTTGGGTGAGCTGCATCATCCGGTCGGCCAAGGTCGACTTGCCGTGGTCAATGTGGGCGATAATGCAAAAATTGCGGATATGATCAAGTGCAGGCATGTCAGGAGACGAATGCCTCACTCGCCATCTGTCGCATACGCCTGATGGCTGGCACCATATCGGGCTGGCGGTAGAGCGAGGTACCTGCGACAAAGAGGTTGGCGCCCGCCTGTGCACACTCGACCGCGGTCGCCTCATCAATCCCGCCGTCGACCATGATACCCAACTCCTCGGCCCCGTTCGCGTTGGCATAGTCCCTGATCTCACGAATCTTGGGAAGCACTTCGCGCATGAACGACTGGCCACCGTAGCCGGGATGGACCGTCATGCAGAGCACCTCGTCGACGATTCCAAGCACGGGCCAGATCATCTGGGCCGGGGTTTCGGGATTAAGCGTGATGCCCGGTATCGCTCCATGCTCACGAATCCGCTCGAGTGTTTTGGGCACATCACAATCTGCCTCAATGTGGATCTGGAGTGTATCCGCACCGGCCTCAATGAAATTGATGAAATACTGGTCGGGCCGCGTCATCATCAGATGAACGCTGAGCGGAATCGAGATGGCCTGTTTGCACATCTTGACCACATCGGGTCCCATGCTCAGGTTGGGCACGAAGTGGGCGTCCATGATATCGAGGTGCAATAAATCGGCACCACTGTTTTCTGCCCGCAGCGCTTCGGCCCGTAGGGCCCCAAAGTCGGCGGCCAGCAGGGATGGGAGTATCTGGATTTGCATGGGGCGCACTATGCCAAATCAGTACGTAACGTTCCAGAGAAAAAGGCCTTGAGGCGCGGCCGTCGGGACACGGGCGGTTCGTTCGCCCGACGCCAAAATCTCCCTGGTCAGGGCGGGCTCCACGCTCCCCTCCCCCACTCTGATCAGAAAGCCGACCAGGCTACGCACCATCTTGTATAGAAACCCCTCACCGGCGGCGATGACGCTGATCTCAGCCCCACGCTTGCGCACGTCGAGGCGATCGAGTCGACGCACGGTGGTTTCAACAAACCGGTTTGGGTTAGCCGAAAAGGCCGCGAAATCATTCTGGCCTACAAGCAGGTCTGCCGCCTCCTGCATGGCGGCCACATTTAGCGGCTCGCGTATATGACAGAAGGTGAAACGCTTGTCAGGCGGCAGGACCACGCCGTTCCATATGAAATAGCGGTATTCCTTGAGCATGACACTTTTGCGCGCATGGAAGGTCGCAGAAACGGGCAACGCTCGCATGATGCGGATATCAGGTGGCAGCACCGCGTTCAGTGCACGGCGTAACTTGGCCACATCCCAGGCGGCAGGGAGGTCGGCGTGCGCCACCTGGCGACGGGCATGAACCCCTTGGTCGGTACGCCCGCTGCCGTGCAGCTTGACCGGCTCACAGACGATGCGCTCCAACCCGCCTTGGATGACCTCCTGCACGGTCAGGCCGTTGGGCTGAATCTGCCAGCCACAATAGGCCGTGCCGTCGTAACTGATATCAAAGCGGTAGCGAGGCATCAGGGCTCCGGAAAATCCATCGGATCTGAGTGGGCATCCAACCAGCCCTGCAAAATCGCCTGAGCCGCCATCTTATCCAGGACGCGCTTGCGCTTCTCTCGGCTCATGTCAGCCTCGAGCAGTGTGCGCTCGGCCATCTGACTACTTAGCCGTTCATCCCATGTCTCAACGGGAATCGGCACAAGCTCCTTCAGCTTCGAGACAAAAGCCTCGACCTCCTCAACCATCCGCCCCCGGCTGCCGTCCATGTTCAGCGGTAGCCCCACCACGACGCAGCTCGCCTCGCTCTCGACCACGGCCTCGCTCACCCGTTGTACGGCCTCCTTGACCGATTGAATATGCAGCGTTTCGCGGGCCATCGCGATCATGCCCAGCTCATCACTGATGGCAAGGCCAATCCGGCGGGTTCCGTAGTCTATGCCAAGTGTCCGCATATCAGTGCTGCTTCTTGATGAAGAGTTTGGCCCACAGGCTGTCGTCGCCGACGGCACCGTGCAAAATTGCGAGGCAGAGCGCGGTGACGGCAACGGCGGCGATGAGGACACCGATGACATTGGCAATCGCGAATTTTCGCCTGTCCAATCCGAGCAGGTACGATCCAAAGGCACCCGTGTAGACGCCTGAGCCCGGCAGCGGAATACCGATGAAGACGGCCACACCGATCTCACCATACTTCTCGACGTAGGGATGAATCTTGTGCTGAGTCTTTTCCAGTATCGGCCAGATCTTCCGGTCGAACCATGCCCAGCGGCGAATGAACGTGAAGACCGGTCCCATCACCAGGAAGACCACCCAGCCGAGGATGATATTGGTCACAATGCAGACCAGAGCCACGACGGGCCATGACAGGGCCTCCCGTATCTCCGGTCTGAATATGCCCCATGGTATGGATGCACGCAGCTCCAGAGCCGGGATCAGTGTTATGGTCGCCAGAATCATTATTGCCTTTATCACAATCCACTCCCTTTACTGCCCGTGTGGTGCCTCAACATGCTAAAAAACTTCATGGTATCGCGCACGGGATGAATCTTGCTCTTCTCGTCGCCATAGATAATCCGGGTCGGGGCCGACGCAATGCGTTGACCGGCGTCGGACAAATTAAGCAGCACCTCCGACTCCGCCGCGAACCCCTCCGACACAGTGGCCATGAGAATCGGCAGGACCTCACGACCGTACAGGCGGTAGCCATTCTGCGTATCCGGAACGCGCTGGCCCATGCGCCGACTGAGGAGCCCGCTCATAAAGCGATTGGTCAGGCGCCGCACCAGTGGCATGGTCCGCGGATCCGCCATGCGATTGCCCACCACAACCTCGGCCCCGGTTTCGCGGTAGGCCTTCAGGAAAGCGGGCAAATCCTCAGGAGCATGCTGTCCATCGCCGTCCATCGTGATGACGCAGTCGTAGCCAGCCTCACGCACATGCTTGAACCCCGTCTGCAGGGCCACCCCTTTGCCCATATTGCGCGCATGCACAACCACCGTTGCCCCTGCCGCGCGGGCTTCATCGGCCGTGTCGTCGTTGGAGCCATCATCCACCACCACCACATGGGGGCAGTGCGGCAGGACCGCCTTGACCGTTGTGCCAATGCGCCCCCCCTCCTGATAGGCCGGCAGCAGGACGCACCAACGCGGTTCCGCGTTGTGGGGCGTATCATTCATCAGCGGTCTTCCGCTGCAGGCTCTTGATCGCCACTTCGTAGACGATTTTGACCGGCACCCCATGCGCGGCCGCGGCCGCGATACAGTCTTCATACTCCGGCGCACGCGTTACGATGTGCCCTTTCCACTGTCCCATCTTCACACGGATTTCACCATAGGGTGTGTCGACCGTCACCCAGGCGCGTGTCAGGACGTGGCGCTCAACCGGGTACTCCCGTATGCCGAACGTGGTGCTTTCCCTGAAAACGAGGTCCAATAGAGTCTCGCGATCCTCTTCCATGCAGAGCACCGTCAACAGAACTCCCGGTCGCTGCTTCTTCATATGCACCGCTGCCGTGAATACGTCCAGAGCCCCCGAGGCTGCAAGAAGACCGCACAGCGAGCCTATCAGCTCCGGACTCATATCATCCAAATTACACTCGAGAACGTGGCAGGCGTCGCTCTCCGTGTCGCCCTCGACCATGGCGCCCGTATCGAGCAGCATCCCCCGGATCATATTGGGGCGATCTGGCAGCTCACGCGTACCAAAGCCATTAGCGGTTGCCACGACGCCGGCGCCGACCGGACGGGTCGGTCCCGGGAGTTCGAGAAGCCAGGTCGTGAGCAACGCGGCCCCGGTGGGGGTGACCAGTTCAAACGGCAGTGCCGTCGGCTGAACCTCGAACCCCCGCAAGAGTTCCGCTACAGCAGGTACCGGCAGTGGCAGTACACCGTGCGCCGCTTGAGTGGTGCCTGTTCCCACGGGTAGCGGCCCACAGGCAACGGACTCAATATCGAGTAGTTCCAGGCAGGTGCAGGTGCCCACGATATCGACGATGGCATCCATGGCCCCCACCTCATGGAAATGAATGGCCTCTACACTGGTGCCATGTACACGCGCCTCGGCCTCAGCCAGGCGCTGGAATACGGCCAGGCTGAGCTGGCGCGTGCGTTCCGGCAGGTCGCCCTGTGCCAGGATGGCGTGAATATCCGACAGACCACGATGCGGATGGTGTTCATCGTGCACAGCGACCTCGGCCAGGAGACCCACATGCCCGTGCTGCTTGACGTCGGTCGTGCGGATGTCAAAGCCCTCGATCGGGAGCGAGCGCAAGATGCGGCAGAGCTGTTCACGATCGGCTCCAAGCCCAAGGAGCGCCCCCAGCAGCATGTTTCCGCTCGCACCGCCCACACTGTCGAATCGAAGCTGCTTCACTCAACCTCACTTCGCTTGTTAATCATTCCGGCAGCCACACCCGCACCGAATCCGTTGTCAATGTTGACCACCGTAATGCCAGGGGCGCAGGAATTGAGCATGGTCAACAGAGCCGCGATGCCCTTCATGCTCGTCCCGTACCCGACGCTCGTGGGCACCGCGATAACCGGCCGGTTCACCAGCCCCGCCACGACCGAGGGCAGTGCACCTTCCATTCCGGCAACCACCACGATGACGCGCGAGGAGCGCAGCAGATCCAGATGGCCCATCAGGCGATGCAGCCCTGCGACACCGACATCGGCTACCAGCTCCACGCGAGCTCCCATGCGCTGTGCCGCGAGCACCGCTTCGGCGGCGACGGGGAGATCCGACGTGCCGGCGCAGACCACGCTGACACACCCTTCCACGGTGGGACCGGCAAAACGATCGATCGTGATGGCGCGTGCCTCGCGGTGATAGGTCAGATCCGCGAACGCCCCACGCATGGCCGCGACTTGCTCATCGCTGACCCGCGTGGCGAAGACATTCTGACGGGCATCGAGCAGCGCTTGGGCGATCTCAAGAAGTTGGTCGCAACGCTTGCCCGGCGAATAGATCACTTCGGGAAGTCCGCGCCGCTTGAGGCGCTCCGTATCTACACGGGCGAAACCAAGGTCAATTTCGCGCTCACCGAGCGCGGCGGCCGCATCGGCGATCGTGAGATCGCCCGCCTGCACGCGGGACAACATGTTGAGCAGTTCGCTCATCTACCCTCACTCACTGTGCAGGTGCCGGGCGACGAAGGCCGGTACATCATCGGCCGAAAGGCGCTCTTGCTGCAAGCTGTCGCGGTCACGCACCGTGACAGTTCCGTCACTCACGGTGTCGCCGTCTACCGTCACGCAGAAGGGCGTTCCCGCCTCATCCTGACGCCGGTAGCGTCGGCCAATGGCCCCCTTCTCGTCGTAAAACGCCACGATGCCAGCCTTCTTACAGGCCTCGTAGATCTGTGTGGCGGCTTCCGGCATGCCGTCCTTGCGGACCAGCGGGAAAATCGCCACCTTGGTCGGCGCCAGGCGGGGATGGAACTTCATGACCGTGCGCGTCTGCATCTCGCCCTTGTCGTTGGGCGCCTCATCTTCGCAGTAGGCCTCGGTCAGGAAGGCGAGCGTGGCCCGGTCCACCCCGCCCGAGGGCTCAATGACAAAGGGAACAAAGCGCTCGCGGGTCTGGTCATCAAAGAAGTGCATATCCTTGCCGCTGAACTCCTGATGCTTGGTCAGGTCGTAGTCGGCGCGGTTGGCAATCCCCTCCAATTCGCTCGTGCCGAACGGGAAGTCATACTCGACGTCCGCGCAGGCCCGTGCATAGTGAGCCAATTCATCCTTCTCGTGGTCGCGCAGGTGCAACTTCTCACTGTGCAGCCCCAGTTGGACATACCAGTTGTAGCGCAGATCTCGCCAGTAAGTGTACCAGGTGTCGGCTTCGCTGGGATGACAGAAGAACTCCATTTCCATCTGTTCGAACTCACGACTCCGGAAGGTGTAGTTGCGCGGGTTGATCTCATTGCGGAAGCTCTTGCCGATCTGGGCGATCCCGAAGGGCGGGCGGATCCGGTAGGAATCGAGAACATTACGGTAGTTACAGAAGATCCCTTGGGCTGTTTCGGGCCGAAGGTAGGCCGTCGACGCATGATCCTCCATGGCCCCGATGTGCGTCTTGAACATTAGGTTGAACTGACGCGGTGCCGTCAGATCGCCACCGCAAAAGGGACATGGCAACGGATCACTATCTGCGGGAAGGCCCGGCGTCCCGAGAGCAACGAGCACATCTCGCAGGGCGCGCGGCGCTTCGCCGACGCACTTGGCCACACCGTCCAGATGCGTGTCGGCGTCTTTGACCAGGGCCATGCCCTTGGCTAACTTACTGCCCTTCTTGCGTATCCAGCGCTCCAGCTTAGCATGCGTAAGCATCAGGTGGCCCTCCGCATCAGCCTCGCCCGCTTCGCACAGCGAAGCGACCCAGTCGCTCTGCGTAATCAGGTCGTCCATGTGATCGGCACGGAAATGGCGGCGGCATTGGCGGCAGGTCAGCATCGGGTCGCTGAATCCTCCGACGTGTCCTGAGGCCTCCCATACGCGCGGGTTCATGATGATGGAACAATCCAGGCCCACCACGTCTTCGCGGCAACGCACCATATCGGCCCACCATGCCTCTTTGACGTTGCGCTTCAACTCGACACCCAGCGGGCCGTAGTCCCAGAAGCCGTTAATGCCCCCATAAATCTCAGAACTTTGAAAGATAAACCCACGTCGCTTGCTCAGAGAGGTAAGCGCGTCCATCGAGGAAGTAGCTGCTTGTATAGTCATTACCGATGAATCCTGAAGAACACCCGCCCGCTAGTCGAGCCTTTTCACGGAAGTTTCGCCCGAGATAGAATCCATTTATTGCCTGTCCTTCAAAAATAGGTAAGCATGCCTGGCATGCGTAAGGTGACCGTCTTTCTATTCCCTGGCGCCGGCATGCTGGTTCTCGCCCTCGTAGCTGGGTTTGCTGAGTTGCCCGCTGACTGGCAGGGCGGAGTGCGCAGCATCTACCCTGTCGTCGTACTGAGTGTGGGGTTGATTCTGGGCTGGCGTTTCCATCGCAGTCGATTACTCCTTGCGCTTCTTGTACTGACGCTATGCGACCGAGCACTGGTCCATGTCGCCGCGCTGGATCCTGCGGCACTCGACGCCCGGGTGCTCTTCAATGGCGTCGCCATACTCCTGCCCATTAATCTCGCCTTTCTTGCGCTGGCGGCCGAACGGGGCATTTTTTCGCTTCGCGGTGTCTACCGTCTCATTGTGATTGGGCTCCAAGTCGCGGCTATCGCCCTGATGCACACCTACGCCGAGACCCGCACACTTGGCCCGGCGGCGCGGGCACTCGCCGACATGCCTACCCCGCTGTTTGACCTTCCTGCTATGGCCCTGCTTGCCTTCGGGGGTGGTCTGGCCACCATGTTGTTTGGATTCTATCAGCATCGCAGCGCCACCGAGAGCGGCTTCTTTTGGGCCCTCCTCATCACACTCATCGGGGTGTGGCCGCCCGCCTCCGAGGTCGCGCGCACGGCCGCGATGTCAACAGCGGGACTGACCCTCGTGCTGTCACTCGTTGAGGCGTCCTATGGGATGGCTTTCCGCGATGAGCTGACCGGGCTTCCCGGCCGACGGGCGTTACAAGAGGCGCTCATACAGTTGACCGGCGACTATACCATCGCCATGGTCGACATCGACCACTTCAAGAAATTCAACGACCGCTTTGGTCATGACGTCGGGGACCAGGTGCTCAAGATGGTTGCCGCGCGCTTGGAACGCATACGGGGCGGCGGCAAAAGCTTTCGCTATGGAGGTGAAGAATTCACCGTCCTTTTTCGGGGCAAGGATGCGGAGGATGCGGCCGAATACCTTGACGCTGCGCGCAAGGAGATCGGCAGCATGGATTTCGTCATCCGTGCACCCGGTCGGCCACGTAAGCGCCCCGACCAGCCCCGACCCGCGCGGCGGGCGGGTCGGCGGACACATATTACCGTGAGTGCCGGGGCCGCCGAGCGCAACAACCATAACAGTGGTCCCGATGATGTCCTGCGCGCTGCCGACAAAGCGCTGTACAAGGCGAAGGAGACCGGACGCAACCGAGTCTGTCTATGAACGACTGCGGCGCATCCGACCTGTGGCGCGGCGATCACGGCCCCGGCATTCATAGGTCGTAGTGAGAGCCGCTGATTGCGAACTTGACTTACCGTCGAATAAGGATAGAAACGGATACCAGAAGGGAGTGCGCTGTGGATCAACGCGAAATGAGTATGCAGGAGGCCCGCCAGATGATTAACCGACTGACCTTGATCTGCAGGCAGACCATAACATTCCTGGATGGAACCAGTGCCATGGATGAGCGGCGCGTGAAACGAGCGCTGCAGGACGCCGTGACCGAAAGCAATCGCCTAACCATGAGAGAGATGCCCCGCATGTAGCAGGGAGAGGATCCCATATGGAGGCAGCACAATCAGGCCGCAAACCACTGGGAGAGATCCTATTGGAACAGGGATCGATTACCGAAGATCGGCTGCGCGAAGCACTGCAGATACAGGCCTCCACATCCGGCGGCCGCATGCTCGGCCAAATTCTGCTCAGCCGGGGATACGTCAAACGCCATCACATTGACATAGCCTTGGCTAAGCAGCGCAATATGCGGTGACCCCCTACCGCGCGTTGCGGCTATCGGTCGAGTAATCGAACTCCCAACGCAGGCGCGTGCGCTTGCACCATACCGTGAAGTAACCTTCGACGGGATCCGATCCCCCGCGCGTATAGTTGATATCGGCGCGGGCTGCATTCTTATTCACCGCAAGGAGTGACTCCCTGCGTGAGCTTACTGTGACACCCTCACCGACCTGTTGTACGACGTGATCACGAGCCACGTTATAGACCGCTCGCTCATCCATGCGCCCACAGCCCACGGAGCCCATGGCGACGGCGAGAACCAATACCCAACCTGCATACTTCATATGGCTACCCCTATTCCGCCCTGATCTGATTAAAGAGAGTCTCAAGCTGTCTGCGCTCGAGATGCGATTCGACCGAGCTGGGCAGGTCCGCATCAGCCGGACTCCTGGCCTCCTCTATGATGGCCGCAAGCTCGCTTTCGGATACCGCATCGCCGGTCAATGCTTCGGCGCGCGCCAAGCGGTCCACCCGACGGATGGCCGACTCGATCCGGTCCAGCGTGGCCTCGTCATGACCCAGGCGAGTCGCGGCGCGTGCGGACAATTGATCAATCTCGGCCAGCTCTTTGAGCATCCGCATCACGTCGGTATCCCCGGCAACCGCATCGAAGTCCGATATGCTCCTCGACGTGATGTCCTTGACCAGACGGGTACGGTCCACTTTGAGCTCAGCCGTCAACGCTTTGGCCTTGGCCACCCTTGCCCTCAGCTCACTTCCGGCGCTGCGCAGTTGCTCTACGCCCGTCCCGCTACGCCCTGGGGCCAACCGCTGCTTGAGCGTGGGAAAGGCAGATGAAGCCACGACGATCGCCACCACAAAAAGGACTGCCGCGGGCACGATGCGTTTGCGGCCTGGACGAAACACCGTGACCAGAGCGGGAAGAATTAGCGCTCCGCCGAATCCCAATCTGAACCCGGCCCCACGATCATGCAGATACGAGGTCAGGGCCAGACTCCAGACCAGTCCAGCCAACAACACAAAGCCGCACCCAAGCGAATCCTTTTTGTTGCCGACGCCATCCCTGGCCGGACGCAACAGAAAGACCATGGTGTAGAGCACGAGGAAAAGCCCCAGAGCCATTAGCGCGACAGAAATCGTGCTCATTCGGGTCCCTCCAGAAAGGCCATGACGTCCACTTCCGGTTGATCACCCGCCGTGACACCTTCGGTAAACACGAGCTCCTCGACGGTACGGACAGGTGACTCGCTCAAGACGGTCTCATTGCGGTCAATCAGGGCATCAATCTGCTGCAGCAGTTCCTCCGTACGCCCTGTCAATTTGTTGACCCGCGCGATCTCCTTCTTGGCAGGTAGCGAGGCCAGGGCTGCCTGCGTATCCGTGATCTGCGTCAGTATCGTCTGTCCCGCAGCCTGCGCCGCTTGAGTCGCATGGGCCAGTGCCCCGATCGCCTTCTCGTAATTTTTGCTCTGCATCATGACCAGACGCACCTGCTCGATCAGGCTCTCGCGGCTGTAGGTACCGCCCGCTGCATCGATTGGATAGCCCGTTGCTTCGGCCGAGCGAAAGGATTGGCGGAAGTCGCCGACGAGCCCGGTTGCGGAGGCCAGAAGTGTGGCGTTGCGCTTAGATTCGGTGTCGATGCGCTCCAGCGCGCTTTGCATGTTGCGGCGCGCCTCCTTGAGCTCTGTCATATGTTTATTGAGCTGTTTCTCGGCATAATCCATAAACCCGAGCGGATCGCTGGTGCGGGCCCCTTCGCTCCACCCACCCACGTTGCCAGCCGCATGGGTTGCCCTAGTGCGTAGCCCCGGCAGTGTCCGCCACGCCACAACCCCCACCACGACCACCGCCCCACAAATCACCAGCCATTTCATATTCCTCATTGGACCCTCCAAACGACCTCCATAGGATCAAAACCCACCCCGTTCGTCAAATCTCTATCGCCTTGAATAGAAATGATGCCGACGCTACTCTAATCGGAACGACATTGATTAAGCCCCATCAATGGGTGATATGGGAGACGACCATGCCCCCCGAGCAGAAACAACGCGATAGCTGGAATTCACGCAGCGCCTTTATTCTCGCCGCGATCGGATCGGCCGTGGGATTGGGGAATCTGTGGGGATTCCCTTACAAGCTTTATGCGCATGGCGGCGGGGCCTTTCTGATCCCTTACTTTATCGCCATGGCCGTCATGGGTGTGCCACTCCTGATCATGGAGTTCTCAGTAGGCCACTGGGCACAGCAGAGCCCCCCCGGCGCGTTTGCCGAGGTGGCCGGACGCTACCGCTTCGCGGGCTGGTGGCTGGTCGCTCTAGCCTTTGTGATCATCACCTACTACACCGTTATTCTGGGCTACTGCATCATCTTCCTCGTTCAATCCGTGCAGGGCCTGGCAGGGGGCGAACTGCCCTGGGCCGGATCCAGCGCCGTGGCCAAGGGCCATTTCTTTGATACCATTCTCAATTACGGTGAGGGCTTTGCCCTCTCGGGTATGCAGTGGTCCGTCCTGGGCGGCATGTTGGGCTCATGGGTTCTGATCTACCTTTGTCTCTTCAAAGGGGTCAAGTGGGTCAGTAAGGTCGTCCTGATCACCGTGCCACTGCCCTGGATCATGCTGTTGATTTTGACGGTACGCGGCCTGACGCTGGAAGGGGCCTCGACCGGGTTGCAGTTCTACCTCGAACCGCACTGGGAGAAACTGGCCGAGGTGGATACCTGGCGTTTTGCCTTCGGACAGGTCTTCTTCTCCCTGAGTCTGGGTTTTGCTGTGATGCTGAGCTACGCCAGCTTTCTCCATCGTCGCAGTGACATCAACAACAACGCCCTCATCATTGGACTGGGGGACCTGGGCACGAGCTTTATCGCCGGCATCGCGGTGTTCTCCACACTGGGTGCCATGGCTCTGAGCGACAATGTCGCGGTCGACCAAGTGGTTCAGAAGGGGCCCGGCCTCGCCTTTGTGACGTTCCCCTACGCCCTCTCGACGCTCCCGACTGCGCCCGCCCTGTTCAGTCTGATCTTCTTTGTGGCGCTGCTGACACTCGGTATCGATTCCGCCTTCAGCATTGTCGAGGCCTGTCTGGCCTCGGTACTCGACAGCAAGCCGGGCTGGTCACGACGCTACGTGCTACCGGGCATCTGTCTCTTCGGTCTGGGCATGGGTACACTCTACTGCTTCGGCGGCGGCGGGCTCAATATACTGGGCTTTGTGGACGACCTTATTAATGGACCGGTGGGCATCCTCTCTGTGGCCCTGGCCGAATGCCTCATCGTGGGCTGGGCCTATGGCGGCCGTTTCGTCAAAAGCATGCGCGAGCATGCCAACCAACGCTCGGATTGGCATCTCTATGCCTGGTGGGAAGTCGTCATTCGCTACGTCGCGCCCGCCCTGCTCTCGCTCCTGATCGTCTGGAGCGTTGCGGATGCCGCCTACAATGAGAAGTGGATGCTCCTGGGCGGTTCAGGGGTTTTTCTCCTGATCCCCATCGTGGCGTGGCTGTTCGTCTCCCGCGAGCCCGATACCGTTCATCACCCCACCGAGCGCATTCCGGGCACCGACCGCCGCGGCGTGGTCGCGCTGCTCTTTCTGATCCCATGCGGCAGCATTGCGCTCGGACTGATTATTGGCTTGCTGCGCACGCCTGCTGAGGTCGTCGCAGAGGTCGCGCCTGCGGCCGCGCCCCTCTTCGTTGCCCGTGAGCTGGGCCTGACGGCCTATGTCGTCATGGCGGTGGCCTTTCTTACGATATTCGGTGGCTTGACATGGTGTTTCCTGCGCGCGATGCAGAGCGCCGGGGCCGGCGATACAGAACTGCCCTCTTAGGGCTGATTGATGTTACAGATAGGAGATGATCGATGCAGACCAGACTAGCCAGGTTCACAGCTATGTTCTTACTCTACGGCAGCGTGGCTTCAGTGGCCGCGCCCCAGCTCCACGTCCCTGCGCCGGAGTACGACTTCGGTGTCCTTCGCGATCATGAACAGGTGGTCCACAGATTTGTGATCCGGAACAGTGGAGATGCCCCCTTGGCCATAACGCGCGTCAAGGCCTCCTGCGGTTGCACGGCGGTCAAGTCCAGCAGCGATACGATTGCGGTGGGCGAGGAGGCGTATGTCGAGGCGATCTTCAAACTCCAGGGCCGCCGCGGCAAACAGAAAAAGAGCATCCTCGTTGAGAGCAATGACCCCGATACACCTCGCGCCCGCCTGTACCTGACGGGCGAGATCGTGACCGACGTCGCGATCGAGCCTCGCTTTGTCAATTTCAACCAAATCCATATCGCTACCGTCGCCACCCAGAAAGTCTCTCTGGTCAGTCTGCGCCCCGATATCCGCATCACGGGCGTCAAAACTGATACGACCGCTTTCGCCGCCACGATCGATCCGGATGGCCGCGGCCTGACGATTCGGAGCGTTCCCCCCTTGCAGGCCGGCTACGCCCGCGGTCTCATGGTGGTCACCACCGATCATCCTGATCGGCTCACCACCGACGTGAACATCATTGGCATGGTGGTGGGCGACGTCAACGTGGTGCCGCGCGATCTCATCCTTCGCACGTCCCAACCGGGATCCCCCCTGCGAGCGCTGGTGGTACGCCCCTATGGCACTATCGCTTTTAAGGTGCTCAAAGTGGACCTTCCCTCTCCCACGGCACAGGCCGTCGTCAAACCCATCGCTAACGGAGCCGTTAGCGTTGAAATCAGCGGGTTGGTTGCCGACCCCGCCCTGAACGGCAAGGAGATCGTGATCCACACGGATCGGGCATCGACCCCAGAATTGCGTGTACCGATACGCATACTGCAATGAGCCGCCGATGCGCCATGGCTGCACTGGTCGCCCTGCTGTTGTACGGCAGCCTGTGGGTATTGGCGGAGGTGCCACGCTCACCATCACCGGTCCAGATTGAGTTCTTCTACACAGAGGGATGCACCATCTGCTATCGGGTCAGCACCGAGATACTGCCCCTTCTCAATGCCCAGTACGGCGGGCTGTATGCGCTGACCCGCTATGACATTGACGTCGACACCAACTACCTCCGCTTGGCCGCCTACCAGGACGCGCTTGCCATCGATGAACATGCCACCTCCGTCCTGATCGTCAACGGCACGCGCACCTTCAGCGACTGGGAGTCCATTCGCACCACGTTCCTCGACTATGTGGGCCAGCTCATTTCGGGGGCCATCGAGGCCCCCATTGTGGCAGGCCCCGCGCCTGAGGCGATGTCGCTAACCACGCTCGAGCGGCGCCTGCGCAACTTCACCATAGCGGGGGTCGCGCTGGCGGGATTGGTGGACGGCATCAACCCCTGTGCCATCTCAACACTGGTCTTCTTCATCAGCATGCTCAGTGTCATGAAGGTCACGGGCCGTCGCCTTATGCTAGCCGGAGCGCTCTTCTGCCTGACCTCTTTTGTGACGTATATCGCCATCGGCATGGGAATCTTCCGTCTACTCTATCTTTTTACCGCCTTTCATCTGCTCCAGCGCGGCCTGGAATGGTTCATGATTGCGGCGCTGCTCGTGCTCGGGCTCCTCTCGATCCGTGATGCCCTGCGCTTCAGGTCCTCCGGTCGTGCCGCGGACGTCACGCTCAAGCTACCCCGCCGTGTGAGCGAGAGGATCCACGCTCTCATTCGCAGTGGCATGTCCTCCCGTCATATTCTGTGGGCCAGCGTGGCGACCGCCTTCCTGGTCACGGTGCTCGAGAGCGTATGTACCGGACAGGTCTATCTCCCCACATTGGTCCTGCTCCTCGATAGCGGAAAATCGGTTGGACTGGTCATGAGCTACCTCCTGCTCTATAACACGCTCTTCATACTGCCCCTTGTTATTGCTCTCGTACTGGCGTATCAGGGCACCCGCACTGAACGATTCGTTCATTGGAGCCGCGAAAACGTGGTGCCAAGTAAACTGGCCCTGGCGGCTTTATTCTTTGCCTTGGCGGCATTGATCGCTATCATATAGCCGCTTATGCAATCACTTTCTTTTCGTGGTCCACACTGTATCAACACCGGTTGCGGGATACCGACTAAAGGAGTATAGCTATGATGGCACAGTGGATTCGCGAAGCTGGGTTTGTCGTACAACACCTCATCGGCACCATCGGCTCTCAAACCGAGTACCGCGTTTTGGTGGCCATCGTCGCCATCGCCTTCCTTTTGGGGCTTTTTAATATTGCAGCGGCGATGGGTGCCACCATGGCGACCCCGATGCGGGTCGTCTTGGTATCGGCCATAGGAACCCTCATTGTGCTGGCCGCCGTGGTAGCGGTGCGCCTCTATCTGCTTCCCAAGCTCCACACCAATGCGATGACCCCCTGGTTGCCACTGGTTGTGAGCGGAATGGTTCTGCTCATCATCGTCGCCCCACTGACCCACCGGCTGGTCTCGATGGGCTACTTTGAGGCCGTCATGGCTCTGGTCCTGAGTGTCGCCGCCACCGCACTGATCCTGGCCATTTCACACGCCGGATTCAATGCCTTCCGCGATGGAGACAAAGGCTTCAACAAGACGCACCATCGCCGCGACGACCTCAATCGCATCATCGACGACGTCTGAGCCAGAGGGTTACGTCCCAAACGGATCTCATCCGTCGGCCGAAAATCCGACTGGTCATTGCCCACCGATGTGATACCTTGATCAGACTGATGCCCACCATTTCGGGGGGTGTCGCTGTCTGAACCACTAAAGAGGTATAGCTATGCATCGCCCATTGCTCACCCTATCCGTCATTGCACTGACGCTGGCTCCCTTCGGGGCTCGTTCCGAACCGGTCCTTCTTGGAGCACGCGCCCTGATTGAGAGGATCACTGCCGCCGTGGCTCAGAAGGAGGAGAAGCCTGATACCCTCTCCCCTGCCCTGGCCAACCGAAAGGCCATAGCCGAGAGGGTGATGGCCTTTCGCAAGGCCAGCCCCGCGCTGCCCCCCGCTGACGCGGCGCAACAGTGGCTTACGCTCTTGGACGATTTCGCTGCGCTCCCCCGCGAGCCACGACCGGACTACGGCGATTTTATGCCCATGGACCCGTTCGCCGGTACGCTAGATGATTTTGACGCCTCATCCCTGTCGCTCTCACATGTGATCTCCGCTCTGCCTGGCCCAGAGTCATGGGCAGCCCTTGACGATGCCATCGCCGCACGCCCTGACGAAACGGCTGACGCCCGCGAACGTAACGCCGCGCTGCGGGTTCTCATAGATTTCTTGCGCGGTCGCCTGGATCAGACAGAGCCCAACCTCGACACGCTAAGCGAGTGCCTGTCCGAGCGCGCCAACAACATGTTTGACCGCTACTACAGGGGGAGCCGTGATGGTGTAAAGGAGCTGCGTGCGGCTATTCGGCGAACGGTTGGGTTTAACAGCAAGCAGGAGGTAATCGAGGACTACCGTACCCTCATCGCCAAACCGATCGCCCAGACAGGTCCGTCCCGCCGGATTCAGGTGCCCGACCTCTGTCGGCTGACCACCGCCGAGGAAGCGCGCGAACTCCTCACGACAACCCTTTTGCTCGAAGGTGCCACACCGATGGTCTCCTCTGGTGGCCCCACGCTCACGCTCCTCAAGGAGATCCTGATCGAAGAGATGGAAAACACCAAAGTGCCCATGTGGCACCTGGTCACCTCGCCTGCCGACACTGCGCTCTATGAGGCTCTCGCGCACCAGTACCCGCAAGCGAAGGAAGAGGACACCGACTCACCCGACAGCCTCTTCATGGACAATCGCTCATATTGGAATAATTCGTCTGCCTCGGAGCGATTGAACGCCCAATTCATCTATGTCGTGGGGCTCATTGCCGAGGGGCGTATCGATGAGGCCGTTGCCATTGCGGGCGCCGAGAAGCGAGGCGACCGGGGTTACTATCGACTCAACCGACTCACCATGGGGATGGACCAGAAGGAGTTTGCCTCCAACATGTTTATCTTTCTCGATAGGCTCCTGACCGATCATGGCGAATCCCGCTGGTGGCGGTTCTATGTCGATGCCGCTCTTATGGCGAAGCGGAGCGACACGGCCCTGGCTCGGTTGACCTCCGCCTTGGAGGATCCAGCTCTCGACATATCCATGCGCATCGTCCTGCTCGAAAAGAAGGCCGAGCTGGACCTGGGCCTTGGCCATATAGACCGCGGCATCGAGAGCCTGCGCGCGGTAAGCGCCATCGACCTCACCGCGCTGGGCCAGCGAGACAAATCACAGATCTCAACCCAGCTCCGTGAAGCTGCCCAGACCCTCTCACGCCTGGGGCTCCTGCTCGATCGTTCTGCGCTCGTCGATGAGGGGCTGGCGTGCAGCGCGGCCGTTGCTAATCAGCTCAGCCAAGACGAGGACGCTGAGTTCGAGTGGTATGCGATCTCCTCAAGCGCAGAGTTCCTGATCGAGGTCGAGCGATATGCCGAAGCCGAGGCATTCATCCTTGATGGTATGGTTAAGGCACTTCGCGCCCATGCCGTCCAGGCGGCCGTCACAGATAGCGGCCCCATCGATCCCGACGATAGGCTCGTTGACCTCTCCTCGCAACTGACGCTTCTGGGTCAGATCTACGCCAAGCTGGGGCGCACCGATGATGTCTGGTACTTATTGCAGGAACTACCTTGGTGGGGCGAACCCGCCCTGCCACTGGAGAATGAGATCCTCGTCGTTGGTGCCGCCAACGCGCTCGTAGCCGCCGATCGCGGGGACGATGCGGTCGCCCTCCTCAAACGCTTCATCTTGGGACGCCCTGCCGCTGACCGCGCCTATGAAGCCCTGATCAGCATGCAACCTCCAGAGCTGGTCACATGGTTGGATCAACTCTACGCGCGTGATCGCTTTGAAGAGCGGCCCCTGATCTGGAAAGCGGTCCTGTTTCAGAAGGACGGCAAGCTCGACGAAGCGGAAGCCGTCATCCGCCAAGCCCTCAAGGTGGATCCGACCGACGGTGAGACTGAGGCCGGACAGCGCGTTATTGCCTACGGCATCCTGGGCGACATTCTTGAGGCCAAGGGTCAAGATGATGACGCCGCCTTTTTCCGCAGTGTGGTCCGCTCAGTTCGCACGGCTGAGCGGGGCGACTCGTTCAACGAAGTAGGACTCACATCGCGAAGTCTTGAGCTGTATGAAGAGGCCGAAGAAGACTTCGTGGATGCCTACTGTGTGCAATGGCGCCTTGCCGAGCGACTGCATGCATTGGGTCGCTATGAGGAGGCCGAAGCGCATTACGAAATCGCCTTCAAGCGTATGCCGGAGCAGTTCGGTCGCGTGGCCAGTTTCTGTTTTGGATGCAGCGGAGTCTTTCAGAAGGAACACAGTCGCAGTGTTGCAGAACGGATTCTGACCCATCTACTCGAAGAGAAGCCTGACAACCCTCAGATTCACTTCCTGCTGGGTCAGCTGCGCGAAGCGCAGGATGAGAACGCTCTAGCCTATGATCATTTTCGTAAAGCCGTGGAGATTGACCCGCAGTATCTAGACGCTTGGGAGCGTCTCTACGAGTTGAGCCAGAGCCTCTTTCTCCCCAAGACCGAAACCGACAAGATGGCTATCGAGGCGCTTAAGCTCGATCCCATGCAGCGGCATTTTGGGCGAGAGCTCGCCCTCATTGCCGATATGGAGACCGTATGGACCATCCTAGCGGAGAATCAGAAGTTTGCCGTTGACGAAGCAGGAGCCAAGATTGAGCTGACGGCAACCAAGGTCGCCGTCGATAAGGTGGCCGAGAAGCTGGGCTCCAGCATCCAACGAGCGAACCGTCGGCACTATCGCTACAGTCGCTACGAGCACAACCCAATCAACCCGCCTGAGCCCGGTACCGTTTTGACCCAACACAAAATCGTCAGTGAACTCATGGGGATTCTTGCCCGTTGATGCCCCGCGTTGCCTGCGAGCATGGTCTTTCCCTTTGACCCCTCCTCGGTCCGGCCACGAGAGACCGCGGCCCTCCAATGCACTTGTATTCCGCCATGCTCAGAT
>JABMPJ010000223.1 GCA_013203785.1 Lentisphaerota bacterium | reverse complement strand
TGTTCCTGCATGGCTTCCAGCAGGGCCGACTGGACTTTGGCTGGGGCGCGATTGATCTCATCCGCCAAGAGCAGGTTGGTAAAGACTGGCCCATGTTTAGCACTGAAGGACCCCTCCTTCGGATTGTAGATCATCGTGCCTACGACATCGGCCGGCAGAAGATCCGGTGTAAAGGATATACGCTGAAATTTCAGTCCCAGTGCTTTTGCCAGCGTTTGAACCGCTGTGGTCTTGGCCAGTCCGGGTACACCTTCCAGAAGAATATGCCCCCCCGTTACCAAGCCCACGAGCATTCGGTCGATAAGCTTTTCCTGTCCCACCAGGACCTTATTGATTTCCTGGCGCAGTCTCTCGATCGCTTCAGCCTGCTGCTTTATTAGGTCCGTGGTCTGCTCAATATCAACACTCATATCGTCCTCGTCTATTCTGATTCCTGATCTTCGGACTCCGGTTCCTCTTCGTCGCTCACATCGCTCTTCTCTTCTTCAACGTCCTTTACGAGCTGGTCGCGAGTGGAGAGCATGGTGTCGCTCTTGTGCGAGGCGATCACATAGGTCCACGGTGCCAGTCGGGCGTTCAGCTCGGCAACGGTCTGCTCCTGTGCGGCGCGCTCTGCCGCCAGGCGTACCCGTTCCGCTGAGGCGGCCTCCTTCTCCTCGTCAGTTTGATCGGGCGCACCTTCGTCGGTCACCTCCGGCGCGGGTGTCAGCGCCACATGGATGCGAGCGTAACGGTTCTCGGAGTCTGCGGCCTTGGTGCCAATCTGTACAGTGTAGATCTCACTCTTCTTCGTCGTGATCGTGAAGGTTGCGGGGGTTTCCATGCCCAGCTCGGAATCGGTCATGGTGGGATCGGCCACGGATTCAAAGCGAAGGTAGCTGAGAGCAGATTTGACTGTGTTAACCCGCTCGGTGTCCATCTCCTCTTTCTCGCCGAGGGGCGCGATCACGAGGTCGGTCGTGCCCTCGGCCAACCTCAACGTCACGGCGTCACGGTCCGGTCCCGCCAACATGGCCGTCGTCACGTCGTTCGCTGTGACGCTAACTAGCTGCTTGTCGAGCCACTCTCCGGCTCGGTCAAACTCGTAGAGGTTGTCTTTGATCAAGTAGACTGTGGCACCCTTGTCCGTCGAGACATACTGCCCGTCCGGGTAGCCGCCGTAGGGGCCCTGTTCGGCCGCGGCACGTTTGCGCGCCTCGCCAATCAGAAGCGATGCGATTGGTGTTTCCGACGCATCGTTCATCTCAACCAGCGTTCCGGCACCGGCACTACCGCTTGTCGGAGACACCATCTTCATGGCTGGCTTGTCACCCGCCTCCACGTCCACCACTTGGCCCACGCTCAGCTCTGAAAGCTTAAGGATAGCCGCTTTGATACGTGTGAAGTCCGCCGGGTAGTTGTAGTGGCTCTGTGACACCCATACACCGTCGACGCGCGCCAGCTGTGTGGTAGTACCCGCAGAGGTCACGACGATCTGCGCAATATCGTTGACCGGCAGATCGGCGAGTACACGCCGGCCAATCAGATCTGACGGCTCCTCCTCCGAGCGTTGGGTCCACAGGGCCGCTGCCACCAGAACGGCCGCCGCCACCACCAGAATGACTAGATTTTTTGCCTTCATGATTCACTTATCCTACTGCTAGATGAACACGTTCTCACTGTAGCGTTGGCCGTCCCGGCCAACAATTGTCCGAGGACGGCCAACGCTACATCGCCTTTCTGCATTGGATACTTACCTCTTACGCCGCCGCAGGAATCCATATCCGATGCCGCCCAACGTGACCAGGATTGGCATGAGGGCGATGTTGATCGCCTTGACGCGGATACCCAGGACCTCGATGTCGTGGCGGAGGCTCTTGCGGACCTCTTTGAGCTCCTTCTTGATCTCAAGCTCACGCGCTCGGAAATTGGCGATGGCCGACTGCTGCTGCGGACTGAGGATGTAGCGCTGACTGCTTTCCTTCTGATCCTGCATCTCGTGCAGCTGCTGTTGCGTCTTTTGCAGGCTGCTCGTCAGCTCCTGCTCGCGCGTCTGCCACTCATTGCGCGCCTTCTGCTCCAAGGCCAGGACGCGATCAAAGGGGCGGTTGAACGTGCCGCGCGAGCGGATACCGATCAGGTCTGAGCTACCCGCGATTTGCTCGATCGCGTTGGCGAGGAAGTTCACATTATCGTTGATCGGCTGATGCCCCTGCATGCCGAAGAAGTTGACGGCCTGTACACAGAAGCGGTCGCCCAGAAGGTCCGCGTCGCCGACCAGGATGATGGCGCTCTGACCGGACTGCAGGCCCGCGACGGGCGCTGCGGCTGCCTCACCTTCGGCCGCCGGGTCCTCTGGTGCGCCCTGGGGAAAAGCGGTCTTGAATGTGCCGCTCAGGCGCACGGCCACGGGCAGGGCCACACCGCCCTGGCGGAACTGGCTACGCAGCGCGTCCATACCGTACTGCGCGCTCATGGCGTTTACCCCTCCCGACTGGGTCGAGGAACTCACCAGGGGGGTGAAGGTCACCTCGTCACTGGTCTGGTCCGTGAACGACCCGGCAAACGGGAAGAGCAGGTTCTCTAGTTGCGTGGTCAGGATGTCGTCGTGACTGACGTGATCGTGTGTTAGCGAGAGCCATACGATGCTGTCCTCGACGCGGTTACCTGCGCCGCGGACACGCGTCGCCGCACTCATGTCAGCAACCACCTCCGTCGCGTTGTACCCCACGCCCCAGGCGCGGAAGAGTTCTGGCAGGTCTGAGGAGGCCGAGGGCGGCTGCTGGTAGGGCGAGGCCTGTGGTGCGCTCTCCAGATCGGCAATGCAGAGCGGATCCACAAAGACCATCAGACGACCGCCGCGCAGGAGAAACTGGTCGATAGCGAAGAGTGTCTTGGGCGACAGATTCTTGGGGTGTATGAGCAGTAGCGCACTGATATCGTCGCTGATGGTCTCCGTGGTCGGCTCCACCGTGCGCAGATCATAGTCCTCACGCAGGTCCGCAAAGGCCAGCCAGGGCTGGGACGCCTGGGGGGGCTGCCCAGGCATCATGGGGGGCTGCCGGTTGCCCAGCACGGGCAGACTGCTCAGCACGCCCACGACCGGCTTGTCCGGATGGGTCACCCGGTAAATCGTGCGCGTCAAATTGTACTCAAGCAACTGCTGCGTGCGGGGGTCGAGCGCAGGCATCAAGGCCTCGGTGTCCCCGGCCACGACGACCAACCCGAAGTAGACGGGTGGGCCCATCATGCCCATGGGCTGTCCCTCGATACCATACTTCTGGGCCCACTCCTCCGCATCACTATCCGGTTTGGGATCGTATTCCTCGATCTTGACTTTACTGCCAGCGCCTTTGCGATACTCCTGAAGCAGATCCATGACCTGATCGGCGTAGTTCTTGAGCTGCACAGGCACCTGCGGCTCGCTACTGCTGAAGAAGAGCTTCAGCGTGACCTTGCGGTCGAGTCCTTTTAGGACACGGCGCGTTCCGTCCGAGAGCGTGTAGAGATTCTCTTCGGTCAGATCGACCCGTGCCCGCAGGCTTGAGACAATCACATTAACGGCAACCAAGATAGCCAGCAGGATCACAATACCTGCCACGCCTCCGCTTGCCTTCCAAAAACTTCTGGATCTACCAAATTTCATTCTGACTCCTGAATTCTGAATTCTGACTCCTGCAATCCTCAGGCCGACTTACGGTTGTCGAGGACGATGTGCGTGGCAAAGAGCATCAGAACCATGATGCTGGCATAGTACGTCACGTCTTGCAGATCGATGACCCCGCGCTGCATGGATTCGTAGTGTGGCATGAAGCTGATGCTTGCCACAGCCGAGACCAGCCAGCCCGGCGCCCAGCGCACAAAGAATCCCGTGATAGGATCCCACCCCGCCAGCAGGAGGATCAGGCAGGCCAGTAGGCCCAGCACAAACCCGATCACCTGGCTGCGGCTCATCGAGGATGTCAGCATGCCAACCGCCACGTAGGCCCCGGCTAGCAGGATCGAGCCCAGATAGCCCGAGAAGACCACACCCATATCGGGGTTGCCCAGATAGGCTGTGGTCAGGACGATCGGGAAGGTCAGGATAACGCCGAGGCTGATGAAGAGCCACGCCGCCAGGAACTTGCCCATGATCGCCTCGAACATCGTGATCGGCATCGTCAGGAGTAGCTCAACCGTGCCCGCCCGGCGTTCTTCAGCCCAGAGGCTCATCGTGGCCGCCGGCACCAGCAGGAGGTAGACCCATGGATGCCAGAAGAAGAACGGCATCAGGTCGGCTGCCCCCCGCTCGTAGAAATGCGCCACCGAGAAGGTCATGAACCCAGTCAGTATTAGGAACACCACCATGAAGACGTAGGCCACGGGCGATTCGAAGTAGGCCTTCAGTTCGCGGCGAAAGATCGTGCCGATTGTATGGCATTTATCCATGATTCTCGTCCTCCTTACCCAGCGTCAACATCCGGAATGTTTCAGCCAGCGTACCGCTTGGACTCATCGTTTTGAGCTCGGCCGGTGTGCCGTTGGCCACGATCTGGCCGCTGCTGATGATGACGCAGCGGGTGCAAATGGCCTCCACCTCTTCGAGAATGTGCGTCGAGATGATGATGGTCTTCTCGGTCGCCATTTCGCGAATCATCTCGCGTACAAGATGCTTCTGATTGGGGTCCAGCCCATCGGTCGGCTCGTCCATGATCAGGACCGGCGGATCGTGCAGCACCGCTTGGGCAAAACAGGTGCGTTGCCGGTAACCCTTGGAGAGCGTGGCAATGGCCTGGTGGCGCACCTTGTCCAGCCGACAGGTGTCAATCGTCTTGTCGGTGCGCTCTCGTCCTGTCTTGCCACGGAATCCGCGGATGCTGGCCGTGAAGCGGAGAAAGTCCGTCACCGTCATGGAGTCATAAGCAGGTGCGTTCTCGGGCAGATACCCGAGCTGCCTCTTGACCGCGACCGGGTCTGTCGTGACGTCCTGTCCGCAGACGCGCGCGGTTCCGGATGATGGGGGTAGAAACCCCGTGATCATGCGCATGGTCGTGGTCTTCCCTGCACCGTTTGGTCCCAGGAAGCCCAGGACCTCCCCCTTTTCGGCCCGAAACGAGACGCCGCGCACGGCCTCGATGGAGCCGAAATGTTTTCTCAGGTCATCGACCTCGAGCATAGTTCCCTCCCCTGTCGCTTTACCATTATATAGAGAAAGCCAAGATTGTTAGCCGGACACCGACTCTTTTTAGCAAGAGACGAATGGATGCCAACGACGGAGCCCAGTGGCTCCCGTTCGCCTCCATTCCACGCCTAGCGCTCTCCCTCCACCCAAGTTCGTGCTCCCGTTCTGTAAATGATTGGCATTTGATAACGCAAGGGGCGTGCCAATGCAAGCATGAACTGGGCTTCCCCATTCGTAACTATAAGCAAACAAGTGCTTTGTGTTGGCCGTTGGATCGTACCGCCTGCTGGGCTCTGGCACCCGGCGTGACAGCCGTACGCATCTTCGCACGGTCCGCTGAGACAGGCTGGCACACTTGCCGTATCGCGCGCCTCCCCCTTGCCTGTCGCTCTCATGCGCACTCCTTGCTCGCGGCGCGGCGGGGACGCCGCGCCCTACCGAGCCTCTTCTGGTTAACACAGTGTAGGGCCATAATGGCCCTCTACATCTTGCCTGTGTTGTGGGTATGTGCGACATAATGACACTTCGTTAGTCGTTTAATGTTATGTGTAAATTATTTATAACAAATGAGTTGTGTTGTATATTGGTCGGTTGGTGTATGGTGGCACAGTACATGCAGTATACTATTATCGATTGGCTATGGTTGTGAGCATTGTGAAGGGGAGTAGATCATGGATTCGAGCAAGTTGACCCAAAAGGCGCAGGAAGCACTGCAGGCCGCTCAGACGCTTGCCGTTCGACATAGTCACCAGCAGGTGGATGGCGAGCATGTGCTGGTGGCCCTGCTTTCGCAGGAAGGCGGTTTGGTTCCGACATTGGTCGAGCGAGTCGGGGGGGCTGTGCCGACCTTGTTGGCCCGGTTGGAGCAGGAGCTGGGGCGTATTCCCTCTGTGAGCGGAGGCGGAACTGAGGCCGGCAAGGTCTATGTGACGCAGCGCTTCAGCAAGCTTCTCGTTCTCGCTGGCGACGAGGCCAAGCGTCTGCGCGACGACTATATCTCGGTTGAGCATCTGCTCCTGGCCTTCACGGATGAGGGCAAGGAGACGCCCGCCGGGCGGCTGCTGGCTGAGTTCGGCGTCAAGCGTAAGACCCTCCTCGATGAACTCAAGGCCGTACGGGGTAACCAGCGTATCACGACCGACAACCCTGAGGGTGCCTATGAGGCGTTACAGAAATATGGCGTCGATCTGGTGGCGCTTGCCCGCGACGGCAAACTCGACCCAGTCATTGGACGTGACACTGAAATCCGCAGCGTCGTTCGTATTCTCTCACGCAAGACCAAGAATAATCCGGTCCTGATTGGTGAGCCGGGTGTCGGCAAGACGGCTATTGTCGAAGGGCTGGCCCATCGCATCGTGCGCGGCGACGTTCCTGAAGGTCTTAAAGATCGCACCATATTCGCGCTTGATATGACCGCCCTTATGGCTGGTGCCAAGTATCGCGGCGAGTTCGAGGAGCGTCTCAAGGCGGTTCTAACCGAAATCAAGGCCGCCGAGGGGCAGATCATTCTCTTTATTGATGAAGTTCACACGATCGTCGGCGCGGGCAAGACCGAGGGCTCGGCTGATGCGGGCAACATGCTCAAGCCGATGCTGGCCCGCGGCGAGC
Organism: Lentisphaerota bacterium; assembly: GCA_013203785.1. Taxonomy (GTDB): domain Bacteria; phylum Verrucomicrobiota; class Kiritimatiellia; order UBA8416; family JABMPJ01; genus JABMPJ01. Next base: position 7,796 of record JABMPJ010000223.1, on the reverse strand, counting down.
TGCACTGCATCGGGGCCACCACGCTGGATGAGTACCGCAAGTACGTCGAGAAGGACGCCGCGCTTGAGCGCCGCTTCCAACCCATCGTGGTTGACGCCCCCACGCTCGAAGATACCATCTCGATTCTGCGCGGTTTGCGCGAGCGTTTCGAAGTCCACCATGGTGTCCGTATCCAGGATGCGGCCCTGGTGTCGGCCGCCGTCCTATCGGATCGCTACATCAGCGACCGCTTCCTGCCTGACAAGGCGATCGACCTGATGGACGAAGCCTGTGCCTCGATCCGCACGGAAATCGACTCGATGCCGGCTGAGCTGGACGCGATTACCCGCAAAGCGATGCGTCTTGAGATCGAAGAGACGGCACTCAAGAAGGAGAAGGACAAGGGCAGCAAGGATCGGCTCGCCGTGCTTCGCAAGGAGTTGGCCGATGCGCGTGCTGAGGCCGATGCCATGCGGGCGCAGTGGGAGCAGGAGAAAGCCGCTATTGATGTGGTACGTGTGGTGCGTGAGAAACTGGAGCAGGCCCGCCAGGCCAGCGAAGAGGCTGAGCGTTCCTACGATCTTGATCGCGTTGCCCAGCTGCGTCACGGCACCATTCCCCAGCTTGAGCAGGAGCTGGCGGAGCACGAAGCCAAGGCTGCCGCACAGAGGGGACCGGCTACGCTTGTGCGTGAAGAGGTCTCTGAGGAAGAGATCGCCGAGGTCGTCTCGCGTTGGTCGGGCGTGCCGTTGACCAAGCTGCTCGAAGGGGAGCGACAGAAGCTTCTACAGCTCGATGATGTTTTGCACGAGCGGGTGATCGGCCAGGACGAGGCGGTTCAGGCTGTGGCCGATGCCGTGCTGCGCGCCCGTGCCGGCATCAAGGCACCCAACAGGCCGATCGGATCGTTCCTCTTCCTTGGTCCAACCGGGGTGGGTAAGACCGAGTTGGCGCGGACCCTCGCCGTGGCACTCTTTGATTCGGAGGAGAACATTGTGCGCCTCGACATGTCTGAGTATATGGAGAAGCACACCGTCTCACGCCTGGTCGGTGCGCCGCCTGGCTACGTCGGGTTCGAAGAGGGCGGACAGCTTACGGAAGCTGTGCGGCGCAAGCCCTACAGCGTGATCCTGCTGGATGAGATTGAGAAGGCGCATCCGGATGTCTTCAACATCCTGTTGCAGATCTTGGACGAGGGCCGGTTGACCGATTCGCACGGCCGCACCGTCAACTTCAAGAACACGATTGTGATCATGACCAGCAATATCGGTTCGCCGATCCTGCTGGAGGGCATTGATGCCCACGGCCACATTGCCGAGGGTACCCGCCGCCAGGTCATGGAGGAGTTGCGTGCGCGCTTCCGTCCCGAGTTCCTCAATCGGGTCGACGAGACCGTACTGTTCAAGCCGTTGACGCTCGATGAGATCACGCACATCGTGGAGTTGCTGCTAGCTGACCTGAACCACCGCCTCGAGAGCCAGGGGCTGGCCCTCGAGGTGTCGGATGAAGCCAAGCGCTTCATTGCGGAGCAGGGCTTCGACCCTGTCTACGGTGCGCGCCCGCTCAAGCGGTTCATCCAGCGTGAAGTGGAGACGCCCATCTCACGCAAGATTATTGGCGGAGAGGTGGGGGAGGACAGTGCGATTCGTATCGGCCTCGACGCCAACGGCCTGACCTTGTAAGGCTCGGCGATCCCATGTAGGCATGCTATTTCTCATTGGCGTTCGCGGGCCAAAGTTATTCCGGCACTTATGCTCTGCTTCGTGGGCGCAGAGCCACAATGGCAGCAGCGTGCTTATGCTTTGTCCTGCTCCATTTCGAGCCGCAATTTTGGCAACGTCTCCGGGTAATACTTCTGTAGGTAGAGCAGAAGTTTTTCCCGGACCTCACACCGGAGCTGCCATGCCGTTGGGGAATCCTTTGCACTCATGAGTGCCCTTATTTCGATCGTCTTCTCGGTGGCGTTGGTGACCTGCAAAACATCTACTTTCTTGTCCCAATGCGGACTGGACTCAAGTATGCGTGTCAACTCGTTCCTCATCTCTTCCACAGGCACGGTATAGTCCGCATAAATGAAGACAGATCCCAGAATATCTGCGGACGTTCGTGTCCAATTTTGAAAGGGGTTTTCTGTAAAATAGGATATAGGCAATATCAACCGTCTCAAATCCCATATGCGAACAACCACATAGGTAAGCGTGATCTCTTCGACCCAGCCCCATTCGCCTTCAACCACAAGCACGTCGTCTATTCTGATGGGTTGAGTCGTGGCAATCTGTATGCCTGCTATTAAATTGCCCAGTGTCTTTTGGGCGGCGAAGCCAAGAACAATCCCCATAACACCCGCTGAAGCCAGCAAACTCACACCAATCTGTCTCAGTGTGGGGAATGTCATTATGATACAGGACACCGTAATCAGGACAATGCCTACATTGATTATGCCCTGCATAACGCCTATTTGCGTATACATTCTCCTGGCTTCAAGATTATCTGAGGCCGCTATGTCGTAGCGCTGCAACGAGGCTTCCTTGCATATCTGGACGGCTATGATGCCCAGATACCCCGCCGAGCCTATTGTCCACATTTTGAATATCTGGGCCAGCCGCCCACCGACAGCTTCATTGATCATAAGATACGGCAGTATAGCCATTCCGATCACCGCAAATATGAGTGATCCAAGAGGCAAGGCATACTTCACCATTTTACCTTTGATTCCCTGCAAATAACCAACCTGTGTCTTCTTCCTGAACAGGAGAATCACTCCTAGCAGCAAGATTGAAGCTAGTAGAAGTCCAGTTCCTATTATCAAAGCGTTTGTATTCATGTTTTCTCTCTATAGTGTCAGTAGGCGGAGACTCAGGGGGCCAGTCGTTCGATGATCCACCGCCCCTCATCTTTGCGGTAACGCAGGCGATCGTGCAGACGGTCGGGCTGCTCCTCCCAGAACTCGATCGCCGCGGGCACCAGCCGGTAGCCGCCCCAATGCGGGGGGCAGGGCACCTCCTCCTGGTCGCTGAATTGCGCTGTGGCTTCCTCCAGGCGGCGGTCCAGCTCAGCCCGGTCGAGGATCGTGGCGCTCTGCGTTGAGGCCCATGCCCCCAGACAGCTCCCGCGTGGACGCGAACGAAAATAGGCTTCCGACTCCCCGCGCGATACGCGGCTGATGAGGCCCTCAATACGGATCTGTCGGCCCAGTTCGCGCCACCAGCAGAGCATGGCCGCGCGCGGATTTGCCTCCAGCTCGCGCGCTTTGCGGCTCTCATAGTTGGTGTAAAAGACAAAGCCATGCTCATCGTGCCCGCGCAGGAGCACGATCCGCGCCGAGGGCTGGCCGTCCGGGCCGACGGTCGCCACGGTGACGCCGTTGTGAAGTGGCTGGTGGCTGGCTTCCTCCAGCCAGGTCGAGAATAGCTCTATCGGGTCTGCCGGTAACTGCGCTTCATTCATATATCACCTTCCAAATGTCGACATGATCAGGCCAGGATGGCCTTCACAATCAGAATCAGCGACGTGACAAATAGGACACCGTAAATGAACCCGGTGTAGTGTCGCGATTTCATGAGGCGCACGAGCAGGTAGCCCAGCCCGACGCCCAGTGGTACCAGCGGCAGCAGGGCTCCGCCTAGGGCCAGGTTGCGCGTCTCAATCCGGCCGAGCACTGCAAAGGGGAGTATTTTTACCAGATTCAGGGCAAAGAAGTAGGCCGCCAGCGTGCCGGCAAACTGCAACTTGGGCAGCTTTTGAGGCAAGAGGTACATCTGGATGAGGGGGCCGGCCGCGTGGGCCAGTGTGGAGGTTAGGCCCGCCCCCACGCCAAAAGCGGAAGAGGCGGTCCAGCCGGGTTGGGTCGCCTCGGTCAGATGGGCAAAGATCCATTTGCGGGCGGCGTGATAGAGCACAAAGCAGAGGCCCAGGATCCCGATGCAGAGCTTGAGCGCACGATCAGAGAGTGCGATCAGGGCGGATTCGTCGGACACAAAAAGCAGGCTGCCGATTGCAACCCCCACCAGCGTGGCGGGCCAGAGCCGTATCAGCCGTCGCCACTGAACGTGGCGCCTGTAGACGAGTAGCGCCACCACGTCCATGGCGCACAACACGGGAAGCATAAAGGCCACCGCCGAGCGGGCCGAGGTCGCCTGGTCGGGCCACACCAAGATCAGCAGCGGCAGCGCGATGGAGCCGACCGGAAAGCCCCCCTTAGACATGGAGAGCATCAGGATCGCCAGTCCGATCCAGATCAACTCAACAAGGGTGTACTCCGCAAACATCCGAGAAGCGTAGCAACTCTGCCATGCGCGTCAAGTTCGCCTCAAAGACAGAGGCGCATCTGCCTTTCTTCACAAAGCAATGGATTCGAGGGCTGCATCGCTTTTCGTAATCGTAATCCTGCTCGCAATCGTACTCGGATTACGATTACGAGAAGGATTACGATTATGATGAACACAAGTGCAACGAAACGGAGATACGCCTCAAATACAGGCTCTTGCCCTGTCTTTTGTCTGGCCCCGGAGAGCACCATCTGAGACTATACATGTCGGCATAGCGCATGCTGTTCGTAGTGCTGTGGCTGGCCACAGCCGGTAGGAGGGTGCCATGTTCCTGCGGTCGATCCTTGGGTCCCGAAGCTATCGTATGGCCCTACTCGTGGGGTTGATGCTCGTGTTCGCCCAGCCAGGCGAAGGGGCTACCAACTGGGTTCTGGTGGGCTGGAACAATCTGGGCATGCACTGTATGGACAGTGACTACTCGATCTTCTCTATATTACCCCCCTACAACACCGTCAACGCGCAACTCATCAAGCGAGTCGATGGCGGCAGCCCTGTTCTGGTCACACTGACCAATGGCCTACGCGTAACCTATGAGGCGGTGGTCGACCCGGCCGGTTCTTCCAACAGTACCTCTGTGGGTAAGAGTAATTTTCGCCAGTATGCCGGGGCTCTGTTCGGCGTGACCCCGGGCCCCGACGAAGGCCTGCCCGTGCCGGGCCCGGCCTACGCGATGCCTGGTTCCAACAACGTACCGCAGGCCATGGGCTACGAAGGGACGCCCTGGAACTGGTTCGTGGCCTATGGCGTGCCGCTGACGCCCTACGATGACAACGGCATGCCCAACTCCTATCCGCTCATGCGGCTCAAGGCTGAGACGGTAGCTGGCACAGAGCTGGCCTATACGGATGTGGTGCTGCCGGTCTCGGATGAGATGGACTGTCGTCTCTGCCACCACTCGGACCGCGGGCCGGCTGCCGAGCCGACGGCGGGTTGGGTCCACCATGTCGATCCGGGTCGCGACTATCGTCTCAACATTTTGCGCCTGCATGATGAGCGACAGTCTAGTAACGCGGTTTATATCACCGCCCTGGCCTCAAACGGCCTCAACGCGGCAGGCCTCTACGCCTCCGTGGTTGAAGATGGGCACCCGGTGCTTTGCGCCGCCTGTCATCTATCGGAAGCCCTGCCCAATACGGGATTTGGTGACATTGCGCCGCTGACCGAGGCCATCCATGCGCGCCATGCGGCGGTGCTGGATCCGCGCAACGGTCTCTCGCTTGATGCCACGGCCAACCGCGTCGGCTGCTACACCTGTCATCCCGGTTCGGTGACGCGCTGCCTGCGCGGTGCCATGGGGAGCGCCGTGGCGGCGGACGGGAGCCGGGCCATGCAGTGTCAGAGTTGCCACGGCTCCATGAGCGATGTGGCCGATTCAGAACGCGCCGGTTGGCTCGACGAGCCGAATTGCCAATCCTGTCATAGCGGTGATGCGCTTAACAATGAGGGGGCGATTCGCTTTCTCTCGGCTCTTACTAATGGCCTGCCCCGCACGGTCACGAATCAACGTTTTGCCACCAACCCCGATACACCCGCTCCCGGCCACTCGCTCTATCGCTTTTCCTCCGGTCACGGCGGTCTGCAGTGCTCGACCTGCCACGGTTCGACGCATGCGATCTATCCCAGTGCCTCGCCCAATGACAATCTCCAGAACGAACACATTCAGCAGCAGGCTGGGACGCTGGGTGACTGTAGCGCCTGCCACGGGCCGCTCGGCAATGTGGAGAACGCCAGCAGCACGGGCGGCCCGCACGGGATGCACAGCGTGGGGCAAGCGTGGGTTGAGGTACACCATGATCGGGTCGGGAATCTGGACGACTGCCGTGTCTGTCATGGTACGGATCTGAAAGGGACGGTGCTCTCTCGCGCTTTGGTCGACCGCACGCTGACGGTCAGCCTGGATGGTGGTGATCGGTCGCTTCATCTCTGGAAGGGGTTCCAGGTGGGCTGCTACGCCTGTCACGATGGACCCAATGAGGGTGATCCAAGTGGCAACAATCAACCGAGCACCACTCCAATCTGGCTGACAACCACATCCGCCATTCCGGCCAGTGTCGTGCTCGCCGCTACCGATGGCGATGGCCCGAGCGCTAGCTGGCATGTGGTCGCGCAGCCGGACAATGGGACCGTGGCACTGAGCGGCAGCACGGCCACTTACCATCCCGGCCAGGGCTTCTCCGGAACAGATGCATTCACCTTTGCGGTGTGGGACGGATTGATCGACTCCAACTTGGCGACGGCCACGGTAACCGTCGTGGAAGTCGATACGGTGGGGGATGAAATACCTGACTGGTGGCGTCGGCTCCACTTTGGAGGCGATGGCACCACAACCAACGGCCAGTCGACCGCTCTGGCTGATCCGGACAGCGACGACTACCGCAATATCGAGGAGTTCCGATCAGGCACCGACCCCAATGATCCGTGGAGCGTGACGCGGATCTTTGGTCTGTCGGCCAATGCATCGCAGGCGACTCTCCGCTTTGCATCATGGTTGGGCCAGCGTTTCGGGGTGGAGCGCAGCGAGGACCTGCTCACCAACGATTGGACGAATATTGCGGATAGCGTGTGGGGCCGTACCGACTCGGTGACCCTCGCGGATCCAGGTGCCGCGGGTCGTACAAATCTGTTTTATAGAACCAGTCAGGCGCATGAATAGGGGGGTAATGGAGATGAGTGTAATGCGCATGTTGCGGTCGGCAGCGGCCATAACGTTGGTGATGGCAACGGGGTGTGCGACGACGGTACGCTATTCGCCCGACCTGGTGGCGGGGCAGATCCAGCGCATCGGCGCACCGATGCCCGGCAAGGTCCTGGTCCACACCACGGCCGAGCAAGACGCCTATGTCTATAGCGGGCGGCCCAAATCGTGGGCCGGATCGGCCGTTAAAGCCAAGATCCCCTTTGGGGAGCTGACGCGCGAGATTGCGCTCAAGACCTTCGAGGGCTCGTTTAGTGGGGGCGCTGTGGCGGGTCGCTCCGCTCGTGATACGTCCGGATACAGCGCCATCCTCATGCCCTATGTCACCCATTTCGACTATCTCTACCGGCCATCGCCCGGCAGCTTGGTGAGCATGGTGGCCGACGTTCGGATCAAGTTGCGCGCCAAGGTGATGGGGCCTGGTGCGGTCGTGCTGATTGACAAGGAATACGATTCGAATCGTGTCGTAAGCAAACCGACGGCTGGCTATCTGCCCAAAGTGCTTGGCGCGGTGGCGCAGACGGTTCTGTGTGATCTCATGGGCGAAGTAGCCCGTGATATGAAATTGGCCGTGCTGCAACAGGCCATGGCTGCCCCAGCCGCGCGTCCGACCGCGCCGGTCTATACGCCGCCCCCTGCCTACACGCCTGCCCCGGTCTATAATCCCCCGCCTGAGGACCTGCCCGATCCGGTACAGGTCATTCCGGATCCGGTCATGGTGGAGTAGGGGAGGGGGAGGAATTCGCATTATGGCCTCCGATCCATGCGGCCCCGGACGTCCGGGGCCCTCCAGT
>JABMPJ010000021.1 GCA_013203785.1 Lentisphaerota bacterium | reverse complement strand
TCCTCTTCGACCGGCATCCATTGCCAGGTTACCCATGCAGTTCCTTCCTCTGTGTGTGGTGATGTACGACGTCGTTCTGGCCTACGGCATCGTCACGCGACGCATCATGAGTGTGAGCGAAGTACTGCGCAGGGCCACAGCGTACCTCCTTATCAGTGTCTATCTCGTCACGATTTACTACGTGGTCTACTGGCCAACCGCCATTTTGATTCATGACATCGGCATCGCGACAGACTTGGCAGCACACATCCTAGCGGCACTGGCCATGGCCTTTTCGATCGCGCCAGCCCATGGCAAGATGCAGCGTGTGGCTAATCGACTCTTCATCAACCTTCATGCCATGGACACTCAGGAGGTCATCCGCAAGGCCCAGTCAATCGTGACCTCCATCGGCACCATGGACCAACTTCTCGATCGCTTTGTCACGTTTATATGCGCCGAAACAGGAACCGATCGTGCCGTCATTCTGCTCAAGCGTGATGGCTACTATGTACAGCAGTTCCCGCCTGGCCAAACCGACCCCGTGATGCTCGACATGGCTGATGGCCTCGTACAGCTCCTGCGAGAGGAGAGCCGGCCCATTTCGTCCGATATACTGAAGCGGGCCCGACCCACTGTTGATCGCCTCAAAGCCAGAGCCACGCTCGGTCGGTTTAAAATCGCCCTCGCAGTGAGCATCACAGTCAATGAACGCATGGTGGGCATCATGCTGCTAGCCACACGTGTCTCTGGAAAAATCTACGGCAGCCATGAACTGGACGCCCTTCAGATCCTCTGCAACCAGCTGGGGGCCGCTCTCGAGAACTCCCGCCTCTATACCGCCCTACAGGACGGCAAGATATACAACGATATCTTGGTTGATTCACTCGTCAGTGGCGTCATCGCCGTCAACGTTGATCGGCACGTGACGGTCGTCAATCGTCAGGCCCAGATTCTGACAGGCATAGAGCTAGGCAATAGACCTCTCTATACCATGGACGACCTGCCGCGCGCCGTACGGGAGGCAATCGAACAGACGCTGGCGACTAAGATGGGCATCCGCGACAAGGACGAAATACTCGGCAGCAATGGTGACCAGATCCCCGTTCGTCTCAGTTCCTCCGTTTTCCGTGGCCACTCGGGCGATGTGCTTGGTGCTCTGGTCCTATTCAATGACATGCGGGCTGTCAAGCAGATGGAGGCGCAGATCCGGCGCTCCGACCGGCTCTCCAGTATCGGAACCCTGGCCGCAGGAATGGCCCACGAAATCAAGAACCCGCTGGTTCCCATCAAGACCTTTACCCAACTCCTTCCTGACCAATATGCCGATCCGGAGTTCCGCAGGACCTTCTCAGAGCTGGTGCTGGGCGAGGTGGCGCGCATCGACTCGCTGGTGACTCGACTCTTGCATTTTGCCCGCCCGGCACCAGCCGCCCTAGCCCCTACCCGACTGACCGATGTGTTGAACAACGCCCTCAAGTTGGTCGAGCAGAAGCTCCGCAACCAGGACATCGCGATGGAGAAGCAGTTCACGGCCGCGCGCGACCGCATCATGGGCGACAACGACCTGCTCAGCCAGGCCTTTCTCAACCTCTTCCTGAATGCGATTGAATCCATGGAGGAGGGGGGCACCCTCACCGTGACCACCTCTCTGCTTGAGACCCAAGGGCGACGCTACCTGCCCGAGGCTCCGACCGCGCGCAACCTCATACAGGTGGATATTGCGGATACGGGCAAAGGAATCGCGCCTGAAAACCTTTCACACGTTTTCGACCCGTTCTTTACAACCAAGAGTGAAGGCACCGGACTGGGATTGGCCGTCTCACACGGCATCATCGAAGAGCATGGTGCCACGATTGAAGCCGAGAGCGATCCCGCAGACGGCACCACGTTTCATTTGCTTTTTGAGCTGATCGAGGATAAGGACTCCGGATTGGAGAAGGACTAACCATGGGACCGCCCTGCATACTGTTGACCCGCGATGACGTCGTGGCCCGCCGCATCGAGGGCCAACTGCATGGCAGTGCCGACGTCACCCGTGTCGCGTCTTCGGCCGAGGTGCTCGCGGCATGTCGCCAGCACGACCCCCTCCTGCTGATCATGGACTTAGGCTGGCACGTCGCCCTCGAAGCCTGCCGCGAGGTGCGTCGCTGCTTCCCCGACACCCAGATCATCGCTCTGGGCAGCCTGCGGGCCGATCCCATGCTGGAAGCCACCGCCCTGGGCGTCTACGCCTGCGAACCCCACGATATTGACCGCTTGCGCCTCAAGCACCTGGTCCGCAATGCCTACGCCCACCTGGCCGTGCTGGAGGAGAATAGGTCGCTTCGTGATCTGCCCCCCCCGTCACGTGCACCCGCCGCCTCGCCACCGCTACACCACGCCCCACCCCCACCCGCTACGCTGCCGCCCCCCCTGCCCCAGGTCTTCCACCATCTTCATGATATAGATCATATGCTGCGCGGCGTCCTTGAGACCGCGGCCACCAATGCGGGTGTCTCGCGCGCCGGTATTTTTGCGCAAGCCGCATCTGATACAGACTTCCGGTTGCGGGCAGGAATGCGGTGCCTGCCCGAAACGGAGTCGCTCATTGTGGACCGCGACGACGAATTTGTTGATTGGATGTACACGCACGCCCATGTGGCGGCACGCCTCACACTGGCCCACATCGAGCCCCCCGCCACGCGTATCATGATTAAGCGCTGGCTGGACCACTTGGGCGCGGAGGTGATCCTTCCTCTGCACGGCCACAGCCAACTGATTGGATGGCTCTTCGTCGGTCACCTCTCCTCGGGCATGCCCCTCGACCACAGTAATCTGTCCCACCTGATCGCGATCGCACATGATCTCTCAGTCGTACTCGAGAACGGACTTCTGAGTGAGGAAGCCACCGTTCAGAAGACCCTCGCCGAAACGGTTCTGGGCTCCATCCCGGCGGGCATCGTCGCCATCGATGCCGGCAGTCGTATCCAGTGGTGCAACGGTTCAGCCGGACAGATGCTTGGCCTGGCCCCCGACACGTTGATTGGGAAGTCCCCCTCCCTGCTGGGTGCCCGCCTGGCAGACATGCTAATCCGGGCGGCGCACGGCGAGGCCGTTACGGATCCGGTCAAATGGACGGACCCCATTACGCAACTGCCTCTCGCAGTCATGACCCGCATGCTAACCAATGGGGACACCTCTTTGGGGGCAGTCGCCATCTTGAACGATCTATCGCAGGAGCGACTCATCCTTGAGCGCCAGGAGCGCATTGACCGAGCCACGTTCTGGACGGAACTCGCCGCGGCCATCTCGCACGAGGTACGCAATCCACTCGTTGCGATCAGCACGTTTGCCCAGCTCCTGCCCGATCGGTACTCAGACCCGGAGTTCCGAGAGCAGTTCAGCGAACTGGCCGTCAGCGAGATAGGACGCCTCAACGCTATGATCGATCAGATCAACGATTTCGCCAACCCGCCGGAACTCTCTTTTATCACCGTCCATCTGGGCGATATTCTAACCGCCAGCGTCCAGCAGGCCAAAGAGCAGCTCAAATCGGGCATACCGATACGCGTCACGGCTGACCCCTCCCTGCCACCGGTCCGCGGCGATCTGTCCGCCCTTCTGGAGTGTTTCACACACATCGTCTGCAACGCGATCGAGGCCCTGCAGAATGCCACCGATCCGTCCATCTTGGTCGTTGCTACCGGTAACGGCAAGAGCGCCGCCAGCATGGCCATGGTACGGATACAGGACAACGGCCCCGGCATTCCGCCAGCGATCGTCGACAAGCTCTTCTCGCCTTTCTGCACCATGAAGGCGCGCGGAATAGGTCTTGGCCTGCCCATCGCCAAGCGCACCATCATTGACCACAACGGCCACATCGACATCGAAACAGGCAGCACAGGAACCACGATAACAGTCAGCCTGCCGATCGCCGTCACGAAAGAGGCGCCCCAACATGAAGCATCATATTCTGGTCATCGATGACGAGCGGGGCCCGCGCGAGTCGCTCAAGGCCGTTTTCTCTCGAGACTACAGAGTCACATTAGCCGAGAGCGCTGCGGCGGGCATGGCCATCCTGTCGCGCGAAGCGGTCGATCTCATCTTGCTGGATGTCATCATGCCCGATGAGAATGGGCTGACGTTCCTGCGGCGGCTACAGGGCACCTATGCCGATGTGCCCGTAATCATGATCAGCGCCTCCAGCTCTTTGCGGCCGGTGGTTGAGGCTATGCGTGTCGGCGCGCAGGATTTCGTATCAAAACCCTTTGATGTTGAGGAGATCAAACACATCGTACGGCGCGCCCTCGACACCAGTGCCCTACAGCGGCGCGTCGAGATACTCGAATCGGATATCGCACGCGAATTCCCCGTAACCGGCATCGTGGGACACTCAACCACTTTTGCCGCCGCGCTGGACGACGTACGGAAGGCTGCAGCGACGGACGCCACTGTCCTGATCTGCGGCGAAAGCGGCACCGGCAAGGAACTCGCCGCCCGCATGCTGCACAGTCTCAGTAACCGCAGCAACGAGCCCTTTGTAGCTGTGCACTGCGGCGCGCTGCCCGAGACCCTCATGGAGAGCGAACTCTTCGGCCACGAAAAAGGTGCCTTCACCAACGCCGACAAACTTAAGCATGGACGCTTTGACCTGGCCGGTTCCGGTACGCTCTTCTTCGACGAGGTCAGCGAGATGACCCTGTCGACCCAGGTCAAACTCCTGCGCGTTTTGCAGGAGCGCGAATTCATGCGTGTTGGCGGCACACAGGTGATCAAGACCAACGCCCGCATCGTGGCCGCCTCGGCCAAGGATCTGCGCAAGGAGGCCGCCAAAGGAGACTTCCGGGACGACCTCTACTACCGGCTCGGTGTTGTACCGGTGACCTTGCCTCCCCTACGCGATCGCAGTGGCGACATTGAGCAGTTGGTCAACCATTTCCTCGGTGTCTTCCGCAAGAGCCTCACGGTCGAGACCGAGGCCTTCGCCCCCGAAACCATCTATCTGATGAACCACTACGCCTGGCCCGGCAACATCCGCGAGCTACGTAACGTGGTTGAACGGATGCTGGTCCTGCATGGCCGGAACCGCGTGATCGAGCCCGCCTTCCTTCCCGAGGAGTTCCATAGCCGGGCTGACAGTGTTGTGGGCGCGCCCCCGCTCAACACAAATGTACCGCTTCAGGAGAGCGTGAACGGCTATGAGCGAAACCTCATCAGGAAAGCCCTCGAAGACGCCAACTGGGTGCAGACCCGCGCCGCCGACAAGCTCGGCACGACGCGGCGCATCCTCCGCTACCGCATGGAGAAGCTCGAGATCCCCTCCCAAGGCCCCGACCAACCCGAGGCCTAATCCCTCGCCGCACCAGAGCAACCGGTGTTGGCGCTGCGGCACCCTGTCAGCGTCCGGCCGGGTGACGCCGATGAACGACCGCTTGCACAGATATGGCGAGGAGCGTTAGAACCGCACCGGCCAGGTAGGCGAAGCCGAAACCTGCCCGATCGGCGAGAAGGCCGCCCAGGAGCGGACCGATCACCGAGCAGAGTCCGACAACCGATTCATTGACCGCCACATAGTGCGCGCTGCGCTGCGGGTGGGCCAGCGAGTGGAAGACGAGATAGAAGTAGAACGACCCAGAGTAGAGGCCCACCAGGATAGCCCCGACACAAAGCACCGGGAGCGTTTCTCCGAAGCCCAGGCAGATCGTACCAAGGATTCCGGCCAAACCGCACAGCAGGACGGGGACGGCGCGATACATCCAAAGACGGCTACGACAACACGCCAGGCCGAAGCAGGCCTGAGCCACGCTGATCAGAAAAAACAGGACGCCCTGTACGCCGACAGAGAGATTGAGCACTTGGACGGCCCGTGCAGGGAAGACACCGCGCGCAATCGACAGCACCAGGACCCCTACGCCAGCGCCGAGCCAACCGAGCCACGCCAGGTCCGGCATGCGGGCATAGTTGAGGAGGGGGCTGGTTTCAGATCGTGGCGGCGCCGTGACTTGCGGGTCCACAGGGAGTGGCGCTTGTTCTCGCAGGTGCTTCAGAAATAGTACGAGGCCCGCAGCCATGAGGGAGACCACCGCTCCGAAGATGAAGGCATGGTTCCAATCGCCCACGTCACTCCCCGAGCCCCCCGCCGCACCGCCCGTGACCAGGACCGCCCCCACGAAGGGCCCCAGCGCATAGCCCATGCTCCACGCAAAGGTGTAGAGTCCCGCCGAATACGCAATCGACATGGCGCCGACCGCATCGACGGCTTTCATGAAGATCTGAAAAGCAGGGAAGAACAGCGCCGTAGCTATACCGGCACACCCCATCAACACGTAGATTCCGACCATGGATGCAAAGTAAATATGAAGCACACTCAATACCGCCATGGCGACGCAAGCCGCCAAGAGCTGGCGGGCCGAATTTTTCACCGTGAGCCATCGTGCCGCCACCGGACAGGCCAGAAGATACGCGGCACCCCACACCGTGAGGACACCAGCCACGCCAGTGGCACTCTTGCCCATACGGGCCAGGCGCACGGCATTGGCAAAAAAGAACTGGGCCAGCACCATATCCATGAGCATGGGTGCCAGATAAATCAGTAGCCGACGACGTTTCACCAGATCCCTTTCAGTTCAGATATGGCCAGAAGCGACAGTGCACCTTCAAACATCCCTTGCACAACGGAAGCCGAGATTGCCGGTTGAGGAGTCGGGGGTGTTGGAGGTACGGGCGGCCACGCGGTAACGATTACAGTAGGAGTCGTGACAGAGGTAGGAGCCCCCCCGCATGACCTTGCGTTCACCGCTGGGCGGGCCGATCGGGTTATCCCACGGTCCGTCCACATGAAAACTCGGACTCCACCAGTCATAGCACCACTCCCACACATTGCCCGCCATATGGTGCATGCCGTAGCCGTTCGGGTCGAACGTGAAGACCGGTGCGGTATCGACATACCCATCGTCGGCCGAGTTGGAGCGCGGGAAATCGCCCTGCCAGATATTGCACATGTGCTTGCCGTCCGGGCAAAGCTCGTCCCCCCAGGCATAGCGCTTCTGCACCAGCCCCCCGCGCGCGGCCCGTTCAAACTCCGCCTCCGTCGGCAGCCGTTTGCCCGCCCATGCAGCATAGGCTACCGCATCACGATAGGAGATATGGACGGCCGGATGGTCGAGCCTCTTCTTGATGCTGCTGCCCGGCCCACGCGGATGCTTCCAGGTGGCACCCTCCACGCGAAACCACCACTCGAGACCCAGCACCGTCTCGCCGTGCTTCTGTAGCGTGTTACGCAAGGGCGATGGTACCAGGAGCCAGAAGACAAAGGACCACCCGAAGTTCTCGGCTTCGGTACGATATCTTGTCTTGCGAATAAAGGTATCAAACTGCCGGTTGGTGACGGAATACTTGTCCATGTAAAAAGGTTCCAACCGGACCTCGCGCACAGGACCTTCGCCGTCATCAGGGAAGCCGACCGCATCTTCGGCACCCATGAGGAAGGTCCCGCCCGGAATCAAGGCCATGTCATCTATGGCCCCCGTCGCAACGCGTGCGAAGGAGGGATATCCCCCTACGGGTAGGCCGTGATCGCCGGCTGGCGTGCAGCAGGATTTTGCCTGGCTCACGTCTGCTCCTTTCTCATGAGCGACGCAGAGGGCGGTAGTGCACGCGATGCGGCTGGGCCTTGGCACCGAGCGTCTTCTGGCGCCACTCTTGATAGCCTTGGTAGTTGCCCTCAAACCAGACCACCTCGCTCTCCCCTTCGAAGGAGAGGATATGCGTCGCGATACGATCCAGAAACCAGCGGTCATGGCTGATCACCACCGCACAACCGCCAAAGTTGATCAAGCCATCCTCCAATGACCGCAGCGTCGCCACATCAAGATCGTTGGAGGGCTCATCCAGGAGCAGAAGATTGCCACCGCTCTTGAGGAGCTTCGCTAAATGCACACGATTGCGCTCTCCACCTGAGAGCACGCCCACTTTCTGCTGCTGATCGGTTCCCTTCAGATTGAAGCGCGAACAGTAGGCGCGACTGCTCATCTGGCGTCCGCCCACCTCGATCATCTCCATGCCGCCACTGATCTCCTCGAAGACGGTATTCTCAGGATCCAAATCGTCGCGAAGCTGGTCAACATAGGCAATGTCGACGCTCTGACCAATCTGCAGAGTTCCCGAGGTCAGCGCCTCTTGACCCGTGATCATCTTGAAGAGCGTGGTCTTGCCTGCACCATTGCCACCGATGACCCCGACGATCCCGCCCGGAGGCAGACTAAAGCTAACGCCCTCCATGATCACCCGCTCACCATAGACTTTGGTCAGTCCGTCGGCCTGTACCACGAGATCGCCCAAGCGGCGGCCATGCGGGATCTGGATGGTTAGCTTGTCGTCACCGGTATCGAACTCCTGCGCGGCCAGCTCGTCGTAGCGCTTAAGACGTGCCTTGTTCTTTGTCATACGACTCGAGGCGTTCATACGCACCCACTCTAGCTCCCGCTCGAGCAACTTGAGGCGCGAGGCATTCTGTTTGGACTGGTGAGCCGCAATGACCTGCTTCTGCTCCAGCCAGGCCTCGTAGTTACCCTTGTAGGGGTAGGCCCGTCCACCATCCAACTCGAGGATCCATTCCGTCACGTTGGAGAGAAAATAGCGGTCATGCGTCACCACGATCAAGGTTCCTGTGAAGCGTTTGAGATGCTCCTCAATCCAGGCCACCGACTCCGTGTCGAGATGGTTGGTCGGTTCATCTAGAAGCAGGACATCTGGATTTTGAAGCAGCAGACGGCAGAGCGCCACGCGGCGCTTCTCGCCACCGGAGAGAATGCTGATCGATGCTTCAGCTTCGGGCAGCCGTAACGCATCCATCGCCATCTCAACGTGGTGATCCAGCTCCCACAGTTCCTGTGTGTCGATCTCATTCTGGAGTGCGTCGAACTCGTCATTCAGCTTGGCGCTCTGTTCCTCGGTCATCTCCTCGCCCATCAAACCGCACAGCTCGTCGTAGCGATCCAGCTTGGACCGCGATGTCGCGACGCCTTCGTCCACAACTTCCTGGACCGTCTTGGTGTCATCCAAGGGCGGCTCCTGCTCCAGATAGCCGATCGTACGGCCAGGCGCAATCTGGGCATTGCCGATGAACTCCTTGTCCACGCCCGCCATGATGCGCAGTAGACTGGTCTTTCCAGATCCATTGGACCCGATGACCCCGATGCGTGCGCCAAAGAAGAAAGAGAGATTGATACCATCCAGGATGGTCTTCGTGTTGTGCTGCTTGGTAACGTCCTCCAAGACGTATGCGTACTCGCCGGCCATAATAGTGATCTCCTTCAGAAAACGGAGCCGGAGTATGCCCTTTCGCCGCCACCAGTTCAACCCACATTCGGTGAGAAGGGCAGCCAAGGTCGTCTGATTCGTTGGTCCCGACACGCACGGCAAATTGAGAGGGGTTAGCATCGGGCACGGATCAACAGAGATCAGATCATCTCGCGGCTGCGCTTGCGGAACGCCAATGGTGTGCATCCGAATTGCTTACGAAAGCAGAGATGGAAGTAGTGCTCATCGGCAAAGCCAACGTCGTAGGCAATCTCTTTGACACTCGCTGTGCCAACGCGCAACTGCTGCGCGGCCTGCTTGAGTCGGTAGTTGGCAATGTACGCCTTGGGCGCGATGCCGTGTGCCTGCCTAAACAGCTTGCGAAAATGTGCGGGGCTCAGGCGGACCGCATCAGAGAGCTGCTCAACGGTAATCGGCTCATGGTAATGCTCCTGGATGAAAGCGAACGCTTCCGCCACACGCGGGTCAGAACGTCCCTCTGGCTCGCCGAACCGGTGCTCCTGCAATACCCAGAATGCGATCCAATCACGTAGCATGTGATCCGCCATCCGTCTACCCAAAGGCGCATCGGTTTGCAGCAAATGGGTCACACGCTGCAGACGCGACTGGCTTGCAGAAAAATCCGGCAGGTCATGGAACGGGCCGGGCAATAGTTGCGCGATGGTACCGCCCCACTGCGGCAGCAAGTGTGCGTGCAGGGCAAAGAGGTGCATCTCCGCACAATTGGTTGGCATGCGTGAGCTGTGGATCTCCCCCTCCCGAGCCAACATGCATTGTCCGGTCAGAAGCGTGGAGTGCTCATCGCCAACCTCTGCATCCAGGTGGTGCGTCATGGGCAGGCAGAAATAGTCATCCGTGATGCGGCGGGGCATCAGCTCCCACCCCGCTTTCACACGCCACCAGTGGCAGGAATGCACCTCAATGCGCAGTCTCTGGTACACCCATCGCAGCCTGCTGCGTTGGGCTTGAGAGAGCTGATCCGGAAGAACTGAGCGTGTATCACGATTCATATGCACCGAAAACTACACTATATTATCTTAATTTGCAGTAGAAATAGTCGCTATTCACTATATCATTCTCCTTGTGACCACACAACAGGACCGCTCGATAACAAGAAATGGAGTTGCAGATTATGATCACATCAGCCGCCTTCACAGAAGTGCCATTGACAGGCAAGACCCTCACTCCTGAGCAATTGGCATTCTTTAACGACAACGGCTACGTCCTCCTCAGAGGCTTTTTCTCCGAGCAAGAGATGCAGGCCATGAAGGAGTTGCGTGACCGCGCTACCGCACGGGCAGGCGAGGCGGGCGGGAGTTTTCACGATGGACCAGCCCACTATGATGTCGAGCCTCTCGCATCCGACCCGACCGGTAAGACGATGGGGTTGCGGAAGATTCAAGAGGCCTACCAGGTCGAACCCGCCTTTCGTGAGGTTATGGCACAGGACAAGCTGCTGGACATCGTTGAAGATCTGATTGGCCCGAACATCTACTACCACTCCAGCAAGCTGATGTGCAAGCCGGGCAACGGCGGACGCCGCAAGCCCTGGCACCAGGATTTCGCCTACTGGTCCGGGATGCAACCCAATCAGGTGACCGTCTGGACCGCGGTCGACAAAGCCACGACCGAAAATGGTTGCATGCAGCTCATCCCCGGTTCACACAAGCGGGGCCTGATTGAGCACCATCAGATTGAGGATCTCCAGATTCAGGAAGATAGTCTTGCCGACGAAGACATTCTCGTGGCAGAGATGGACCCCGGTGACACACTGATTTTCTCAGTGCTCACGCTCCACGCGAGCGATCCCAACCTCTCCCCCCACTCGCGCCTGTCGTGCATCATCGACTTCGACAGTGCGCCAGCACCCGAGGGATCACAGATGGGTTCGTCCGTCCCGATCCGAAGCCAATGACGAGAGGGGCGCCAGGGGCGCGTTACTCTCGTGCCCGATACATGCTCGGGGTGCAATCCACCACACGCTTAAACACACGATTGAAATAGGAGAGATCCTGAAACCCACAGTCCAGGGCGATGGAGAGGATCTTCTCATCGGAGTTACGGAGTTGCACCATGGCGTGTTCAATACGTCGTTGAGCGACATAACCCATGGGCGTTTCTCCGGTGTAACGCCTGAACGTGCAACAGAAATGCGCCCGGCTCATTCCTGATGCCTTTACGAGATCAGCCAGGGTCAACGGTTCCACAAACCGCTCGTCAACGTAGCGCCGAACGGCCTCAAGCGACGACGCTGCGGGAAGGTCAGTCGACAGCACGGGCTCAATATCGGCCTCGAGTGCGGCGCGACAACACTCAATCAAGAACAGTCTGAAGTACATGCTCATCGCGTCGCCTGCCCCTGGCAGCTCACTGTCCTGCTCACGCAGCATGGCCCGGAGCAACCCGAAGATCACCTCCGGATCCAAGAACTCCAGGTGCACCATGCGGTTGAGACGGTGGCCACAGGCTGGATGCAGCGGGATGAGCGCCGGCAAGACATCGGACAACGGCGCGGGCAGACGGGGCAAACGATAACGACGTAGATCGAGGCAGACGTTCATCACCTCTATGGGTCCGTACGGGGTGATCAGGTCATGGGTCTGGTTGTAATGAATTACACCCATCGCGCCCGCGCTGTCTTCATGAACCACCTCGCCCATGACATGTCGGCAACGCCCGCGCATGAGAACCTGCAACAGGACAAAATCCAGAGAATGCGGATGCCCCCCGGTATTCAGGTATGCCGGAAAATGGTGCACTGAGAGCCCCGTCGCGCCCAGGCGCGGTGGCTGGGGTTGATGCCGGGGCGCTCTTCCAGAAGAGACCATTAGTCCACTCATATTGGACTATAGTCCTATATTTTGAGTTAATTGCAAACTATATTCTTACATGTTAACCGGGCGATGTGGGGCGTGTGGTTGCATGACAGCGCGTGGCGCAATCGAAAAGGACAACAAGTCGGCAATACGCCGTTGAAGGAGAGGTACAGTGAAATCAGATCTGACCCAGGAACAGATAGAGTCCTACCAAGACAACGGGTTCGTCGTCATTGACGGATTTCTGGACGCCGACGAGCTGGAGAGTTGGCGTTCGGCAGTAGCTGATGGCGTTGAGAACCGCGGGGCGAAGAAGGTGGCCAATCGGGAGGACTACCCGGAGAGCGATGAGTATTATTCCAAGATCTTTCTCCAGCGGGTTAACCTCTGGATGGATAGCGAACCGGTCAGGAAGCTCATGCTCGACGAGCGGCTCGGGCGCATGGCGACCGAATTGACCGGTGCTGACGGCATGCGCATCTGGCACGACCAGGCACTAATCAAGCAGGCGTGGGGCAATCCCACGGCGTGGCATCTTGATTGCCCCTACTGGTCCTTCCACCACCCAAATGCGATCAGTATATGGGTAGCGCTGGACGACGTCACGGTACAGAATGGTGGCCTCTTCTTCCTGCCCGGCAGCCACAAAGACGCGGAGTTTGAGCGCAATGTGAGCATCACAGACAATATCGGCGGTCTGTTTGAGGCCTATCCCGAATGGAAGCATCGCGAGCCCGTTGCGGCGCCGATGAAGGCGGGCTCGTGTTCGTTCCACTCGGGACTGACCGCACACGGTGCCGCCGCCAACTTTACGCCCCGCGCGCGCCGGGCGATGACCTGCGCCTATATGCCCGACGGTGCCACCTATGTTGGGAAGCAGAACGTCCTCCCTTCGGAGTATTTCAAGACACTCAAGATCGGCGACGTCCTTGACAATGATGCGCAGAACCCGCTGCTGTACCGGCGCAGCTAGTCGCGCCTCCGGAAATGGGTTGGTAGGGCGTGGTGTCCCCGCTGCGCCGGGCGCAAAGTGCCGCGCATGGCCAAAGACATAGCCGAGTTTCACTCTTCATTTGTCGTGATCATGCGTATTCCCTGTTCACGGCGCGGCGGGACGCCACGCCCTACCCCTTGTTTCCGGCACTACACTGCACGCCGGCCCCGGAGCCTTCCGGCGAGAGAATCCCTCGCTGTCGCGGGGTTGCGTCTCCCCTGTGATGGTGATATGGTCTGCCGCCTAGGGGACAGTGAGAGAGGTGTATCCGAAGTGAACATACGTACAGATGCTATTACCGAACTAATTCTAAAGGCGGCGCACGAGGCACGTGAAGAGACCGCCAACATTCCTGCCGCCGAGAGGATTCCGCGCGTCAACTGGCCGGTGGAGTGTACGGTCGGCCCGGGACTCGAAGGTGCCATCGCATCCGAAACCCGCGTGGGCTTCGTCAACGGCGCACGCGGTGAGCTCTCATACTGCGGCTACGACATTTTTGATCTGTGCGCCTACTCCTCTTTTGAGGAGGTATCCTACCTGCTACTTTACGGAAAGCTGCCGACCGTCAAGCAACTGGACACCTACAAAGCCAAGCTGATCAAGGATCGTCCCCTCCCCCACACGCTGCGCTTGCTTATGGGCTTTCCTGTCGAGGAAATGCACCCCATGGCCGCTCTGCGGCTGGGCACCAACCTGATGCGCCACCGCCTGACTTGGCATGACAGCGATGCCGGCCGTCCCTCCCCCGACCAGGCCATCGGGGCGGATGAGGACTCCATCCCGATGGAAACCGCCCCCAAGGGCGAGCAGAAAGCGATCTATGAGTTCAAGTCCACCAAGAAAACACGCCCCCCCAACGCCCCGCAGGGCACCGAGGATGCGGCTGGGCTGAGAGCCTGTATTCACCTGATCGCAGGTCTCCCCACCATCGCGGCGGCCATTGAGCGGATTAGAGACCACCACTTGCCGATTGAGCCAGATCCCGAGCTGGGGCATGCCGCAAACTTCCTCTACATGATGACCGGCACACGGCCGACCACCGAAGAGGAACGCATTATGGATATCGCCCTGATCCTGCATGCGGATCATGGTATGAACGCCAGCACGTTCGCCTCTATGGTGGTGGCGTCCACCCTCTCAGACGTCTACTTCTCGATCGGTGCCGGCATTGCCGCCCTCAGCGGCCCTCTCCACGGAGGAGCGAACGAGGAGGTGCTGAAAATGCTCGAGTCGATCGGCGGCCCCGAGAACGTCGAGACATGGTTCGAGAAGACGATGCGCAAGAAGAAAAAGATTATGGGCATGGGCCATCGCGTCTACAAAACCTATGATCCCCGTGCCCGTATCCTGGCCCCGCTGGCCGCCCACTTGGCCAAGAATCACCCCGCCGCAGCACCGCTCTTCCGTACGGCCACCCAGCTTGAAACATTGGTCGTGGCCACGCTGGGCAAGGAGAAACAGATCTTTCCGAACGTCGATTTCTACTCAGGCATCGTCTACAAATGCCTGGGGATTCCACCGCATATGTTCACACCCGTTTTTGCCGTCAGCCGCGTCTCTGGCTGGACCGCACGCGTCCTTGAGTATCTAAAAAAGAACCGCATTTTTCGACCGCGCGCCATCTATGTTGGGGACTTTGGAAAGGAATACACGCCTATCGAAGGGCGCGCCAAGAAGGTCAAGCAGACCACCACGTGAAGCTCGGCGGCGGGCCAACAGTCGGCTGACTGTCGGGCGGTGCGGCCACGGACTGCCGGGTATGATCGTCGGATTAAGCCTTGTTAATCCGAATTCCCGCCCCATATACTCACTTCGATGAACTCTATTCTCATCATAATACCGACCTACGACGAGCGGGACAACGTGCGCCCGATCTCCGCCGCGACCCTACAGGCCCTACCCGATGCCGACATCCTTTTTGTTGACGACAACTCTCCCGACGGCACAGGCAAAGTCATTGACGAACTTTGCGCTGAGGATGAACGCATTCATGTTATCCACAAAACGGGCAAGGCCGGACTCGGCCGCGCCTACATCACCGGTTTTAAATGGGCTCTGCAGCACGACTACGAGCTGATTTTCGAAATGGATGCGGATTTCTCGCACGATCCCAACGAGCTCCCACATTTCGTCGCCGCCGCCGAAGAGGCCGATTTGGTACTGGGATCGCGCTACGTCGACGGAATCCGCATCACCAACTGGCCCCTGCGCCGCCTCATGCTGAGCAAAGGGGCCGCGCTCTACGTGCATATTATCACGGGCATGCCGGCCACCGACCCGACGGGAGGCTTCAAGTGCTACCGCCGCAGGGTCCTGGCCGCCATTGATCTGGACCTGATCATCTCGAACGGATATTCGTTTCAGGTGGAGATGACACACACGGCTTGGCTCAAGGGCTTTCGGATCAAGGAAGTCCCTATCACATTCGTGGACCGGCGCGCGGGATACTCTAAGATGAGTTCGGTCATCTTCAGCGAAGCGCTCTGGTTGGTCTGGAAGCTGGCTTTTCGCTACGGATTCCGGCGAAGCCCCTGCCCTACTCCTGCCTCATGAATGCAGCCCATCGCGACAGCCCCCCCTCCGGCCGGACCCGCCCTCTCGATCTGCTGCGGGCGCTGCGCCCGCAGCAGTGGACCAAGAATGTTTTGGTGGGGGCGGCCTTCTTCTTTGCGTATTGGGACCGGCTGCGCCCGACACCACTCACGCTGCGCGACCTGGACCGCGTCATACCCGCCATCCTACTTTTCTCCCTGATTTCCAGCGGAGTCTATATTTTCAATGACCTGCGTGACCGCGAGGCCGACGGCCACCATCCGGTCAAACGGAATCGGCCAATCGCCTCCGGGCGTATCGCCCCCATCACGGCCCTGCTCCTGGGAGCGGCCCTGCTCATTGGTGGCTTGATTGGCGCCTATCTGCTCTCCGCACCGTTCGCGATCGTGTTGTGCGGCTATGTGCTCATGCAGATGGCGTACACGATCCTGCTCAAGCAAATCGCCCTGCTCGACACCATGATCATTGCGGCGGGCTTCGTGCTTCGTGCCATTTCCGGTGCGGTCGTGCTTAGCGACGTCACCATTTCGCCTTGGCTCCTGCTATGCACCTTCCTCCTCGCCATGTTCATGGCCCTCTGTAAACGCCGCCATGAGAAAACCCTCTCAAAAGGTGAGGCGAAGCCGACCCACCGCAGCAGCCTGGCGCAGTATGATGCCCACCTGCTCGATCTGCTGATCGCCGTCATTGCCGCCGCCACGATCGTCTGCTACGCCCTCTATACGCTCTGGCCGGATACGGTCGATAAGTTCGGCACCAGCGCACTGGGCTTCACCATCCCCTTTGTCATCTTCGGCATCTTCCGCTACATGGATCTGGTCTACCGGCATGACCGCGGGGGGCGTCCCGAGAGAATCCTCCTGACCGATCTCCCCATCCTTATCAACGCCGTGCTCTACGCCCTCGCCGTCACGGCCATCTGCCTGCTGCGGCGTTGACACCCGCCTCTCCCTTTCGGCATACTTAGTGTTTTCGCCATGGTCCTGTCAAAGGGGGGAGGTTTCTTGGATACACAACCGGAACAGAAATTCTTCAGGCGGCTCGATTGGAGTGCTTTCTGGACCGCATGCGTCATCTCCTTCGCGGTCTACCTCTACACTCTGGCCCCCACGGTCACCCTTGAAGATAGCGGCGAGCTGGCCGTAGCAGCCGATTCCCTCGGTGTCCCTCACCCCCCCGGCTATCCCATCTGGACGATGCTGTCGTGGCTCTTCACGCGCGTCTTTGCCTTTGTTCAGTTCCGCGGCCAGCCCAATCCCGCGTGGAGCGTCGGCCTCGTCTCGGTCGTCTTTGGCGCCCTCGCAACCGGCATGACCGCCATGTTGATTTGCCGCTCCGGCTCCGAGATGCTCAAGGAGTCGCGCAACCAGCTGCATGCCGCCGGTGAGCAAGCCGAGGATCTGATCTGCTGGATCGGCGGAGTCGTGAGCAGCCTGCTCTTTGCCTTCTCACCCGTCATGTGGTCGCAGTCAGTCATCGTAGAGGTCTACAGCCTCAACGCCTTCTTCCTGGTATGGGTCTTCCTCCTGACCTATCACTGGATGCGTCGGCCCAGTAACCGTTTTCTCTACCTGACGGCTTTTGTATTCGGCCTCGGCCTGACCAACTATCAGGTCTTGCTGCTGGCCGCCCTGCCGCTGGTTTTTGCCATCTTTCTTCGGGACATCAAGCTCTTCCGCGACTTTGTGATCGTGGGCACCCCCTACGTCATCGTCCTGTGGCTGATCAAGCGCTGGGAATCGCTCCCCAAGCCCCCCCCCGAGATCGATTCGATCGGCGACATTTTTAGCGCACTTTTCGCGCACGGGGCCTTGCCCCCCATCGCACACCCCTCGCACGAAACTTTCTATTTCTACATGATCGCCAACATCGTTGTCTTGGCGCTGGCCTTTTTTCTGCTGCCGCGCGGGCGCACCGTGGCCCTTTCACTGCTCTGCGCCGAGCTGGGCCTTGCCTTCTACATCTACATGCCCATCGTCTCGGATATGCGTAACCCGCCCATGAACTGGGGCTATCCGCGTACATGGGAGGGCTTCAACCACGCCCTCTCGCGGGGACAGTATGAGCGCATCACGCCAGCCGACATGTTCTCCGGGCACTTTATCGACCAGCTGGGGGCCTACCTGACCGACCTGCGCGGGCAATTTACGCTGCCGGTGGCCCTGCTGGGCTTCCTCCCCTTCACGGCCTGGCAGATCAAGCTGTTCGGTCGCCGCTTCAAGGCCATCTACGCCGCAATGGCCCTGGCCATCCTGGCAACCGGCGTTGTCGTTATTCAGCGCATCGCCATTGCTGCCGGGCTGTCTGGACTGGCCGCTTCACGCCTCGATAAGCTCTTGATCGGCATTATTATTCTACTCATGGGTGCCGGTGGTGCCTCCATCTTTGTTTCGCAAGGAGCGGAACTCGTCGAAAAACTGTGGGGCAAAGTCCGCGCCACACTCTCTGAGCGGATCACCGTTGGACTGGCCCTCCTGGGTATCGCGGGCGCCTACCTCGGCTTCATAGGGATACTGATGACCCGCATCGGGCGCGTGGCGGCCCCACTGCGCCAGACCGGCGTCTCGCTTGAACCCGCCCAAGTCTGGCACATCCTGGGGCAGAGCAGCGCGATTGTACTGCTGATGCTCTTGCCGGCGGTCTCAGCCATCGTCATCCTCTGGCTACGTAAGAGCCAATTCGAATTCCGTATGACGATCGACACCCATACCGAGAAGTGGATCATCGCCACGCTGTTGGGTTTCCTGGCGATGAGCCTCATGCTGATCGCACTGGCCAACCCCAAGGGTGATATCCAGGACTCCTTTATCCAACGCGTCAAGTTCATCTCCTCGCACGCGCTCTACGCCTTCTGGATCGGCTATGGCTTGATCTGCGGCCTGGCCGTATTTGAAACACTCTTCAAGAAACAACCCGCCCTAAAGTGGCTCAGCCTGGCCGTAGCCTGCGCGCTGCCCCTCGTTCCGCTGCACGAGAACGGCTACAATAAGGAGTTGATCCGCACCTCGGGCGGGGCCGAACAGAATGGGCACGACTTCGGCTGGCAATTCGGGAACTATCAGTTGCGCGGGGCTGAGGCCATCAGCGAAGAACTCGATCCCACCGAGGAGCCGCTCCCCAACCCCACCTTCCCGCCCGAAATGGGCCCCAACGCCATCTTCTTTGGCGGCACCGATCCCGGACGGTTCGTCCCCACCTACATGATCTATGGCGCACGCGTCCGTGAGGACGTCTACCTCATTACCCAGAACGCTTTGGCCGACAACACCTATATGAGCGTGATGCGCGATCTCTACGGCGACCAAATCTGGATTCCGGCCGAACCGGACAGCGCGCACTCCTTCCAGCGCTATGTCGAGGAGGTCAAATCTGGCAAACGCCCACAGAACGCCGATCTCAAGATCGAAAATGGCCGCGTCCAGGTGAGCGGTGCCCTCGGCGTCATGGAGATCAACGGGATTTTGGCCGAGATGATCTTCGACTACAACAACTACCGACACGACTTCTATGTTGAGGAGAGCTACGTCATCCAGTGGATGTACCCCTACCTCACACCTCACGGTCTGATCATGAAGATCAACAAGGACAAGACCGCGCTCGACAGCCGGACCATCCGCAACGATCAAGATTTCTGGGACTGGTACACCCGACGACTCATCGGCGACCCCAAATTCATGCGCGACGTTGTTGCCCGCAAATCCTTCTCCAAGCTACGTAGTGCCATTGCCGGTCTGTATGCGAATCGCAACCAATTTGATGATGCCGAGCAGGCCTTTCAACAAGCTCGCTCGCTCTACCCCCTGAGCCCGGAAGCCAACTTCCGCCTGACACAGGAGGTCCTTCTGCGTCAACGGCGCATCAAGGATGCACGCGAGCTCATGCTCGATTTCCAGGAGCGGGATCCCCACAACCTGAAAGTACCCAGCTTTCTGAACCACTTGACCTCGATCGAGAGCATGAACAGTCGCATCCAGGAGCTTCAGGGAGCGATGAGCGAGAATAAGCTTGATGTGGTCAAGGCGATTGAACTAGCCGAGCTTTATCTCAAGGCCGGACTGGGCTCCAATTTTAAACAGCTGGTCGACTCCATGGCCCGGAATACGTCCCTGCCCCCGGCATATCGCTTCAGGATTGCTCAGCTCTATCAGCAGGGCGGCCTGATCAACGAGATGGTGGCATCGCTCGATCAATGCATCGGCATCATGCCCCCCGACACGCCCCCCCAAGTCCTGCTCAATATCGCGCGCATGTATGCCGTCGCGAGACACCCCGACAAGACCCAGCTCGCTTTGGAGGGCTATCTGAAGCGCGCACCCAACGACTGGAAGGCACGCGTCGACATGGCCGTAATGTGCCTCAATGCCAAGGACAGGAACGGTGCGATTCGCTCCCTGGAGCTCGCAATCAGTAGAGGCGGGCAGGAAGCCCAGGATCTGATTAACAAGGATGCCCGCTTCAACGCCCTGCGCCAAGAGATGCAAACTCGCCGACAAAGCTTCATGACCATCCCCGGCATGGCTCCCGCACCGAAGCGGTAGGGAGTCGCCTGCGATTTCCTGTAGCGTTGGCCGTCCCCGGCCAACAGTTGGCCGAGACGGCCAACGCTACATTTTAGAGAAAACGCGACAGCTTCAGGAACCGCGTTGTGGCCTCTTCGCCACCCGACTCGCCAGAACGCTCAGGCCGAACAGGGCGGCCGTATCCGTACGCAAGACGAACGGCCCCATGCTGATGCCGATCGCCCCAGCACGGTAGACGGACGCCATCTCGGCAGGCGTGAGGTCCCCTTCGGGACCGATCACCAGCGAGATGGACGAGGGCGCTCGGGCCATCACGTCATCCACCACCTCGGCCATGGGCCGCGGCTCTCCGAGTAGATCCCCCACAAGAAGGATGTCGCCCGTCGGGCGGGATGTGAGCGCATCGGCCAGCGACTGCACCGGCGCGATCTCAGGAATCCAACAAACGCCGCACTGCTTTGCAGCGCTCAAAGCAATGCGCGCCCACCGCTCGGAACGCTTGTCCGCCTTGGCACCGTCCAGACGCGTAATGGTGCGATCCGTCATGATCGGTACCAAGCGGGCCATGCCCAGCTCGGTACCTTTCTCCACGATCGTGTCCATGCGCGTGCCCTTGGGCACGGCCTGTAAGAGGGCGATGGTGGGTGTCGTACGTGGGAGCCGTTCAATGGCGCTGATCGGTTCGAGCCTCACCGTTCCCGCATCAGCCGCGGCCACGCGCGCCTGAACCTGACGACCGCAGCCGTCGAACAGCGTCACGACATCGTCCGGCTCAACGCGCAGGACATGGTGCAGGTGGTGCCCCTCATCGCGATCGGGAATCAGCACGCCATCCTGCCAGCGCTCGGGAGCGAGATAACAGCGGTGCATACCACTACTTTCGGTTGATCGCCTGCTTGCGCTCGTAGAAGGCCTCGGCCATCTCTTTGACGTGCGCGGCACCAGGGTAGTTCTTCTCCGAATCCAGATCCGCCACGACTTTCAGCGCCTTCTTCTGGGCCGAACTCAGCTTGGCGGGCGTTTCCAGAACCACACGCACATGCATCTGGCCGCGGCCGTAGCCATCCACGTCCGACATGCCCCTCCCACGCAAACGGTAGACCTTCCCATTCTCGGTGCCCGGCGAGAGCTTGAGTTTGGCATAGCCATCGATGGTCGGTACCTGGACCTCGCCACCCAGTGCCGCCATATGCGGTGGAATCGGTATTTCACAGTAAAGATCACTCTCGCGCCGCTCAAACAGATCGTGCTGGCGGACATGCATCACCACATACAGATCGCCAGCTGGGCCCCCTCGTACACCGCCCTCGCCCTTACCGCTCAAACGCAGGCGCGATCCGCTATCGACCCCTTTGGGGATCTTGAGTGTCAGGCGCCGCTTCACCTTGCAGCGCCCGGTGCCCTGACAGCTGCCACATGGATTGGTCACCATGGTGCCTGCACCACCACAGACAGGGCAGGTCTGGCGTACCTGGAAAAAACCGCCGCCCGAAATCACGTTACCGCGTCCGGCGCAGTGACGACAAGACTCCGGCTTGGCGCCCTTGGCCATGCCCGAGCCCTTGCAGTCGCCACACTCCTCAGAGATAGGCAGGCTCACCTCACGTTCCGAACCAAAGGCCGCCTCCTCGAGATCGATCTCCAGATTGAAACGGAGGTCGGAGCCCTGCTGCGGCCCCGTGCGCGAACGGCGCCGTCCACCGCCCCCGCCTAGGAAATCATCGAACATCCCTCCGCCGCCCCCACCGAAGAGGTTGCCCAGAATGTCCTGCAAATCGGAGGCATGCGTGAAGTCGCGCGAGAAATCAAACCCGCCCGGACCAAAGGACTGCTTGACGCCTTCGTGCCCGAACTGGTCGTAGCGTTGCCGCTTCTGCTCGTCACTGAGAACCTCGTAGGCCTCAGAAATCTCCTTGAACTTGGCCTCGGCAACCTCGTCGCCCTGGTTCTTGTCAGGGTGATATTTCATCGCCTGTTTACGGTAGGCCTTCTTAATCTCGTCGGCCGAGGCCGTCCGAGCCACACTCAAAAGTTCATAGTAATCGGTTTTCGTAGCCATGCTTAAGCCTCCACTTCTGTGGAGGTATCCTCTTCCGTCGCGGTTGCCTCCGCGACAGCGGATGGATCGCCACTCGACACCACGACCTGCGCCGCGCGCAGGAGCATGTCGCCCAGCTTATAGCCACGGCGCGTCATGACCATGACATGGTTCTCGGCTACGTCTGGGGAAGGAAGATGGGAAATCGCTTCATGCAGATTGGGATCAAACTCGGCCGCTGTTGCATCAATCGGGGTCAGGCCAAATTTGCCAAGCACCGAGCACAGCTGATCAGACACGAGGCGAAAGCCCTCGACCATGGCATGGTCGGCGTTGTGCTGTGCGGCCGCCTCGAGCGCCAGCTCCAGGTGGTCCATCACCGGCAGCATCTCCTCCATCAGATCTTCGTTGGCGCGACGATAGGTCTCGTTGCGCTCCCGGATGGTCCGCTTCTTAAAGTTGTCAAAGTCAGCCTGAAGCCGCAGCAAGCGCGTGCTCTCCGGCTCAACAATGACATCACTTTCCTGGATCTCCGTGCCCGTGGTAGCCGCTTCAGAAGCCGCGGCGTTCGCCTCGGCATCCTGCTGCTCCGTCTTCTGATCTTTCTTTCCCTTAGCCATATGCTCTAACCCGCTCCTTACTCTGTCCAACGGGCCAAGAAGATACCCGCAGCCCAAGACCCGCGTCAACCATGTACTCGATACCCCCCCTTGGGTGCCAGGGATATTTCATCTGAGATGGCCGGAGTGGTGCGCAATCGCCATATAGGCAACGCATCATCGGTCAGGCGTAGCGGCGTGCCGGATCGTCAGGCACGTCGGCGCCGGGGAAGCCCTCCGGCCCCTACTTCCGATCAT